>NZ_JBHIOU010000007.1:0-121924 GCF_042195705.1 Bartonella sp. AP72JLCBS | reverse complement strand
TGAAGAGCAGATGAAGATAGTTCTTGAAGATGCCAATAAGTATACGGATGAGAAAGTTAGTGGTCTTGTCAATGATGGTGTTAACGAGTCGAAATCCTATACGGATATGAAGTTTGAGACATTGAATTATGCTATTCAGGATGTTCGGAAAGAAGCAAGACAAGCTGCTGCTATTGGTTTAGCGGTGTCCAACTTACGTTACTATGATATACCAGGATCTTTAAGTGTTTCATTTGGGAGTGGTTTATGGCGCAGTCAATCTGCACTTGCTATTGGTGCTGGTTATACATCTGAAGATGGAAATATTCGCTCGAATGTATCTGTGACAAGTGCTGGAGGTCATTGGGGAATAGGTGCTGGAATTACTCTGAGGTTGAGATGATAATAGAAAAAATGGCTGTTATTGTAAAAACGAGAAGTATGTTAGTAAAGGTTCTGCTGTTTGCTCTTGCCTTAATAGGCAAGAGCGAAAGCTTTGCCAACGAGAACAATAATATTTATACAGTGCATCCACCGCACTTATCGATACCTAAGGGAGAACCTGGCGAAACACGTCGAATTATTATGCAGTTTTATGATTGGACTTTGATTTGTGACGAAAAACAAAAGCTTAAACATAAGCAAGGTATATGTAATGTGACACAGACGGTTCATGATCAAGAAGGAAATACCATTTTTAGTTGGTCTCTTGTTTCTACGACAAGTGGTCAAGCAGTGATGCTTTTTCGAACATTGCCAAATTCTGATATAAATGTTCCGATTCAAATGTTTGTAAAAGGTGTTAAAAAACCTGTTCTTATTAATTATACGCAATGTAATGAAACGGTTTGTTTGGCACAATCACCTGTAGGGCCGGTTTTGACTAAACAAATAGAGCAGAACAATAAGGTACGTATTTCCTATAAAACTAAAGAAGGTAAGGTATTTTCTTTTACTGTACCATTTAAAGGGTTAAATGCAGCACTTAATTCTTTCCGTCCTTAGAATTCATCGAGTATTTTTAACAAGAGTCATTTTTCCATAAATTGTTGTATTATATTTCTGAGTGTAAATTATAAGGTCAAATAAGTAAGAAGTTTTATATAATATGATATCGAGGTGATTTATTGGAAAGAGTGAGAGTTTTATGAATATAAAGTCACAGTAAGTTATTTATATGTAATAGAAAATAAAGTTAGTGTTTCCCGTAATGCTTAAAGAATGATTTCGTTAGTTATTAAAAGTAAAAAAGATTAGAAATACTCGATTTATTCCTTACAATAATGAGTAGACTAAATTCTTTTTTTAAGCTTAAAATGGATTTTTAAAGCGGTCTGATTAAGCATTAATATTTTTCAGATAAATTTATAATTCTAGAGTTTTTTTTGAACGATAGTTTTTATTGGTATTCACGAAATAACAGCTATTGTAATTGCATTTTGTAGTACTACGGAACTTTTATTCCAGCATAATCAAAGCCATTTCATTGCATATAACAACGAGGTTTGTGTGTGGATAACGAAAAAAAATTTTTTTTCTTATAAACCGTACTAATGTATAGGTTGTTGTAACCTTAAAAGTCAGCAAATAGTATGATAGTGTAGGTTTGTTACAATAGAGGTATGCTCCGTGTAAATGGTATAAAGAAAAGAGCATAATTTATAAAAATTGATGTGAACGTAAACGATTAATTTATAGTTTTAAGTTCATAAAGAGATGCATGATTTCACGGAAACAACCGAAAGATTATACAAAAATCTGAATGATGTTAGTGTAGAAAATTTTAATGATAGAAAAAGAAAGAATGATTTCTTGTATATATCATTTGATGCTGCATTATTGCTTTATTTAGGAATGAGCAGAAGAGTTTTCGCGTTTATTTATTGGGGGACGCTCAAGGGATAAGGGACATGACCCCGTTAAATTATGGTTCAAAAGAGTTAAAGCAAGGAGAAATATACGATACCAAAGCAGATCAGTTGTATGATCAGTGCGGTAGTAATACAAATAATCTTTCTGCATTGTCACGAACAGAGGCATACTCTGTCCTTGTTGATATAAAGAGACAACAGAGAAAAAAACATTATGAACAAAAACAGGTTTTTGTTCAATCTGAGGCAGCTTTTGAGTTTCATAATCAGATAATGATAGGTGCTCAAAAAACAAAAAAACTCAAAGCACCTTTTCTTCGACGGTTCCATTCAGTAAAATCTCCACCTCTTTATGCAGCACTTGATCTCGGAACAAATAATTGTCGTCTTCTTATCGCATCTCCCAGTAAACCTGGATATTTTCGTGTTGTTGATGCTTTTTCTCGTATTGTACGATTGGGAGAAGGTTTAATAAATAACGGTTTTCTTAATACACAAGCTATGGATCGTGCGATTGAAGCATTAAAGATTTGTCATTTAAAGCTAAAACAAAGGCATATTAAGCGTTATCGCTTGATTGCAACGGAAGCTTGTCGTTCTGCAGAAAATGGTAGACATTTTATTCAGCGTGTTTTGGAGGAGACAGGTCTTGAATTGGAAATTGTTGATCGGCAAACAGAAGCGCGTTTTGCTGTTACAGGGTGTAGTACACTTGTTGAACCAAATACTGACGCAATTGTGCTTTTTGATATTGGAGGAGGATCATCAGAAATTGTGCTACTGGATGTTTCTCAAAAGCGTTCTTTTCGTTTAGCTCGACAAATTATCGCTTGGACTTCTCTTCCTGTTGGTGTTGTTACGCTTGCTGAACGTTTTGGAGGGAATGATATTAGCTTAGACGATTTTGAAAAAATGAAAAGCTATGTGCGAGGGTTATTAAATAATTTTTCAGATCGTCATAAATTAGGAGAGTTAGCACAAGGTTCGAAGTTTCATCTTTTGGGAACCTCCGGTACAGTTACGACTTTAGCAGGAATGTATCTTAATTTAGAGCGTTATGATAGGAAAAAAGTGGATGGCATTTGGATGAAGGATGCAGACATTACACTTATGACACAACGTCTATTATCATGGGATATAGAAAAACGTGTCATAAGTCCTTTTATTGGGCGCGAGAGAGCAGATTTAGTTTTAGCTGGTTGTGCAATTTTAGATGTTATTCGGGAAGTTTGGCCAAGTCAGCGTTTAAGAGTTGCTGATCGTGGATTAAGGGAAGGAATTTTGATAGAGCTAATGTTACGCGATGGGGTATGGTGTCGTCGTAGAAAGAGCAGAGATTTCAAGCGTTAGAGAATTAAATATGGAGACAATGAATAACGATGAAAAAAACAACAAAAACACCGAGAGGTGGCTATGGAGGTTCAGGGTCACATGAATTATATCAGCGCGTAAAAAAGAAAGCAGGAACCATTAAAGCTTCATCACGACGATGGTTAGAGAGGCATCTGAATGATCCTTATGTCCATCAATCAAAAGTAGATGGGTATCGTTCACGTGCGGCTTATAAACTCATTGAAATTAATGAGCGCTATAGGTTTTTGAAAAAAGGTCAAAAGGTTATTGATCTAGGAGCAGCACCTGGGGGCTGGTGTCAGGTGGCTGAGCGTATAGTAGGGTCAAGTGATGAGGATCCTAGCGTTGTTGGTATTGATTATTTACATGTTGATCCATTACCTAGAGTTGCCATGTTGGAAATGGATTTTTTGCATACAGATGCACCGCAGAAATTAATTGAAACTTTAGGGACAAAACCGGATGTGGTTCTTTCTGATATGGCAGCGCCAACAACAGGTCATCGTCAGACGGATCATTTAAGAACGATTTATTTATGTGAAGTTGCGGCTGATTTTGCTCTTTCGGTTCTCAAGCCTGGGGGATATTTTTTAGCAAAGGCTTTTCAAGGGGGAGCAGAAAACACTCTTCTTGCAAGATTAAAACAGCATTTTAAAAAAGTCTACCATGTTAAACCACCCGCAAGCCGATCAGAATCAGTAGAGCTTTATCTTCTAGCACTTGAATTTAAGGGAAAAACAAAAGTACAAGAATAGCACCTTCTTTTAAGAAGACTTAATTTTACTTAACCTATTTAAATGCGATGATTTTTTTCTCAAAGAGTTATCAGCGATAGTGACAGTTTTTCTGTTATCAATGATGAAAAACTGGTAAAATTAATGTATTGCCTATAGAGGTAGAGAGATTGATTCCTCAGTGAGTGTTTCCAATGAAATTTCTTGATCAAGCTAAAGTTTATATTCGTTCTGGTAATGGAGGTTCTGGAGCAGTATCATTTCGCCGTGAAAAATTCATAGAATTTGGGGGGCCTGATGGAGGGAATGGAGGACGGGGTGGTGATGTCTGGGCTCTTGTTGTTGATGGACTTAACACGCTGATTGATTATCGCTACCAACAGCATTTTAAAGCAAAAACAGGGGGACATGGCAAGGGGCGTAATATGACGGGTGAGAAGGGTGATGATGTCATCCTTAAAGTTCCGGTTGGGACTCAAATTTTTGAAGAAGATAATGCAACGTTAATATGTGATTTAACGGAAGTGGGACAGCGCTATCGCCTTGCAAAAGGAGGGAATGGCGGTTTTGGCAATCTTCACTTTACAACATCGACAAATCGGGCACCGCGTCGTGCAAATCCAGGTTTGTCTGGAGAAGAGCGTGCAATATGGCTTCGTTTGAAGTTAATTGCTGATGCGGGACTTGTTGGTTTACCCAATGCCGGAAAATCAACTTTTTTAGCTTCTGTAACGGCGGCAAAGCCAAAAGTTGCAGATTATCCTTTTACCACTCTACATCCTCATCTTGGTGTTGTACGAATTGATGGTCGTGAATTTGTTTTGGCTGATATTCCGGGATTGATTGAAGGAGCGCATGAAGGTGTAGGAATTGGAGACCGTTTTTTAGGACATGTGGAACGTTGTCGTGTGCTCCTTCATTTGATTTCTGCTCAAGAAGAAGATGTAGCAAAAGCGTATCAAATTGTGCGTCATGAACTTGAGGCATATGGAAATAATCTAAGTGATAAGACTGAAATTGTAGCTTTAAGCCAGATAGATACTCTCGCTCATGAAGAGCGTGAAGCTAAACGGGAAGCTTTGCAAAGAGCAGCGGATCAACCAGTTATGATGTTTTCTGCGGTTAGCCGCGAAGGTTTAGAAAATGTGCTGCGTGCTGGTGCACATATTATTGAAATATCACGCAAAGAGGAGAACGGTGGGGATAGCAGGATTGATTGAGATGGCTGTTGGATCGCAAAAACTTACACACTATAAACGTATTGTGGTCAAGATTGGATCTGCCCTTTTGGTTGATCCTCAAGCAGGTTTACGGGTTGAGTGGCTTAAAAGCTTGATCAATGATGTTGTTGAATTGCACAAAAAAGGCGTAGAGATATTATTGGTGTCTTCAGGTGCTATTGCTTTAGGAAGGACATTGCTACAGCTTCCTAAGGGGGCTTTGAAATTGGAAGAAAGCCAGGCATGTGCTGCTTTAGGGCAAATTGAGTTAGCAAAAACCTATGGTGATGCGCTTGCTCAACATGGGCTCAAAATAGGCCAAATTTTGCTCACTTTATTTGATACGGAGGAGCGAAGGCGTTATCTCAATGCACGTGCAACGATTGAGATGCTTTTATATTTGGGAGCTGTGCCTGTTATTAATGAGAATGATACTGTTGCAACAACTGAAATTCGTTATGGTGATAATGATCGTTTAGCTGCACGTGTGGCAACAATGGTGAGGGCAGATCTTTTAATACTTTTATCCGATATTGATGGTCTTTATACAAAGTCTCCCCATAGTGATCCTACGGCTGAATTTATACCTTTTGTTGCATCCATTACGCATGATATCGAAAAAATGGCAGATGTTGCTGCTTCAGAGTTTTCACGGGGAGGAATGAAGACTAAGCTTGAAGCCGGAAAAATAGCTAATGCTGCTGGAACGGCGATGATTATCACCTCAGGCAAGCGTATGAATCCCCTTGCTGCAATTGACAAAGGTGAACGCAAGAGTTTTTTTGCGGCAAGTAAGAAATCTGTCAATGCTTGGAAAACATGGATTTCTGGTCATTTAGATCCATCTGGTGTTTTGACGATTGATCAAGGAGCCATTAGGGCCCTTGAATCAGGAAAATCATTATTAGCTGCAGGGGTTATTGCCGTTGAGGGAAATTTCCAACGTGGGGATACTGTTGCAATTGTTGATACAAATGGGGTTGAGATTGCGCGTGGACTTGTAAGCTATGACAAAGATGAGGCTGTACGCATTATAGGACATAAAAGTGAAGAAATTGAAGCTATTCTTGGGTATGAGGCGCGCTCTGCTATGGTGCATCGTAATGATATGATTGTACGTTGCTTGACCAATACTGTTTAAAAAAGTTACTTTTGTTTTTATTGTTTTGGCAGAGTGGATGTTACGATGACTTTAGAAGAACAAATGAAAGATATGGGACAAAAAGCACGCTATGCCGCTGCAGCGTTGGCCGTTGCTTCTTCTGAGCAAAAGAACAATGCATTAGAAATGATCGCTTTAAGTCTAGAGGCTCAGTCAGATGAAATTTTACGGGCGAATTGTCAAGATTTAGAGAATGCTGCTCAGAATAATTTGAAAGCTGCAATGATTGATCGGCTAAAATTAGATGATTTGCGTTTACGTGCAATGATAGACAGTGTTCGCCAAGTTGCTCGTTTATCTGATCCTGTTGGGCAAGTGATGGATGAATGGACGCGTCCAAATGGGCTTCATATAAGTCGTGTACGAACACCTCTTGGTGTGGTTGGCATTATTTATGAAAGTCGTCCAAATGTTACAGTTGATGCGAGTGCTTTGTGCTTAAAAGCTGGCAATGCTGCGATTTTGCGCGGTGGTTCGGATAGCTTTCATTCTTCTCATGCTCTTCATTTAGCTTTGGTACAAGGTTTAGAACGCTCTGGTTTACCCAAAGATGCTATCCAAATGGTTGGAACGACAGATCGTGCTGCCGTTGGGGAAATGCTCAAAGGATTGGATGGAGCGATTGATGTGATCGTACCACGTGGTGGAAAGAGCCTTGTTGCCCGCGTTCAGTCTGATGCACGTGTTCCAATTTTTGCTCATTTGGAGGGACTTTGTCATATTTATATTGATAAATCGGCAGATTTAGGTATGGCACGCAATATTGTTTTAAATGCAAAGCTGCGGCGAACAGGGATATGCGGTGCTGTTGAGACAGTTCTCATTGACGGCCAAGCATTAAAAAAATTTCTTCCTGTTTTAACTGCTTTACAGGAAAAGGGGTGTGAAATTCGTGCCACAGAAGATATTGTTTTTCTTATGCCAGATGTCAAATTAGCTTCTGAAGAAGATTGGTCGCATGAATATCTTGATGCTATTCTTTCTGTTAAAACGGTTGAGGGTGTTGAGGGAGCCATTTCTCATATCAAGCGTTATTCATCAGGACATACGGAATCGATTATTGCTGAGGATTTGGAAGTGGTGAAGAATTTTTTTAATCATTTAGATTCAGCTATTTTATTACACAATGCATCTACACAATTTGCTGATGGAGGTGAATTTGGTTTTGGAATGGAAATTGGTATCGCAACAGGAAAAATGCATGCACGTGGTCCCATAGGTGTTGAACAGCTAACATCATTTCAATATCACGTTAAAGGAAATGGTCAGGTTAGAGCTTGAGAACACCATTTTTTCCATGGAAAAATTGTATGCCACATGTTGAAAGATCTAATGTTGTGGGTCTTTTTGGTGGTTCCTTTAATCCACCGCATGCGGGGCATCTTCTTGTTGCAAAAATTGCCATTCGGCGTTTGCATCTTGATCAGTTATGGTGGATGATCACTCCAGGAAATCCTTTGAAGGATTGTACACAGTTGCTCTCTTTAGAGGAGAGAATGCAATTAAGTTTTAAACTTATTGACCATCCAAAAATTCGCTTAACAGGTTTTGAACAGGCTATAGGGAGCAAAGTATCAGTAGATACGATTTTTCATATTCTTACCCATTACAGTGGCGTAAATTTTGTATGGATTATGGGGGCAGATAGTTTTACAACGATACATCATTGGTATCGATGGCGTGATATTGTCTCTATGCTTCCTATTGCGATTATTGATCGTCCTTTAGGCAATCGGTCAGCACTTTCCTCTCCTATGGCACATATTTATCGCCGTTTTCGTTTGGATGAGAGAGAAAGTTGGCGCTTACCTTTTATCAAGCCACCAGTTTGGACTTATTTGCATGGACCTTTATCTTTTCAATCTTCAACAAACCTTCGTTTGAAGAAGAATGATTTTTCTTGAACATTTCATAAGATTCTGCTTCTCTTTAGAGAAGTCTCTTTTTTAGATTCCACAACGATAAGAAAGGATATTGATCTGAAAAACGTTGCACACAAACACTCTTACGATATTATGCCTTCAAAAGAAAAAAAAGTTTTTTCTGTTAGTGAGAGTCTTGAAGTTATTCTCAAGAGTTTAGAAGATACAAAAGCAGAAGATATTGTTGCTATTGATATTCGAGGGAAGTCATCTTTGGCTGATTATATGGTCATAGCTTCAGCAAATTCGCAGCGTCATGTATCGTCTGTTGCTGATCATTTATTACATACTTGGAAAGATAGTGGGCAGGGGCTTGCGCGTGTAGAAGGGCTTGCTGGAGGTGACTGGGTATTGATTGATACAGGTGATATTATCATTCATCTTTTTCGTCCAGAAATTCGTCTTTTTTATAATTTAGAAAAAATATGGATGACGCCGGATTTAAACGATACGGCTTTGCTTCTCTTCGGAGATCATTAAAATGCAAATTTCTATTTTTGCGGTTGGTCGTATGAAAAGTGGGGCGGAGCAAAAATTAGTTCAGCATTATTTGGATTGTTTTTCTAAAATTTCTGGAGATATAGGCTTTCATTTAAAAAAGTTACAAGAGATACCAGAAAGTCGTGCTCAAACAGTTTATCAACGTATGGAGGAAGAGGGGAGAAAACTTATTGAATTTTTACCTGAAAAATGTCGATTAATTGTGTTAGATGAGCGTGGAGAATCGATTTCGTCAATTTCTTTTTCTGAAAAATTGAGGCGTTATCGTGATGAGGGCATTCGAGATGTCGTCATTGCTTTGGGAGGACCTGATGGGCATAATGAACAAATAAGGAAGCGTGCTGATTTTCTTTTATCTTTTGGTTTGATGACGTGGCCACATCAAATTGCACGTATTCTTCTTACAGAACAACTTTACCGCGCTGTAACAATTGAAAATAATCATCCGTATCATCGTTTTTAATATTTTTGTTCAATTTTTAGCACTTATTTATATGTTTATTAATATTGTTTTAGCTGACACCATTTAAAGCATCTCTAATGTATACGATGAGGTGTCATGGTTTTTGCAAATGAAAAAGCTTCTTCATAGAAAGATGCTATATTTATATGAGGAGTGCGTCATATTTGTCATTCTGCTCTTGAGTATATTTTTTTGCTTTTCTGTATCGCATGCGGAAGATACAATGAGGAGTACGGAAGTCCATAAAGAATTAGGAGAAATTCGCCAAAATATTTCACTTTCGCGTGAGCGTGTTGCTTTTCTTATGCATCAAGTTGAGCATTTAAAAAAAGATCAACGTGTTTTGAGTGATGCACTCATAAAGGCGGCTAAAGAAGAACGTATAGTAGCAGATGATATTGCTAAAAGGGAAAAAAAGCTTAAAAAAATGATAGAAAAGCGGGTACAAGTCTATCAAAGTTTAAAAAATCGTCGTGCTGAATTTGCGGAAGTTCTTGCAATTTTGGAGCGTATGGGATTGAATCCGCCTCCTGCTCTTATGATACAGCCAGAGGACGCGTTGGCTTCTATACGTAGTTCTGTTTTATTAGGTACCGTTATTCCTCAGATGCAAGAGAAAACACGAGATTTAACAGAAAAACTCAAGGAGTTGACCAATTTGAGTAATTCCATTACTACGGAATATAAGGCATTAAAGACAAAGCTGCAAAATCAAGCAGAGCAGCGAAAACGTCTAGAGCTTTTATTAGACCAAAAAAACAAACTACAAAAAAAATCAGAAAAAGAACTTACAGAACAGCAACAAAAAAATATTGCTCTTGCTAAAAAAGCGCAGTCTTTAGAAGAATTGATTTTAGAGCTCGACCGTCAGTCAAAACTTAGCTCTGATGCATCAGTACAGGTACGGAAAAGTTTGCAATTGTTAGAACAGTCCAATTTTGAAAGCCGAAAAGGTTCTTTACTTTTTCCTGTTTCAGGAAAAAGAATACATCACTCTAACAAAAGTTCGCAGATTACGCGCTTTGGTGAAACGATAGAAACAGAGTCAGGAGCTGTTGTTATATCACCTGTGGATGCTTTTGTTGCTTTTGCTGGGCCATTTCGTTCTTACGGACATTTAATCATTCTCAATGTTGGAAATGGTTATCATATCATTCTTACTGGAATGTCGAGAATTAATGTAAAACAGGGGCAGTTTGTTCTTTCAGGTGAGCCTCTGGGTATAATGGAAATGCAATTTATTTCAAATAGTGTTGCATTGGATATAGGAAAAACTTCTCCAATGCTTTACATTGAGTTTAGAAAGCAGGGAAAACCTGTAAATCCAACTCCTTGGTGGCAGACTGAAAAAATAAGAAGGAGCCAAAATGATTCGTAAAGTTATTCTTTTGGTCGCTGGGGTATTGCTCGGCGCCTGTTCAATGATTATGGTGCAGTCTGTTGCTGCGAATAATGAAGATAATGCATATAAAAAGCTAGCTATATTTGGCGATGTTTTTGAGCGTGTGCGTATGCAATACGTTACAGTTCCAGATGATAAAAAGCTTATTGAAAATGCTATCAATGGCATGCTCACATCACTGGACCCTCATTCATCTTATTTGAATGCTGAAGAAGCCAAGGATATGCGGGATTCTACGAAAGGAGAGTTCGGAGGTCTTGGTATTGAGGTCACTATGGAAAAAAACTTAATTAAAGTTGTTTCACCAATGGATGATACTCCCGCTTCAAAAGCAGGTATTCTAGCAGGAGACCTTATTTCAAAAATTGATGATGTACAAACGAATGGTCAAACATTGAATGAAGCTGTTAATAAGATGCGAGGTGCTCCTGGAACACCAATTACCTTAACAATTATTCGTTCTGGCGTTGATAAGCCATTTGAAGTGAAGATTGTTCGTGATATTATCAAAGTAAAAGCGGTGAAATATCGGGTTGAAGGTGATATTGGATATTTAAGAGTTATCCAGTTTTCTGAACAGACATTAAATAATCTTCTAGCGGCAATTAAAGATATCCAATCTAAAATTCCTGAAGATAAGCTAAAAGGTTATGTCCTTGATTTGCGGCTTAATCCGGGTGGGCTTTTAGATCAAGCTGTTAATGTTTCGAGTGCTTTTCTCAATAAAGGTGAAATTGTGTCGACTCGTGGGCGCAAAAAGAGTGATGTGACAAGATTTGATGCGAAGCCAGGGGATGTCATCAATGGAAAACCGCTCATTGTTCTTATTAATGGTGGTTCAGCAAGTGCTTCTGAAATTGTTGCGGGTGCATTGCAAGATCATCGTCGTGCAACAATTTTAGGGACGCAGTCTTTTGGTAAAGGATCTGTTCAAACAATTATTCCTTTGGGTGAAAATGGGGCTTTACGCTTAACAACAGCACTTTATTACACGCCATCAGGCACTTCTATTCAAGGAACAGGGATCACACCTGATATTATTGTAGAGCAACCACTCCCTGAAAAATATAAAGGTTATGATGTAAAAGTTGGTGAGTCTGCATTAAAAGGACATATCAAAGGAAAACGAGAGAGTAATAAAGGATCTGGTTCAGCTGCTTTTGTTCCCAAAGACCCTAAAGATGATATTCAATTGAATGAGGCTTATAAACTGTTACGAGGTGAAATGGCAAATGCAGCATTTCCACCAGATCCCAATAAGGATGTGTTAAAGTGAGAATTGATATCTATAGCTTGCGATTTTGAGGAATATTAAATGGATGCAGATATTAATTTGAAGATTCTTCCATATCGCAAATGTGTTGGGATTGTTGTCTTTAATCATGAGGGGAAAGTGTGGGTTGGGCGTCGTTTAATGATGCCCATTCATGCAGATGCAGATATTGACATATCTCATCGTTGGCAGCTTCCTCAAGGAGGGATTGATGAAGATGAAAAACCATTAGATGCGGCATATCGTGAACTTTATGAAGAAACGGGTATTCGATCTGTAAAGTTGATTAAAGAAGCACAAAATTGGTTCCATTATGATTTTCCACAAGAACTTATTGGGTGCACATTAACAAATAAATATCGTGGGCAAATACAAAAATGGTTTGCTTTCCAGTTTACAGGAAAGCTTTCTGAAATTGCGATTAATCCGCCACCAGATGGCAATAAAGCGGAATTCGATCAATGGAAATGGATTGATCTAGAAACCCTTCCGTTGATTGCTGTTTCTTTTAAAAAGCACGTTTATACGAAAGTTGTCAGCGAATTTCGAGGTAGCCTTAGACCATTATAAAAGCTATATGATTATGAGAAAGCTTTTTTTATTAAGATGCTTTATATTATAATAAATAATAAACATGTTTATCTTTTATGTAAAGAACAGGAATATAAAATGAAAAAGTTATTTAATTTACTTATAGTTTTTACTCTCTTGAGTATTTCATCTGTTGCATTTGCAACAAGTTCAAAGCCTCCTGCATCAAAAGATGCGGCAGCGACATTGCCAAATGGAGCTTCTTCTTTGACTGAAACCTACGGTTTGTGGACTATTAACTGTGGTATACAAGAAGGGAAAAGAATTTGTTTTATGCACCGTCAAGAAGTAAATGAGCAGGGGCGTGTTGTTGTGGCTATGGGCCTTACTCTCGATGCTGAGGGTGTTGTATCTGGTAATTTAACAGTTCCTTTTGGCATTTTGGTTTCTAAACCTGTTCGTTTACAAGTTGATGAGGGAAAAGCTGTTATCGAAACCGGTATCCGGACTTGTGTACCAGCAGGTTGTGTGGTTCCTGTTGTTTTTGACAAAAATCACGTAGCAGCTTTACGTTCTGGAAAACAGTTAAAGTTGGCGATGACAATTGCTGCTGCAGGTGAACCAGCTTTGAATGATTTATTTGTTCAGCTAGATGGTTTTAGCAGTGCTCTTAATCGTTTGACTGCTTTGCAGAAATAATTTTAAAACTAAAAGCGGCCTTTAAAAGGCCGTTTTTAGTTTGTTTGTTTTTTATAATTAATAATTAAAACGATGAGATTTAAGATTAATCCTATAAGGGATATTCAGATTTTTTGCCGTTTCTTCTATTTTATGTGCTATTTTTAATTTTGATATTTGTTTTCTAACTGCATCGTCATTAAATAGAGAGATGAAGAATTTAGATGCTTGGTTTTTATTCAAGAAAAAAGAGTATTGAAATATAAAACCATTTTTTGATACACAGACCTGCTTTAATGAAGGTTTTCTATACGCTCTTCTGTTTCCTTGATTGAAAGGGATGACGCATGATTTATGCATTGCTTCGAACGATTGATTTGATTTTTGAGATTTATATCGATATTTTAATCGCTAGTGTCATTTTTTCTTGGCTTTATGTCTTTAATATCATAAATTCGCGCAATCGCTTTGTTGTTTTGATAGGAAGCTTTCTATATCGTCTTACAAATCCCGTTCTAAGCCGTATCCGGCAAATTTTACCAAATTTGGGAACGATTGATATTTCACCTATTGTAGTGTTCATTATTATTTATTTTATTCGTACTTTTATGTGGCGCGTTTACGCAAACATGTATGTATAGAAATATTACTTGAGGCGAATACATGTTTTATCAAGTTGATGAAAATAACTTGATTTTGTTTGTATATCTCATTCCCAAATCATCTGTTGACAAAATAATAGGGGTTGAATGTAGGGATGGTGAAAAACAATATCTGGTTATACGCCTTCGTGCTGTTCCTGAAGATGGAAAAGCGAATAAAGCTCTCATTAAATTTCTTGCGAAGCAGTGGAGAATCCCATCTTCTTCTATTTCTCTGAAAAACGGTGCAATATCTCGCTACAAACAACTTTACTTTTCAACACATTTAGAAGAGCTAAAGCAGATATGGCAATCCTTTAGAGATTACATCTCGTAGAAAAAATAAATAACAAAGCCTATTTTTTATAGGCTTTATTTTATTAAATCGTTATATTTTGTTATTGCGCTCAACAGCTTGCTTAATTAATTCATGAGCAAAGTTTTTATCACGCCATCCTTCAATTTTAGCCCATTTTCCAGGTTCCAGATCTTTGTAATGCTTGAAGAAATGTTCAATTTGTTTGAGTGTAATCTCGGGCAGGTCTGTATAGTCATGAATATTGATATAGCGTTTTGTTAATTTTGTAGTGGGAATGGCAATAATTTTTTCATCTTTACCACCATCATCTTCCATCATTAGAGCTCCGATGGGGCGAACATTGATAACACAACCAGGCATAAGTGGACGGGTATTACAGATAAGGACATCAATAGGATCACCATCATCTGAAAGCGTATGAGGGACAAAACCGTAATTTCCAGGATAAACCATTGATGTATGAAGAAAACGGTCAACAAATAATGCACCCGACTTTTTATCCATCTCATATTTTATTGGCTGCCCACCAAGGGAGACTTCCACAATAACGTTAATATCTTCTGGTGGATTTTTGCCTACGGGTATTTCCTTAATATTCATAGAGACATCCTTTCTGGAATATAGTGAGGCTCAATACAATTAAATATTTTATAAATATTTTACCAAAGAGATTATGAAATTAACTTGAAATTGATGCACGTGTTTTTTCAAAACGTTTACGTTCATTAGGATCAAGATAGAGTTTGCGGAGACGAATATTTTTAGGGGTTACCTCCACAAGCTCATCATCTTGTATCCACGATAAGGCGCGTTCTAATGTCATTTTAATTGGAGGCGTTAGCTTTACGGCCTCATCTTTTCCGGAAGCGCGCATATTGGTGAGTTTTTTCCCTTTTAACACATTAACTTCTAAGTCATTATCTCGTGAGTGGATGCCAATAATCATACCTTGATAGACTTTAACACCCGCATCGATGATCATAGGTCCACGATCTTCAAGATTAAAAAGAGCATAAGCGACAGATTCACCGTTATCATTTGAAATCATAACACCATTAACACGACCAGCAATGTCTCCTTTATAAGGTTCATAAGCATGGAAAAGGCGATTCATAATTGCTGTACCACGTGTGTCCGTTAAAAGTTCAGATTGATAACCAATGAGTCCTCGGGTTGGTGCATAAAAGACAAGGCGGACACGATTACCTCCAGAAGGACGTAATTCCACCATTTCGCCTTTACGTTCAGACATTTTTTGTACAACAGTACCGGAATATTCTTCATCAACATCGATAACAACTTCTTCGATTGGCTCAAGAGTTATTCCATTTTCATCTTTTTGCATAACAACACGTGGACGTGAAACACTAAGCTCAAATCCTTCACGGCGCATATTTTCAATAAGAACTGCAAGCTGTAATTCTCCTCGTCCTGAAACGTAGAAAGAATCTTTATCGGCTGATTCTTCAATTTTAAGAGCAACATTACCTTCTGCTTCTTTTAACAATCGGTCACGAATGACACGACTAGTTACTTTATCGCCTTCAGTTCCAGCAAGGGGACTATCGTTGACGAGAAAACTCATAGTAACAGTAGGAGGATCAATTGGTTGGGCAGTAAGGGGTTCATTGACAGTAGGGTCACAGAAAGTATCAGCTACGGTACCTTTTTGCAGACCTGCAATCGCAACAATATCACCAGCACTTCCTTCTTCAATAGGTTGCCGTTCTAAGCCACGAAACGCTAAAATTTTTGAAATACGCCCAGTTTCTAAAAGTTTTCCATCTTGTCCAAGAACCTTGACATTTTGATTGGGTTTCAAAGAGCCAGAATGAATCCGTCCTGTAATAATTCGTCCCAAAAACGGATCCGCTTCAAGAATAGTTCCAATCATGCGAAACGGTCCTTCTGCTACACTAGGAGAAGGGACATGCTGCGTCACAAGATCAAATAAAGGACCTAATCCCTGATCTTTTGGTCCTTCAGGGGCTTCCGCCATCCATCCATCGCGTCCAGATCCATAAAGAATAGGAAAATCAAGCTGTTCATCGGTTGCGTCAAGAGCAGCGAAAAGGTCAAAAACCTCATTAATGACTTCATCAACGCGTGCATCCGGTCGGTCAATTTTATTAATAGCAACAATAGGGCGCAATCCTACTTTCAATGCTTTGCCAACGACAAATTTTGTTTGTGGCATCGGTCCTTCAGCAGCATCAACAAGTACAATGGCTCCATCAACCATATTGAGGATGCGTTCAACTTCTCCACCAAAGTCAGCGTGTCCTGGTGTATCAACAATATTAATTCGAGTATCTTTCCAAACAACAGATGTCACTTTCGCTAGGATTGTAATTCCGCGTTCTTTCTCAATATCGTTTGAATCCATCATACGTTCGCTTGTACGCTGATTATCACGGAAGTTTCCTGATTGCTTGAGAAGCCCGTCTACAAGCGTTGTTTTCCCATGGTCAACGTGGGCAATGATGGCAATGTTACGCAATTGCATAAATTTTCTTCTTTTCGTTTAATGAAATTTCATTTGAGGTAAAGTCTTTACATTCTTTGCCTGACTATTAGAAAACCTTTTACATGTTTTTTTATAATTTTGGAAGATGGAGGCAATATTTTTATGGCAAAACTATTTATCCAAGTCTTTAAGGCTCTATTGAGCTTCAATTTCTGAAGCTTCGTAAAAGGATTTTTATAGTGCGTATGTTCTATTCTCGAGCTAAGAATTATCCAAAAAATCACCGTCAACTTGATTTTTATCAATATGACACAAGGAATTTATATTGAGCTCTTGTAAGAGTAAGTATAAAGCTAGCCATATTATTGTTGTTGTTTTGCAAAGAGATTAATAAAAATCCGGAATATCTCTCAATCCATAGCCAATTTATTGACAACTGTACAACATTCTTATTCTAAATAAAGCTTTTTCTTATTCTATAACTTGTCAATCAAAATCCAGATTTAATGCAATCGTGTATTTGAGGTAAATATTGAGACGATTAAGAATTTTATAAGAAGTTCTAGCTTTTGTATGCCAGATTAGGGCAAGAGTTATATCTGTTTGATTTATTTATGAACCCGGAATACAGTCTTATTTAGAAAGAATATGAAGGCATCCAAAGAAAATTCCCATCTTTGCTGTTAATCCAATTTATAATTTCAAAAGCATCTAAAGTAATATCTTTTAAACCATGGAGATAGTGCATTGCCTTACTTTTGTTAATTGCACTCTCTAATAGGAGTATGCTTTTCATGCCAAACAGAACACTTTAAACAGCATATACTTTTTGTTGCATATTCATGTACTTAAGAGAGATTTCTTAACGTACCTACATCCATTCCATGATAGAGCTCATAAATGATATAATATACGCGAATAGTATACTATTAACGCCTTTGTGAAGAAATATAAAGCCTGTTGAGTATCATCATGATTATTCTTTCTCAGCTGTCAATATTGCGCCAGTTTTTGATACGAGAGAGAGAGGATATAAGAAGTATTTTATTTTTTCTTGAATAGTTTTTAGACATACACCGATCTCGTTTGTGACTGGCAAGAAGATGACTTTAATCGATTTAATATGAGAAGCTTTATGATGAGGTAAAATTACGTTATTCGGAGCTGTTATTCAAAAAAATAATAAATTATCTATAGAGCGGTGCGCTAGAAAATAAATAATAAAGCTTATTCTCTTATGGAAAGAATCTTAGGTTACATGACAAGATTTTTCCATAAGTAAGAGTTTTTACTTTACATGTTTAAAGAAGAGTTCCTGACAAAATGAGAGAAGCTACAGAAAAATAGATTATAATGCCCATGACATCTACTAAAGTTGCCACAAAAGGAGCAGAAGCACTTGCTGGATCAAATTTTAAACCTTTAAGAATAAAAGGCAACATAGATCCAGAAAGAGAACCAAAGGTAACGATTCCAACTAAAGCTGTACCCACTGTTGTCGAAATAGCAATCCAATGTTGGCCATAGTCGTAGATACCTAGTTTTTGCCAAAGAGCAATGCGCGTAACACCAATAATTCCTAGTAAGAGACCAAGGGATAGTCCTGTTGGAATTTCACGAATGATCACTTTCCACCAGTCTTTCAACGTGAGTTCACGTAAAGCCAATGCACGGATAATAAGGGATGTAGCCTGTGAGCCGGAATTTCCTCCTGAGCTCATAATGAGAGGTATGAACAGTGTAAGAATAATCGCTTTTTCGAGTTCTGTTTCGAAATGTTGCATAGCGCTTGCTGTCAGCATTTCACCGATAAAGAGTAAAGCGAGCCAGCCTCCGCGTTTTTTCATCATTTCAGGAAACTTAATTTGCATATAGGGCTTATTAAGTGCTTCCATACCCCCAAATTTATAGGCATCTTCATTCATTTCATCGACCATAGTATCAAGCACGTCATCAACGGTTACAATGCCAATGACATGGTTACTTTCATCAACTACAGGCACAGAGAGAAGATCATGGCGCTGGAAAAGGCGTGCGATATCTTCATGATGTGTGAAAGGTGATATTGTAATGGGCGAGTCATGGGTAGGGACATTAAGAATTTGTTCATCAGGTGAGGCAAGAATAAGGTTACGCAGGGAAACAGCTTTGAGAAGAGTACCTGTTTTGGGGTCAATTACATAGCTGGTATAAACTGTTTCACGTGTTCGCTCGACCTCACGAATGTGATCCAAAGTTTTTTGTATGGTCCAGTTTGAAGGAACGGCTATAAACTCTGTTGTCATCAGTGCTCCTGCTGTATGATCAGGATAACTGGTGAGTTTTTTAAGTTCAGCGCGCGTTAAGGGGTTAAGCAAGGCATAAAGTCGTGTGCGGGTTTCCTTATCCATTTCTTGAAAGACGTCTGCAGCAGCATCGGCAGACATGCCATCAAGAATTTCAACAGCACGATTTATAGGGAGAAGTTCTAGGATGGCAGCAGGTTGCTCAAGCTCTGGTTTATCAAAAAGTTCGATAACATAATCAAGAGGCAGAAGACTAAGAATAGTTACACGTTCCATGATATCGAGGTCATTGATGATATCAATAGAGTCTGCAAAATGCTGGTTCTTTAACTTTTCAGCGAGAGCTTCAGGAGAAAAATTTTTGAAGTCGAAGGCCGTTTTGATTTCAGTCATGATAAAGTACCTCCTGAAGAGTTGGAGAGTTGTAAATCTAGATAATAGATGAGATAAAAACAAAAGTTTATGGAAGATTTAAAAAAAACTCCCCAGCTATATTCCCAATTGTTAATATTTGAAGTAAAGTCAAGGGTAAATTATAAGTTATAAACAAGTTTCTGAATCACTAAAACGAGAATACAGCTTAATTTGAGGATAATATAAAAACGTAAATGTAAAAATCAGTTCTGATTTTACCATCATTTCTTTAATGTAGTTTACGATTTTCAAAAGAATCTAAAGCAATATTTTATAAAGAGTGGAGATTATGCTTTTCTCCAAGTGTTTTTGTTAATATGCAATTCTATTGTGATGTGCGAGCGAATAATCTTTATTGCTTCAATATAATATGGTTTGAATGAAAGAACTTTACGATTTTCAGGTTTTTTATTCAATAGGGTTTTGAAAGGTAGTTTTGAAACTCACGAAATAGTTTTAGTATGTTATCAATTTGTGTCGTAAAGATAATTGTTACAGTTTAAATTTATAATGGAGACATAAAGTATTATGACAAAAGCAGCAGTGCTGGACTGGAAGGGATTTTTAGGTCTTCCTGATTTTTCTTCTATAAGTGACGAAGATTTTAAACCCGCTTTTGAACAGGCACTTCAAGAAGCAGAAGAAGAACTAGAGGCAATTGCGATGGTGCAAGAACCACCAACGCTTGAGAATTTTTTGCAGCCTTTTGAGCTTTGCGGCAAAGCGCTTGATCGTGTCTGTTCAATATTTTTCTTACGCACCAGTGCTCATACGAATGTATTAATTCAACAGCTAGAGCAAGAGTTCGTTGTAAAACTTTCTCGTTATTCTTCAAAAATGATGATGGATGCGCGGATATTTGCGAAAATAGATATGCTTTATAAACAGTCGCAGTTGGGCACATTTGAGAGTGAAACAACACGTGTTCTTGAATTATGGTGGAAAAAGTTTGTTTGTCATGGGGCAAAACTCGATGAAAAAGCTAAGAAACGGCTTTTGGAAATTAATGAAAGACTTGCTTTTTTAAATGCTACTTTTGGACAAAATGTCTTAAATGATGAAGCTGAATGGATTCTGTTTTTAAAACAAACAGACTTATCTGGTTTACCGCAAGATCTCATTGCTTCAATGAAGGAAATTGCGTGTGAAAGAGGCAATGAAGAAGCGTATGCATTAACACTAGCACGTTCGATTGTTGAACCTTTTTTAAAATTCTCTGATCGTCGTGATTTGCGTGAGGTTGCATTCCAAGCTTGGGCTAAACGTGGTGAAAATAATAACAAGAATGATAATAAAACAATTATTGTAGAGATTGTTGCGCTTCGAGATGAGCAGGCTAAATTATTGGGATATAAATCTTTCGCAGATTTGAAGCTCGATAATACTATGGCTAAAAGTGTTGATTCCGTTATGGATTTGCTTATGCCTGTATGGAAGCGCGCAAGAGCGAAAGCTTCTACTGAGCAAATTGACTTACAAAATTTTGCCAACAATCAGGGCAGCAATGAATCTTTAGCTGCTTGGGATTGGCGTTATTATGCTGAAAAGCTTCGCACTGAAAAACTTTCTTTCGATAGCGCTGAGATTAAATATTATTTTCAGCTTGATCTTATGATTAAAGCGGCTTTTGGGGTAGCCGAAAAACTCTTTAGCATTACATTTGAAGAAAAAAACGCTGTTACACTTTGGCATCCTGATGCACGTTTGTGGGAAGTAAAAAAGTCTGATGGAAGTCTACTTGGGCATTTTATTGGTGATTATTTTGCACGTTCTTCAAAACGCTCCGGTGCGTGGATGAGTAGTTTGCAATCACAACATAAATTGGATGGCGGACAAAAGCCTATTATCTACAATGTTTGTAATTTTGCTAAACCACCTAAAGGGGAAGTTGCTCTTTTATCACTTGATGATGCACGTACGCTTTTCCACGAATTTGGACATGCATTGCATGGTTTGCTTTCTGATGTCACATGGCCATCTGTGTCGGGAACATCTGTTTCACGTGATTTTGTTGAGCTACCTTCTCAACTTTACGAACATTGGTTAACAGTACCAGAGATATTAAAATCTTATGCTATACATACAAAAACAGGCCATCCTATGCCACAAGAGTTGATAGATAAAGTCTTAGTAGCACAGACATTTAATGCAGGATTTTCTGCCGTTGAATTTATCTCATCAGCTTTAGTGGATATGGCTTTTCATCAAGGCGAAACAGTCACTGATCCAACAGTGTTTGAACGCCAAGAATTAGAAAAGCTGCAAATGCCTGATACAATTATTATGCGTCATCGTCCCCCACATTTTATGCACGTGTTTGCGGGGGATGGTTATGCATCTGGTTACTATTCTTATATGTGGTCGGAAGTCCTTGATGCTGATGCTTTTCAAGCTTTTGAAGAAACGGGAGATGTTTTTAATTCAGAGCTTGCTGATAAGTTGAAACGTTTTATTTACTCCGCTGGAGGAAGTCGTGATCCAGAGGAGCTTTATAAAGCTTTTCGGGGACGAATGCCTTTACCAGAGGCAATGATTAACAAACGTGGACTATAAGATATAACGGTATGGTTAACACCATGCCGTTTTCATATTATTCGAAAGGTACAGTTGCGATTTATGCAAATTTTCTCTTCATTATAGCTCTGTAAACAGAGTTTTTTATCTTATTCGCTTTTTGTTTATAGAGGAAAATAGATTTTGTATTTTAAATAGACATTATGGGAAAGAAAAATTATCAGCTCGATCTTTTTGATGCCCATTTGGTGGAAACCATGATTTTTTTATAAAACTTGACTTTCTTTTGCCTAAAAGGTGAGTGTTTTTTTGTGCCATATCATCGAGGCTCATTGGAGGCTGACGCATAATTTTACTCCGCTCTTGATTCTCTGATTCTTGTATAAGTTTTTGAATAACTTGATCGGTTGAGTAAGAATTTTCATGAGAAAAGGCATAAAAATTTGAAATATTTTTCAATGGTTTTTCTAAATAAGAGGCAAGTTTTTTCTTTCCTTCAGGGGTGAAATGCATGCCATTATTGGTGCGTAATTTGGTTATTTTTCCATTAATATCATAGCCTGAAAAAGAAAAATTTCCTGTCTCATCACTAAAGCCGCTCCAGATATCGAGAAAATACCCTCCTGCTGTTTCTGTTTCTTGTTTATAGAGCGCATTAAAAATTTTCATTTTTTGTGTCAAAAGATCATTTCCAAAAGAAGGCTGACCTATCCATATCCATGATTTTCCAGAGGCGTGAAGACTTTCAGTAATTTCGATAATTCTTTGTTTGTAGATGCGTATCCATTCTGACTGATCTGTGTTAATCATGTTATGAGAGTCTGTGATGGGTTGATTATCATTTGCACCGATCATCATGATAATAACATCGGGGCTATTTTGATCAATGAGTTTAGAAATATTGCTTTGCCAAGAATAATAATCCGTTCGAACTAAGCCGGAAGCTGGCATTGTGTTGTTCATGATAACGATATCGCTATTATTTATAAAAAATTTCTTAAGTGCATCAGCAACAGCAGAAGCTGCAAAATCCCCTATGACAAGAATGCGCTTTGCATTCTCATTTTTTAGCTTTTGTATGTTTTTTTGTGTTACGATCTTTTTTTGCGGCTTGTCTATTTTTTGTTCTATAATTTGCGGTGGCTGCTGTGTCTGTTTGTTTTGTTGTGACAACCATTTGAAGAAGTTCGTTGCTTTACTTGGGGATGGCTGTAAGATCCCCACAATAGAAAGTGAAAACAGCAATAATGTCAAGTATATCAGGCGAAAAGAAGACAAAAATTTAGTCTCCCTTATTGTTTGCGAAGGAGAAAAAGCACTTGAGATGATGGATATCCATTTGCTTTTAGACCGTGACGCAGTTGAAAAGCTTTAATTGCTTTGCGAGAAGCTGTTCCGATTTTTCCATCAACATTCCCTTTATAATAGCCCAGTGCACTTAAGCGAGATTGTAGTTCTTTACATTCCTGGAAAGTAAGAGGTTGAAAAGGTCTTTGCCAATCATTTACCAATCTAAGATGTCCAGCAATGCGATCAGCAAGAAGGCCAACAGCAAACGCATAACGATCTGCATTATTATAATGTTTCAGAACAAAGAAATTTTTTGTGACTAAAAATATAGGTCCTTTTGCTCCATCTGGATATTTTAATATTGCTTGTTCAGCTGATGTAGGAAGAGGGTGCCCATTTGCGTGTTTTACACCTAATTTTTTCCATTGTTCAAAGGAATACCAGCCTTCAGGAAGGGTTTTCCCCTGCGGCACTTTTACCTCTACTCCCCAAATAAGATTAGGTTGCCAGCCATTTTTGTGGAGAAGGTTAGCAGCAGTAGCCAGAGCATCTGGAACAGAGTTCCAGATATCACGCCGTCCATCTTGGTCCATATCAACTGCATAGGCGAGATAACTGCTTGGAATAAATTGTGTATGCCCCAATGCACCGGCCCAAGATCCAGTGAGTTGAGAGCGTTTAATTTCGCCACTTTGTAGAATTTTCATAGCAGCAATCAGCTGTGTATATGCATATTTTGCACGTTTTTTATCAGCATAGGCTAAAGTTGCAAGAGAGCGAATGGTATCACGCATTACACTTTTATTAGCTAAAACCTTCCCATAGTTGCTTTCCATTGACCAAATAGCAAGCAGAATATTGCGATCAACACCAAAACGTTTTTCAATTTGAAGAAGCCATTTGTTCCATTTTTGAGTTTGGCGTCGTCCTTCCTCAATTGCAATATCATGGACACGATTATCGAAATAGTTCCATGAAGGAGCAACAAATTCCGGTTGGTATGCGGCGCTTTTTAGAACTTCTGGATCAATGGCATTAACACCTTTAAACGCCATATGAAACGTAGAGGGGGTAATATTGTGAGCAATAGCTATTTTTTTAAATTCTTTAATCCAGTGTTTAAATCCGCTATCAGCATATGAAAGGGGTGCAAAAAACATTAAAAAAGCAGAAAAAATAACGGCAGAGCCAGTGAGAAGAGTTCTCCAAGCTATTGACTTCTCTAAAAAAGAGAAAGTCTTCAATTCTGTTTTTTGCATTTTGAAATCCCCATTAATATTCAATTCATTAGATGTGCAATAACTTTATTTTGTATTTAGTTTAATCGATAATATGATCAAGAAGAGGAAAAAACTGAAATAAATAATACGTTTTAATCCCTTCAATAAATTCTCAGACTCTTTTTACATTTTTATTGCTCATTATAATGATAATCAAAACAATAAGATATCTTTTTTACCATTTCGTAAAAACATATGATAAATAAAACAAAAAAGTTATATGAATTCATTGAGGAGGGTGAGTGTGCGTAAAATCCGGAAAGCAGTATTCCCAGTAGCAGGTCTTGGTACGCGTTTTCTTCCTGCGACAAAAACGATTCCTAAAGAAATGCTAACAGTTGTTGATAAACCTGTTATTCAATATGTTGTGGATGAGGCGAGGGAAGCTGGTATTGAGCATTTTATTTTTGTGACTGGACGTAACAAAGCCGTTATTGAGGATTATTTTGATGAGCAAGTTGAATTATATACGACACTTGCTGAATGTGGAAAGAAAGAAGATCTTGCACATTTATACCGTTTACAGCCATTACCAGGGTCAACTTCTTTCACTCGGCAACAACAACCTTTGGGATTAGGGCATGCTCTTTGGTGTGCACGTGAATTAGTTGCAGGGGAACCTTTTGCTTTGTTATTACCGGATATGTTGATACAAGCGAAAAAGGGCTGTCTTTCTGAAATGATGAGCCTTTATGAAAAGGTGGGTGGGGGAAATATTATAGCAGTTCAGGAATGCGATCCTAGAGAAACACATAAATATGGTATTGTTGGGAAAGGCAAACAGATTGCAAATGGTTTTGAAATCACAAAAATGGTAGAGAAACCAGCACAAGGTACGGCACCATCAAATTTGTACATCAATGGACGTTATATTTTGCAGCCAGAAATTTTTAATATTCTTTCCACTCAAGAACGGGGAACAGGAAATGAAATTCAATTAACAGATGCTATGATACGGCTTTCAAATGAGCAAGATTTTTGGGGTTTGCAAGTAAAAGGGCGCACTTTTGATTGCGGTTCTAAAGCTGGTTTTATTGAAGCCAACGTTGCATTTTCTTTGGCACGCGCTGATATGCACAGCCACGTTTCTGCTTCATTGAAAAATTTACTAGAAACCATTAATGTCGAAAAGTGATATAGATCTCTCACTTAATTTTATTGGTCGAATTTGATTATGACAATATCGTCTCCTCATATGGCTTTGCAAGGTGCAGTAGCATCAGCGCTTAAAACACTTGCTAGTGAAAAGCAGGGGCTTGAAGCTCTTGAAAAAGCTCTTCTGGAAAGTCTTTCTTCTTCTTTTGAAGCGGCTGTTCAAACTATTAGAAATGCTCGTGGACATGTGGTTATTACTGGTCTTGGAAAAAGTGGTCATATAGGGACAAAAATTGCAGCAACCTTAGCCTCAACTGGAACACCTGCCTTTTTTGTTCACGCTGCAGAAGCCAATCATGGTGATCTTGGTATGATTGGCTCTGATGACGTTATTCTTGCTTTATCATGGTCTGGTGAAACTCAAGAGTTAAGTGGTATTATAAGTTATGCGGCGCGTTTTCGTATCCCCCTTATTGCGATGACATCAAGTAAGCACTCTGTGTTAGGACGACAAGCTGATATTGTACTATTATTACCAAAGATAGAAGAGGCTTGCCCCCATGGTTTAGCCCCTACAACTTCAACAATTATGCAATTGGCAATGGGAGATGCATTAGCGGTTTCTCTTTTAGAAATGCGTGGTTTTACCGCAACGGATTTCAAAATATATCATCCTGGTGGTTCTCTTGGTGCAAGCCTTAAATACGTGTGTGATATTATGCATGAGGGTGATAATATTCCTTTGGTTATGCAGGGAACAGCTATGACTGAAGCGATGAATGTTTTGGTGGAAAAACATTTTGGTTGTGTTGGTGTTGTGAATCAAGAAGGTGAACTAATCGGAATTGTAACTGATGGCGATCTTGCACGTAACATTCATTTTAATTTATCAAAATTTAATGTTGACGAGGTGATGACCAAAGCTCCTAAAGTTGTAAAGCCAAATACACTTGTTGGTGCAGCAACAGCTTTTATTAATGATCATCAGATTGGTGCATTTTTTGTGGTTGAAGATAAAAAACCGATAGGAATTGTTCATTTTCATGATCTTTTGCGCATTGGCGCTGCTTAGATTAAAGTTCCCTATCAAATAAAATGTTATTTTAGGTTGAAATAGATTGAATGATACAAAGTTACAATTTTATTGTGAGGTGGCTTTACTGATATTTTGTGGAAGAAAATGATTATTTTACGCATTTCATAATGTTTAGAAAATTTTCAGGGTAAAGATTATACCAGCCTCTTTGCGTATTTTAGAGAGGATTTTCTATCAGGAGGAGAAAGGATATCGCCTCCTGCTTAATGTGTGTGCTCCCTCTGTTCTTAAGAGAGGTTTCCCTTGTACTTTGTTTAAGATTTCCGCTTAAGGAAAAACTGTGCTCCTGTATGTGAGGTGCAGAGAAGTTGTGTGGCGTCATATGACATTGTACAATTGACTCTAGAAATTGTTCCACGGAGAATAGAGCGTATTTCAATTTCTATATTTTGGGCATTGAGATAATTATATGCTCCTTCTGATAGTTTTTCTTCTGTATCTGCTGCATGCGTTTCAAAAACACCATTGTGGAAAGAAGAAATAATACCATTCTCATCAACCCATTTTCCATCAATTCCAGTTGGCATATTTGAGTTATAATATCGCGAAAAGTTACAGGCACTTAACAGCAAGGCGGTAATTGTAAGACATAAAATATGATAGGTATGTTTCATTTATTGCACTCTATTTAGATTATTTTGCTCTCTAGTTTCTATAACATTATTAAATTACCCCATGAGTCAATATGAAAAATTTGATAAAAATCAATGAAAAAGCAAAAAAATGGAAAAAAATGCCTTAATGTTGTATTTAATTGACAGCTTGATGAATTTCGTAAGTGAAACACAAGAGGTAAAATATTTCTTATGGTTTACAACAATTTTTATATTAAGCTGCTAAGTAGTCTCAAAGGAGATTATTGACATTATGGTTGGTCCCATTCTTGTTGCGAGTGAAGATTATGGAAGACGTATAGAACTTTCTTCTATGCTGCGAGGTTTTGGTTATCGTGTCATTGAAGCAGAAAATGGTCTCCGTACGATTGATCTTTTACACAGGCGTAAAAACATTGTGCTTGCACTCCTTGATGTCGTTATGAGTGATTTGAGTGTGAGCGATTTGATTAAAATGATTAGAGTTGCTGGTGTTTCTGTTCCTATTGTCGTTATAGCACAACAAGAGAATCAGCATTTACTCCAGAAAGCTTTAACAGCTGGAGCTATTGATTATTGGATCCATCCAGTAACATTATTACGTGTAAGAGTTACTTTGGATATCCTTGCTCTTATTTCTGCCTTGGAGCATGAGGTTCGAGATATTCGGCGAAAAAAAGAGAATCATTTACGGTTTTCTGATCTTTGCGTAAAAAGTAGAGCTATGCAGATAGTATTAGAACAATCGAGACAAGCAGCAACTTCTTTACAGAATCTTTTGATAGAGGGAGAAGCTGGAACAGGACGTGAGACATTAGCTCGGATTATTCATCATGAGGGATTATTTTCGGAGGGTGTTTTTGTTCGCTTTCAATGTTCAGCCATCGTTGATCCAGAAGAAGAAAATCAGCAGTGGTTTAAAGAATTCCTACCATTGGTTTCTTCTCTTGAAAAAGGGACACTTTGCCTTTGTGATATTGATCGACTTGAGCCCATACAGCAAAAACGGTTTGCTCATTACCTTAAAGAAAGGGAAAGGGATACAAAAGGAGATTTTTTTCCTTTTCGGATCATCGCTATTTCAACATCGCGTTTAAAGGACTTGGTTAATGAGAACTTTTTTTTGCATAGTTTGTTTGAACAATTTTCTCACTTGTCTATTAGCGTTCCTGCTTTACGAGAATTAAGGGATGATTTTCCAGAGATCACACAACGTTTGATTGATCGCATTATCACAGAAACAGGGCGATCACATGTCCATGGTTTAGCAGGCTCTGCTCTTTCCTTGCTTATGCAGTATGATTGGCCTGGCAATAGAAATGAGCTTGAAACCTTTTTATTTCGTGCGATTTTACTCAGTGAAGGACCGTTATTAACTGTTCGAGATTTTCCGCAATTAATGGGAAATTCATTAATGAATGTTCCCAATATCATTGAGGGTAATATGCAAGAAGATAATGAGCAAGAATCGATAAAATTTTTGAATACTGATGGGCATGTGCGTACTTTTGCAGAAATGGAGCATGATATTATAGAGAAAGCGATTAAACATTATAAAGGACATATGAGTGAGATTGCGCGTCGCCTTCATATTGGTCGCTCTACACTTTATAGAAAAATGGAAGAATTGAGAGCAATAAGAAATCAAGAACGAAAGTAAATTCATAACAAATTTCTCTTCATGACAAGCAAGCGTTTCAAAAAATAGAGTGAATTTTGATAAAGTCCGTGGGGGAAAGCTGAAGAAAACAATCATTTATTGTAAAATTTATCTATAGTGGATGATTTTGTTGATTTAAATCAAATATAAATTTTATGTGACTATTTTAATCGTTTGTTTCAATTTATACAATTTTAGTTAAGTTTACATTTATTAAAACAGAGAAGCATTTTTAAAAACTTTTAAATACTACCGCTAAAATTTTTGTATCATCAATATTAAATTTATACTCTCTTAAGCAAGAAGTGGCATTTTATCTGCTATACGATTAAGATAAAGTGATTAGTGTTATCGTTTGCATTACTGATGATGTGATAGTTTAAAATAGAAAGTTTGCCCTCTTTGACTCTTTTACAGATTGTTATTGGTTTTGTCCTCTTTTTTTTTATTGCATCTATGTTGGCAATCTACACCTATGGGCGTTTTGTGAAAAATGCTAGGGGAAAATGTTCTTATGCGTTACCTCTTCAGAAAGATGAAACTAAGCTTGATCGTATCGTCAGTCAATTAGCTGAGAAAGAAAATGGATTGGGGATTGATAAAGATGCCCTTTCCCTCATTATCAGCAATTTGGATGCGTTTTGTGTTCGGGCAATAGGAGCTGCAGAGGCTGGGCGTAGCCTTGATCTGATGTATTATATTTGGGATGATGATTTAACGGGGCGCCTATTATTAAGTGAAATAGTTGAGGCAGCTGATCGAGGGGTTCGGGTACGGCTTCTTTTGGATGATATTAATGCTCAGGCACGTGATCCAGCTTATATTGCGCTAGATAAACATCCTCACATTGAGGTGAGAATGTTTAATCCAGGGCGATCGCGTAAAGGTGGTTTACGCCGTGGTTTAGAAATTATATTACGGGCAATTACTGTAACACGTAGAATGCATAATAAAGCTTTTATTGTTGATGGCAGGGTCGCTTTTGTAGGAGGACGTAATCTTGCAGATTCTTATTTTGATGCTGGTAAAGAATCCCATTTTCGAGATTTAGATTTGATGTTAATCGGTCCTTCTGTTAAAAAGGTAGAAAGTATCTTTGATGATTTTTGGAATAGTGCTGTTGTTTTGCCAATTCATACTTTGGTTGTTCCTAAAAGCGCAAGTGATCTTAGCTATTGGAAAGATAAATTACGAAAGTTTCGTGATTCCAAAGTTGCAAAAGTTTATTTAGATTATGTCAAAGAGCACATTAACTTTAATTGTTTTATCCAAACAGGAAAGCGGTTATTTTTAGCAGACAAAGTTGTTGTTCTTTCTGACCCTCCAGAAAAAGCATTGCGTAAAAAAGCAAGTAATTGGCTTATGAAGGCACTTTCAAAGGTTATTGGAAATGCCCAAAAAACGGTCCAGATTACGTCACCTTATTTTGTTCCTGGTAAGGTTGGCACGCAGAATTTTAGTAATTTGGTTTCAAAGGGTGTTGATGTCAAAATTCTGACAAATTCTTTAGCTGCTACTGATGTAGCATTAGTGCATGGTGGTTATGTACCTTATCGTAAGGCATTGTTGAAAAGTGGTGTTAATCTTTATGAATTAAAAGCGGAAGGCAATACTCATGGGTTACGATTGTTTCGATCGAGTAAGGCAAGTCTACATGCCAAAGCTTTTTTAATTGATCGTAAAACAGCTTTTATTGGATCTTTAAATTTTGATCCAAGATCAGCATCATTAAATACAGAAATGGGCATTCTTTTTGAATGTGCTCCCATTACAGCAAGATTAGATTTGTTGTTTTCTGAAGAAACCACAGGGGAAATGAGCTATCATCTGCGTCTTGGTGATAATAATCGTATTTATTGGGATTTTATTGAAAATGAAAAAAAATATAGCATTGACTATGAGCCAGAAAGCAATTTTTGGCGTCGCGCATTTGCAAAAATAATAAGTTGGTTACCTATTGAATCACAATTGTAAATTTTTATAAACCACACTTAAAAAAAATATTTATTTTTCTTTTCATTTTGTTTGTAGCATGGCATAATTTTTTGCCAATCTACCATGTATGAGAACCGCAGTTGTATTTTAAAGCTTCTTGCGGTGTTTTATTATAAAAGGAATTTTGATATGGCAAAGATTGTTGAAACGGGGACAGGTGCATTGGCACTGACTTTTGATGATGTACTTTTACAACCCGGTCATTCTCTTGTTATGCCTAGTCAAGTGGATCTCAGTACGCGCATTGCAGCGGATATTAAGCTCAATTTGCCATTGCTTTCTGCGGCAATGGATACGGTAACAGAATCGCGTTTGGCAATTGCTATGGCTCAAGCTGGTGGTCTTGGGGTTATTCATCGTAATATGTCTCCTGCAGAGCAGGCAGAAGAAGTTCGTCAAGTAAAAAAGTTTGAATCTGGTATGGTTGTTAATCCAGTCACCATTGGACCAGATGCAACACTTGAAGAAGCAAAATCTTTGATGCGCTCTCATGGTATTTCCGGTATTCCGGTTGTTGAAAATGGTGCTAAAGGTGAAACTGCTGGACGGCTTGTTGGCATTTTGACAAATAGGGATGTGCGTTTTGCATCGGATCCTAAACAAAAAATTTATGAATTAATGACGCATGAAAATTTAATCACAGTGCGTGAAAATGTTCAACTCAATGAAGCGAAGTATCTTTTACACTATCATCGTATTGAAAAATTATTAGTTGTGGATGAACAGAATCGTTGTGTCGGACTGATAACAGTTAAGGATATTGAAAAAGCAAAATTAAATCCAAACGCTGCCAAAGATTCACAAGGTCGCTTGCGTGTTGCAGCTGCAAGTAGTGTAGGGAACGATGGGTTTGAGCGGGCTGAACGATTAATTGATGCAGGCGTTGATATTCTAGTAATTGATACTGCACATGGACATTCTCAGCGTGTATTAGACACTGTTGAGCGTATTAAAAAAATGACGTTTTCTCCAGCTATTATTGCTGGTAATGTGGCGACTGCTCAAGCAACACAGGCTTTGATTGACAGTGGTGCGGATGCTATAAAAGTTGGGATTGGTCCTGGTTCTATTTGCACAACGCGAATTGTTGCAGGTGTTGGTGTTCCTCAGCTTGCAGCCATTATGAATGCTGCAGAAGTTGCTGAAAAAGTGGGCATTCCCGTTATTGCTGATGGGGGGATAAAAGCTTCGGGTGATTTTGCTAAAGCCTTAGCAGGTGGGGCTTGTGCTGCTATGATTGGCTCTCTTTTAGCGGGTACAGAAGAAAGTCCTGGCGAAGTTTATCTTTACCAAGGACGATCCTTTAAAGCTTATCGCGGCATGGGATCTGTTGGTGCTATGGCACGAGGATCGGCAGATCGCTATTTTCAAGATGATGTTCGTGATGAACTTAAGTTGGTTCCTGAAGGTGTGGAGGGGCAGGTGGCTTATAAAGGTCCTATAGCATCAGTTCTACATCAGCTTGCTGGTGGACTTCGTGCTTCGATGGGGTATGTTGGAGCAAAAGATCTCGTAGAGTTTCGTGAAAAAGCAACGTTTGTACGTATTACGAATGCGGGACTCCATGAAAGTCATACGCATGATGTTTCTATCACACGAGAGAGTCCAAATTATCGTGGGCCAGTTTAAAGATACAAGAGCCTAATATCATATTGCATAAATATAAAATTTTCCGAGAACAAGAAAGAGAGACTGCGCTTTTTTCTGTTTGTAATTTGGTGTAATAATCCCAAAAAGGAAAGAATTAGAGGTTAAAACTCTAATTCTTTCTGTTAAGACTATATGAAATAAGTTATATAAAATTAGAATTAACTTTTTGTTGTCTTCCGTCCAGTCTTTGACGCACGTTGGCGAGTGTTTGTCTGATCACTTTGGACGGATTTCTTTCCGTTGTTTGAGGGCATTGTATTATGACGGCTTTTAGACGAAGTTGTTTTTCCATTATTATAAGTCATTATTTTCTCCTTTAAAATTGTCTGGCAGTTGCCATTAGAGTAAAAACGGTCATGCCAAATAGTGGTTCCAAGCATTTTCTAAAAAGTTAATTTTTTGTTGAACGTAAGATGAGCTTGTTTAATTTTATGAGAAGATTTTTTCTATTGTTCAGACAATCCTCGTAAACTTTATTTTACGCCAATAAATTAAAGAGTTTGTTTTTTTCGTAATGCATGGCGGAAATAAGTTTTTTATGGATGGCTACGTATCTTTTAGTATAAGAGGTAGAAGGATAAAAAACGAATGGGCAGAAGATGAAAGGAAAAATTTAGATACTCTAAATTGGATCTTATAAAAAAGTATGATCAGATCGTTTTAAGATTGAATGTAAATTTTTTATGGCGTTGAGAAGGTTTCATTGGCAAGAAGGCGATGATATTATTTTTTAGATGATTTAAAATTTTATTATTTTAATGGGAGAAATGAATGCGATTAGGTGGGCGTTTGCAAGCAGCAATAGATGTTCTCACAGAGATAGAAATGAAGCATCGCCCAGTAGGAGAAGCTTTAAAGGATTGGGGTCTTTCTCATCGCTTTGCTGGAGCAGGTGATCGTGCAGCTATTGGTACAATCGTTTATGATGTTTTAAGACGACGTTATTCTTTACAATGGCGTATGGAGAGTGATGATATCCGAGATATCGTTTTTGGTGCCTTATTAGATTCTGGAAAAATGACGCTGGAGCAAATTGACGGTGAGTTGACAGAAGATCGGTTTGCACCGCAGTTATTAGGGGCTAAACAGCGTAAATCGTGGCAAGGTCAGCAATTAGTGGATGCTCCAGACTATATTCGTGGTGATATTCCGCAATGGTGTCAAGCGCATCTGCGTCCTTTATTTGGTGATAATTGGATCACTGAAGCGGCTGCGTTAGCAACGCGTCCTTCTTTAGACCTACGGGTAAATAACCTAAAGGCAACACCAGAAAAGGTGCTGAAAGAATTAGCAAAAACCAAACTTAAATCTTTTCCATGGTTTGGGCAAGCTTTAAGAATTGCACCGATTGAAAAGTTTAATCGTCATCCCAATGTTCAAGTGGAACCAGCTTTTCAAAAAGGACACTTTGAAATACAGGATTTAGGATCTCAAATTGTTGCTCACCTTGTGGAAGCGCAAGAGAGCATGCAGGTATTAGATTATTGTGCAGGTGCTGGTGGCAAAACATTAGCTTTAGCTTCCGATATGAACAATCGTGGGCAAATTTATGCTTATGATTCCGATAAAGCGCGCTTAGCTCCTATTTTTGATCGTCTTCGACGCGCTGGTGTTCGTAATGTACAAACACGAGCACAAAAAGAAGAATTGAAGCCATTAATAGGCCAGATGGATAGAGTTCTACTAGATGCACCATGTAGTGGGACAGGAACATGGCGTCGTCGTCCAGATGCGAAATGGCGTTTAACATTAGAACAAGTGAAACAACGCCAAACAGAACAGAGGGCTATTTTGAATGAAGCGATAGCTTATCTTAAGCCAAATGGGCGCTTAATCTATATTACCTGTTCTCTTTTTACAGATGAAAATGAGGAACAAATTTCCCATTTCCTTCAACAACATTCTCATTTTTCTCCAATAGATATGCCAGCGCTTTGGCAGAAACATTTTAGTTTTTCTCCTGTGCAACCAGTTTTTTCAAATTATGGACTTACTTTGTCGCCGGCCACAACACAAACAGATGGGTTCTTTTTATCTGTGTTGCAAAAAAAACATTGATCCATATTCTTACACTTTTTATCATAAACTTTACGAGAATAATCTTTTTCTTAAGAAAACAGGCTTGTGAAAAGAGAAAGATTAAATCATAACTCTCATGAGTTTTCTTTTACAATTGTTGATTGGTTTTCTATGAGCATATCACATCCAGACACTGTTCTTATTATTGACTTTGGTTCACAAGTTACACAACTTATTGCACGACGGGTACGAGCAATGGGGGTATATTGTGAAATTGCTCCTTTTCAATTGGCTTTAGAAGCTGTGCGCCGCATAAATCCTAAAGCTATTATTTTATCAGGGAGTCCTTATTCCGTTATTGATGAGGGCTCTCCGCGTGCTCCAATGGAAATTTTTGAGGCGGGTGTTCCGATTCTGGGTATTTGCTATGGTGAACAAGTCATGTGTATTCAGCTTGGAGGAAAGGTTGAAGCTGGACATGAGCGTGAATTTGGGCGTGCTTTTTTGGAAGTGCAAGAAGAGAGTGCCCTTTTTGATGGAGTGTGGGAAAAAGGTTCTCGTTATCAAGTATGGATGAGCCATGGTGACCGTGTGGCAGCTTTACCAGAAGGTTTTCGTGTCATAGGAACCTCAAAAGGAGCTCCCTATGCGGCTATTGCTGATGAGAAAAGATATTTTTATGCGGTACAGTTTCATCCTGAAGTTATCCATACACCGGATGGTACAAAACTTTTGCAAAATTTTGTTCATAAGATCTCTGCTATTAAAGGTAGTTGGTCAATGGCTTCTTATCGTGAGCAGGCAATTGCTACGATACGACAAAAAGTTGGGAAAAGTCGTGTGATTTGTGGTCTTTCAGGGGGAGTGGATTCATCTGTTGTAGCGGTACTCCTTCACGAAGCCATAGGAGATCAACTGACATGCATTTTGGTAGACCATGGGCTGATGCGCAAGAATGAAGCTAAAGAAGTTCTCACGCTCTTTCGTGATCATTATAATATAGAGCTTATTCACGTTAATGCTGCCGATATATTTCTTAATGCTTTAGAAGGTGAGACAGATCCAGAAAAAAAGCGCAAAACAATTGGTCGTCTTTTTATTGAAGTTTTTGAAGAAGAAACGAAAAAAATAGGAGGTGCAGAGTTTTTAGCACAAGGAACACTTTATCCAGATGTTATTGAGAGTGTGTCTGCTATTGGTGAAACGGTAACCATTAAAAGCCATCATAATGTGGGTGGGCTACCAGAACAGATGAAGATGAAACTTGTAGAACCGTTACGTGAGCTCTTTAAGGATGAGGTTCGCTCGCTAGGACGAGAGTTAGGGCTACCGGAGCAGTTTATTGGTCGCCATCCTTTTCCAGGTCCCGGTCTTGCAATTCGCTGTCCAGGTATTGTGACCCGTGAAAAATTAGAAATTTTACGTGAAGCAGATGCTATTTATCTTGAGGAAATCCATAAAGCTGGTCTTTATGACGAAATTTGGCAAGCTTTTGCTGTTCTTCTTCCTGTTCAAACTGTTGGCGTGATGGGGGATGGTCGCACTTATGAATTTGTTTGTGCTCTTCGCGCCGTCACATCTGTAGATGGAATGACTGCTGATTTTTATCCTTATGATATGGCGTTTTTAAGTAAGACAGCAGCACGTATTATTAACGAAGTTAGAGGGATTAATCGTGTTGTATATGATGTAACCTCAAAGCCTCCTAGTACTATTGAATGGGAATAATTAAAATGAAGGATAAGTCTTTTAAGAATAAAATATGACTGAGGGTTTGATATTCGAAAAGTGTAGAAAAAATCATTTAAAAATGATTGTGTATTTTCATATGATATAAGCCTTTATCTGGCAATCTGTACGTCAATATCGTTTAAAATTGAGAAGTGTGGGATTTTGTATGTCTGAGAAAAAAATTGTTGCACACCGTGGAGGAGCTCATCTTTATCCTGAAAATACCCTTTCGGCATTTAATAATGCTATAGCGTTAGGTGTTGATGAAGTTGAATGCGACGTTCATTTGCTGAAAAGCGGTGAAGTGGTTGTCTTTCACGACTTCCGTTTAGACCAATTGGTTGGGAAAGAGGGGTATATTCACGACATTGATAATGAAATACGTAAACAACTCTGCGTGAAAGGAAGCCAAGAAGCACCTCCCTTATTAGAAGAAGTGCTTGATCTTTTAGCACCAACGAATGTTGCGTTGCATCTTGAAATCAAAACATGTGGTGAAGTGGAGCGTGAAACAATATTATCCCAAAAAGCGCTTGCACTAATAAAAAGCCGAAATTTATCAGAACGGGTTTCTGCAATTAGTTTTGATCCTTTTATCCTTCGTCCTTTTATTGAAGCAGGAATACCATCTGGTCCATGTGTTGATAATTTCGAAGGTGATATGTACCGTCATTTTTCTGAATGGAAGCAATTAGGTTATTCTGATCTAAGTTTAGATGGCTCTATTGTTTCACAGAACTTTATTGAATCAGCTCTTGAGGCTGGTTTTACTGTAGGGGTATGGACAATTAATGGAAAAGCTCGGTTATCATATTGGCTTGATATGCCTGTACATTATATTACGACAGATCAACCTGATCTCGCATTGCAATTGTGTGCACAAAGGTAAAAATACATCAACACAAAAGGAACTATATATCTTCATAAAGTTAGCGTAATGAAAGAAGAAAAACTATCTAATACATGACAATAATACATTGATTTATAATCATAATTAATATTTTATTCATGTGAGTAAGAGACCTTAATACGTAAGATTCTCTTATTTCAAATATTTTTACAATGAATCAATCAAAATCATTCGTTTGCACATTACAAGCAGGGTTGGTGTGTGGATAAAAAATGATTGAGAAAAGAATAAAAATATTCATTTAACGTATTTCAAATGCAAGGCTTATTTAAGCATTAGGATCGCACATGATGATGTCGTTTTGCACTTTTATGAAGTGTAAAAATGATGGCATACAAAAAGTCTTATATACTTTAATGGAGAGGCTTTAGGGCTTATTTTATAGGTGCTATCATGAAATGTAGATGTATTGAAAGATTTTTTAACAGCATGGAAATTGGTTATACAGTGTCATTTTGTTTTGCGTGAGGGGTGTGATCTTGTTACAGGGAAAGAGACTATTAAGCGCTTCAAAATGATTTTCTTAATTTTAAAAAAATTCTATTTGTCTCTTCTTTAAATTCAGTAGCAACATCGTGTTAAAGTTATAAGCCGAAAGTTATAAGACAAATAATAAAAGAATAAACAATTCTTTTTAAAAAAGTAAATCCAGATATTAAAATAGTCATTGAAATGATATTTACGATCTATATCTTTTTACCAAGTGACTTTTCTTATTTAAGCCATCTCACTTTTTTCAGATAGTTACAAACGCGTATTTCGTGAATACATAAGAAAGCTTATAAAAGAAAATAAATAAATTTAAACAAATTCATTTGACCTTTAGGTGGTTCCTGTTTAAATGAGAGAATATGTTTCTGAAATAAAACTGTCATAGCATGTTCATGTGTAATACTATAAATTTAGGGGTAGTTTGTATTCCATCACTTCAGAAAGGGTGAAGCATGAGTCGTTTTTATCTTTCCATAGCGGCCACGGTTGCTATCATAATGTCCACAGCGGGGATGACAGAAAGTTTTGCACAGACAAAAATCAGCTTTTGGCATTCTATGAGTGGTGAATTAGGAAAGCAAACTGAAAGTCTCATTAACGATTTTAATGCAAGTCAATCTGAGTATAAAGTTGTTTCTTCATTTCGCGGTGAATATGAAGAGGGATTGATTTCACTCATTGCAGCATTTCGTGGAAAGAAACAGCCAGTACTTGCTCAAATTTATGACGTTGGTACTGGAACTATGATGGCTGCAAAAGGCGCAATCTACCCATTTTATCAACTTATGGCTGATACAAAACAAGAATTTGATCCTACAGATTATTTCCCTGCTATTAGTGGTTATTACTCCGATGAACAGGGACGTATTGTCTCTATGCCATTTAATATTTCAACACCCATCCTTTATTATAACAAAGATATCTTTAAAAAAGCAGGGCTTGATCCAGAACAGCCTCCTAGAACGTGGCAAGATATAGAAAACTTTTCCAAGAAAATTCTTGAGACTAAAGCGGCAACTTGTGGTTTTACAATGGCTTATGCCGCTCAATGGATTGGTATAGAAAATTTTTCAGCGTTGCATAATGTTCCTTTTGGAACGAAGGAAAATGGCTTTAAAGGACTTGATTCAGAACTTACATTTAATGGACCTTTACAAGTGCGTATGTGGACTGACCTGAAAAAGTGGTCTGATCAAGGTATTTTCCGTTATGGTGGTCCAGCAGGTGCATTAGATTCAACACCAATGTTTATGGCACAAAATTGTGCAATTTTTATGCAATCTTCAGGATCACATGCTGGAATTGTTTCTGAAGCTCAGTTTAATGTGGGGGTTGGTATGCTACCGTACTATAAGGATACAGAAGGAGCACCACAAAATTCAGTTATTGGGGGAGCTTCTATTTGGGCGTTTAAGGGCCATACTCCAAAGGAATATGCAGGGGCAGCCGCTTTTCTTAAATTTCTTTCAAAAACAGAAAATCAAGCAAAATGGCATCAGGAAACAGGTTATCTCCCAACCACAAAAGCGACTTATGAATTGAGCAAAAAACAACATTTCTATGAAAAAACGCCAGGTGCGGATATAGCTATCAAACAGATTAATCTTAATCCACCAACAGTTAACTCAAAAGGGATAAGATTTGGTAATTTACCACAAATTCGTGCCATTCTTGATCAAGAGTTGGAAGCTGTTCTTAGTGGTTCAAAAACGCCGAAAGATGGTTTAGATGAGACCGTTGAACGTGGAAATAAACTCTTGCGTGAATTTGAAAGATCTAATCATTAATTTCGTTTTATTGTTAAACATTAAAGACTCAACAAAAACGGTTGAGTCCTTTTTGTTTACTTTTTTAAAGTCTCTACATTTAAAGAGCCCTATGAATGCAAGAAAAACATGCATATTTTAAAAATAGTCTACTTTCTTACGGACTGCTTTTTCCTCAGCTTCTTGTGACTTTTTTGTTTTTCTTTTGGCCTGCTGCTCAAGCAATAAAATCATCTTTTGAGCGTGAAGACCCTTTTGGCTTTACAACAACCTTTATTGGTTTTGAGAATTATCTAACCGTTCTTTCTGATCCTACTTATCGGCAATCGCTTTTTACAACCGCAGTATTTTCCATCTCAGTTACTGTCGCTTCAATGACAATATCACTTCTCTTAGCTGTCTGTGTTGATCGTGTCATACGTGCAAAAAAGGCTTATACAATGCTTTTGCTCTGGCCCTATGCTGTTGCTCCAGTATTGGCAGGTATATTGTGGCTGTTTATCTTTCATCCTACCATCGGAATTATCCCTTTTTTTCTCGAGAAAATAGGGGTGCTATGGAATTATCGTATTAATGGCACTCAAGCAATGATTCTTATTGTCATTGCGGCTAGTTGGAAACAAATTTCTTACAATTTTCTCTTTTTTCTTACAGGTCTTCAGTCTGTTCCGCGTTCTCAAATAGAAGCAGCCGCCATTGATGGTGCTGGTCCCTTTAAACGATTTTGGACAGTGGTTTTCCCGCAAATTTCACCAACGACGTTTTTCCTTCTTATTGTCAATGTCAATTATGTTATGTTTGATACTTTTGGTATTATTGATAATACAACTTCTGGAGGTCCTGCGCGTGCAACGAGCATCCTCGTCTATAAAGTATATGACGATGGCTTTAGAAATCAAATAATCGGTGCATCAGCTGCACAATCAACAATATTGATGTTGATGGTTATTGTCTTAACGTTTATCCAGTTTCGCTGGATTGAGCGCCGTGTACAATATTAGGAAACAAATTATGGTTGAAAATCGCCCTGTTTTGAAATTTCTAACCCATATTATTCTCATTGTTGGTATTATCATTATTTGCTTTCCAGTTTATGTTGCTATCATTGCATCAACTCATAGTTCAGCAGCATTTAACTCAGGAACACTTCCTCTTTTGCCTGGGAAATATGCTCTGGAAAATTATAAAACAATCTTTGGTGATGGCCTTGCACAGCTGGGTTTGCCCAACCTCTGGCCACTCTTAATGAATTCATTCATTATGGCTCTTGGGATTAGCGTTGGAAAAATTATTATTTCACTTTTGTCTGCTTATGCAATTATTTACATGCGCTTTCCCTTCCGAAAAACTGCTTTTGTTCTTATTTTTGTTACATTGATGCTCCCTGTCGAAGTTCGTATTCTTCCAACCTATGAGATTGTTGCAAAATTGGGGATGGTCAACACCTATAGTGGAATGATTATTCCACTTATTGCATCTGCGACCGCTACATTTTTATTTCGCCAGTTTTTTTTGACTGTTCCAGATGAACTCTTAGAGGCGGCACGTGTTGATGGTGCAGGTCCAGTTAAATTTTTTAAGGATATTCTTCTTCCTCTTAGTAAAAGCAATATTGCTGCTTTATTTATCATTATGTTCATTTATGGATGGATACAATATCTCTGGCCTCTTATCATCACAACGGATCAAAATCATCAAACGATCCTTATTATTTTAAAACAGCTTATTGTCGAATCACTTCAACATGATCCTCAATGGAATATACTCATGGCAGTATCGGTTGTTGCCATGGTTCCCCCTGTTCTTGTTGTTATCTTCATGCAGCGGCTTTTTATCAAAGGCCTTATTGAAACGGAGAAGTAATTGTGGCCATAATCCAGTTATCAAATATAAAAAAACAGTATGACAACGGCATTCTGGTCATTGATGATTTAAACTTAACTGTTGCCGATAAAGAACTTCTTGTTCTTGTCGGTCCTTCAGGGTGCGGAAAATCGACCTTATTACGTATTATAGCAGGACTTGAACAAGTTACCTCAGGTGAATTATGCATTGATAACGAATGTATCAATGATCGTGAACCAGCTGATCGTGATATCGCTATGGTTTTTCAAAATTATGCCCTTTATCCCCATATGACAGTTCGTGGAAATTTAGAATATGGTCTTAAAAATCGTAAAACTCCTAAAGAAGAAATTAAAAAACGTATCGCACATGCTGCAAAGCTTTTGGAGATAGAACCATTTCTTGATCGTAAACCACGACAATTATCAGGAGGACAACGTCAGCGTGTTGCAATGGGGCGTGTGATTGTACGTCAACCCCGTGTTTTTCTCTTTGATGAACCTCTTTCAAATCTTGATGCAAAATTACGGGCGCAAATGTGTATTGAAATAAAAACACTACAGCGTTCATTAGGAACAACGAGCCTCTATGTTACCCATGATCAACTAGAAGCTATGACATTAGCTGATAGAATAGTCGTTTTGAATAAAGGAGCTATCGAGCAAATTGGAACACCAATGGAAATTTACGATACTCCAGCAACAACATTTGTTGCTGATTTTATTGGTTCTCCTCCTATGAATTTTCTTGATCGCTATGTCTTAGAACAACATTTAGGGCATTCATTTTCTTATGGTGAAGAAACTGATCTTTTAGCATTCAGACCTGAAATAATCTTATTGGGCGAACATCCAGATAAAGGGCCTGTCTTTCACACAAAAATTGAGCTTATCAAGCTTATTGGAACAGGTTGCCATGTTTTAACGCGTTGGAATGGTATCATCTTTACGATTGAAATAAAAGAACGCTTGACACACGACTATGGTCAAAAACTAAGTTTCACTGTTGCTCATCAGAATTTTCATACTTTTAATAAAAACACAGGAAAGCGCACAAATAATAAGTAAGCATTAATTGATGTGATACGACTCTCTTTTATGCTGCGTCATGATAATGGTGTGTTTTGACTTGCTCAATTACATTTACAAACTCAGGTTGTAACCGATGGGATTAAAAACAAAATTTTAACAGTTTTGGTAATGATCTATTGTCCCATAGCGCTGAGAATGTCAAAACATTTATATGAAGAAATTTTGCATTTTCACGGTCTGTAAGAAGAATATAATTTTCAAACATCATTTTCATTATAAAAAAATATCAATATAGAATAAATCTTTATTAACCATATTTTTACTCATTTATAATTTTGTTATAAAAAACAACATATTATAATATGTTTCTTGATGTAATAATTTATGTGTATTATAAAAGCAAATGAGAGAAATAGAGAGAAAAAATGAGTTACAGATAAGGAAGGATGCGCCCCATATCTGAGCTTTGATCCCTAACATAAGAAGTCTATTTGATGCACAAAATACGACGCTGTTCTAAATAATCTCTACGAGAATAGGCGCATTCTATTTTACCGCTGGCCATATGATCTAAAATAGTTTCAGAGCTCCTATAAGAAGCATTTGTTTTTTTTTACCAATCACATAAATTAGAGAGAAACCTATGCGCGCATGCTGCAAGTTTATTTTTTCTCATGTAAATCACTATGCAATTCTCAGCAAGGGTATCTGATAAGTTGCAAAAAATCACTGAGAGATAGAAGGCGTGCTTGTTTTAGAATTTTCATTACTTTTAGCGATAAAAGCAGATGAAACACATCTGTAACATCTCATCGATCTTTTCTATATTCTTGAGTTAAAAATTGCCTGTAGATCATCCTCAAACAGATCTTTATGAATATAACATAAGGGATCGATGCGAACATCTATAAGAATCAGCAGAGACAAAGACAATTATATTATTGTTTTACAAAGCATTTTATAAAAGCTGGTATATTTTTTCAATATATTGCCAGTCTATTAATGGTTTTATGATATTACTTTCTTATAAAGCGCGTGCTTTTTGTTGCTTATAAATCAACCTAAACTTTATACAGCAGTATGTTTGAGAAAAATATGAAGACGGTTCGGTGTTGTATTCAGTTTTTGTATGCCAGAGTAGAATAAGTTTATCTGCTTGTGTAATTTCTAAAATGAGGAGACAGCTTAATTTAGGCAGAATATGAAAGCATCAAATAAAAAATAGATTTTATCTTTATCATCATCTTTTAATTTAGCATTGCAATTTTCAAAAACATCTAAGCCAATGTCTCTTACATAATGGCAATTAAGCATTGCCGAACACATTTTTTTACGTTCTTTGAATAAAATTGCATCTCTCATACAAAACAGAATACCTAAACAGAAGGCTGTTGGGTTGCCAATTTACGCACTTTTTTTAAAAAATATCTTGCAAGGTTGTTCCAACTATTTTTTCACGCAGTCGTTTATAAGTAGTATAACATAAAATCCATTGTGTATCGCCATCTTTATGCTTATAAAAATGCAAGCTGGGGCCATTATCATACTCTCTTTCAGTCTCAAACATTGCAACAATTATTGTGTTGAGACTCTTCATAAGAGGCATTTTTTCTTCAAGTGGTTTTTATTCATACACTAATTCTACTTGCATGTTATAAAGAAGTTGGATAGATAAAAATACTTTAAGAAAGAGACACCAAATTCTTCTTATGAATCGTTTCAAGTGTCGAGAGTTATTGTAAAAGAAGCATTGAAAAATAGAATGCTACTGCTGACAGTTTGGGCACCATGAGGCAATAAATCCACTTACTTTATCTATCTTAGAATCTATAGAGTATAAATTTCTCTGTAAAAGTAACTTTATTTCATATCAATGTTATCAATTATAGCTGTTGGGGTATCATTAGTAACATAATCATAGACTTACGATTTTATGAACTCTTTTTTATCTCTTTTATAGAAGATCTTAATGTTTTGTGATAGCGTCAATGATGGTATTTACATTATGTTCCATCATATCGAGATAAGTTGCTGCAGGGCCATTTTTGTTTGACAATGCATCAGAATAAAGTGTTCCACCAATTGTTAAACCTGTTTCTTTTGCAATCTGTTTTATGAGACGGGGATTAGAGATATTTTCAACGAATAGGGCAGTTGCTTTATTCGCTTTAATTTGTTTTATAAGTTTAGCAACATCGGCTGCGGTTGCTTCAGTTTCTGTTGAAGCACTTTGAGGAGCAAGGATAGTAAAACCATATTCCTTGGCAAAATAGCCAAAGGCATCATGAGATGTGATAATGATACGTTTATCTTTAGGAATGGTAGCAATTTTTGTTTTCAGGGTATCTTGTGCTATTTTAAGTTTTTGGATGTAGGTTTCGGCATTTTTTTTGTAGCTGGTACAGGATTGTGGATCGATTTTACAAAAAGCAGCAGCGATATTCTTCACATAGATTTTGACATTGGGAATTGTTTGCCAAGCGTGTGGATCAATAACGCTGTGGTGGTGATGGGCATTATGTTCTTGATTTTTCATTTTGAGGGAGGGAATGTTAGCGCTAACTTCGACAAGAAGTGCTTTTGTACCACTTGCTGTAATGAGGCGATCAATAAATCCTTCTAAATGAAGCCCGTTGATGAAAATAATTTGAGCATTTCTAAGAGCCTGAGCATCATGGGGGGTAGGTTCATAAGTGTGAGTATTCGCATTGGGACCTACAAAAGTGGTCATAGAGATATGGTTGTCTCCTACATTTTTTACGAGATCTGCGAGAATAGAAAAGCTCGCAACAACTTTGATTTTATTGTGTGCAGAAGCAGAAAATGGAGAAAGGGCAAGCAATAAAGCTCCAAGAAGAACAAATTTTTGAGCAAACTTAGGCACATTTTTTTCCTTAAAGTGAGGAGGTATAAAAGAGGTGGGGAAACCATGTTACAATAAAGCCACGTGGACTTATCAAACAGGAAACAAGATAAATAAATCCTGCGGCAATGATGATAGCAGGGCCGGAGGGAAGTGAAAGATGAAAAGAAAGCAGGAGACCACATACGCTAGAAATGATTCCAAAAAGAGTGGAAAGCGCGCAAATAGGGCCTAGCCGTGAAAACCAAAAACGGGCTGTAATGGCTGGAATCATCATAATACCAACGGAAAGTAATGTTCCTAGTGATTGAAAGCCTCCAACCAGATTCAGCACCACAAGTCCAAGCAATGAAATATGAATATATTTACTCAATGGAGAGAGTGATTTAAAAAAGAGGGGGTCAAAGCTTTCTAAAACGAGTGCACGCCAAAAAATACAAAGGCTGCAGAGTGTAATCAGCATTATAGTAGTGATTAACCAAAGGGCTTGTGCATCAAGTGCAAGAACCGATCCGAATAAGAGATGAAGCAGCTCAATTGTTGAGTCTTTCAGTGAGATAATAATAACACCTGCCGCGAGTGCAATAAGATAAAAGACGGTCATGGATGCATCTTCTTTCTGAAAGCTGTTTCGTGAAATCAAAATGGTTGCTAAAGCAACAATAAGACCAGCGAAGATACCACCAAGTGTCATAGATATGAGGGAAAAGCCACAAATCAGAAAAGCAATTGCAACACCAGGAAGAATGGCATGAGAGATAGCATCTCCTGTCAAGCTCATTCCTCGGAGCATCAAAAACACACCAACAGGACAAGCGCTAATAGACAGAAAAATAGAACCGATAAGGGCGTTTTGCATAAATTGGAAATCAACAAAGGGGGCAAGAAAAAATGCATACACGTCTTATAACCTAAGAAAGAGAGGATCATTGATGAGAAGATTTTGTTTTTGTGCGCTAATAGGGAAAGAATTGGATGTGAGAGGTGGCATAACGTGATGAAGGGTGTTGTTTAAAAACTGTGTTGTTTCTCCATAAAAGGCGTTTTGTTGATCAATTTGAATCATTTGGGGGAAAAATTCTTGCACGATGAGAGGGTTATGGAGTGCGGTGAGAATTGTGCGTCCTTGCTGTTGCCAGTATGTGATCAGAGAAAGAAGGTCTTTTTGGGTATTATGATCTACACCATTGAAAGGTTCATCAAGTAAAATAATATTGGCATCTTGTACAATGATACGTGCAAAAAGAGCGCGTTGTAATTGCCCGCCTGATAATGTTTCAAGCGAACGGGGTGCGAGTTCTGTAAGCCCAACCATTTTAAGAGCATTTTGAATCTTAGAATCATAAGGGCGCTGATTCTTCCATAATCCACAAAAAGACCACAGTCCTGTTTTTACAAGCGTTTTCACATCAATTGGAAATGTTTGATCTATATTACATTGCTGAGCAAGATAAGCAATGCGGCTTTTTTTTGGTTTTGTAATTTTTCCTTTAAGAGGTTTAATCAATCCGGCGATGGCTTTTAGCAGTGTCGATTTTCCAGCGCCATTATCACCTGTTATTGCAACCAATGAACCAGCTTTTAACTTTGCTGAAAAGTTCTTTATTGCTATTCTATTCCTATAGCCTAATGTTGTTTTATTGAAGTGCAGATCCATATTTTTTACCATCGTTGCTTATTATTTTGGAAACTATGTAATAATATAACGTTTGTCAACAAAATGTTATATTATTACATAGTTTTGAGTACTGAAAATTTTAGTGGGAAGATCGTGGAAAATTAAAAATAATAATTGAATTCACCTTGACGAAAGAGAGAGAGTATATACTATATATAGTATCAAAATGATTGGTGATTCTAAATAAGCACAAGAGAGGGTGTTAGTGTGTTTCGTTTGGTATCTAAGTTATTTCCATTATTGTAAAGAGTTTATTGGCCAAAGGTATAGCAGTATTTTTACTGAAGGGTCTCTTTTGGAAGGATTTCCTTTCGTTTTTGTAATTGATTTTTGCCGTAAAAGAGCAAACAGAGCTCTTGAAAAACGGTAGTTTAGAACATTAGTTTTTTAGACAGCAGGAGGGAATTGTAATGCAAGCAAAAGATTGTTTTATAACTAGGGGGCTTTGCCATTTAAGTTGTAGAATAATCGCTTATTCTCATCATAGTTTTTGAAGTTATTTGATGAGGAATTCTGTTATGTTCAGGAAGCTGTGTATTATTTGAAAATAACCACATGTTTTGCGTACAATTTCTATTTTTTGTTATTCTTGAGTATCTATAAAATTATTAGATTGACCTTTCAGGGTTGATTGTTTGGAATTGTGAAAGTTGAAGAAAATGTCGATCACTATTTATAGCAAACCATCTTGTGTCCAATGTGATGCTACACGCCGCGCTTTTGATGCAAAAGGCATTCATTATCGTGTTGTTGATATTTCCTGTGATGAACAAGCATACAGTTTTGTTCAATCTCTGGGGTATCGTCAGGTTCCTGTCGTTGTTTGTGGTGAAAATCATTGGTCTGGTTTTAGACCAGATATGATTAGTGGTCTTTGTGCTTAATGGGGCTTATTGTTTATTATTCGAGTGCAACGGGTAATACAGAACATTTTGTCTCGCAGCTTGGGCAACGACTCTTCAAAATTGATAAAAGAAAGCCTTCTGCATTGGTTGGTGAACCTTATGTATTGGTTGTTCCTACATATGCAGATGGTGAAGGAAGAGGGGCCGTGCCGAAAGCCGTTGTCCAGTTTCTTAATGAAGCTGAGAACCGAAAATTAATTTGTGGTGTTATTGGCGGTGGGAATCGTAATTTTGGTCGCTATTATAATCTAGCAAGTAAAATTATTGCTGAAAAATGTTGTGTACCTTGCCTTTATCGTTTTGAGCTGCGTGGAACTGATGAAGACGTTATTTATGTAAAAAAGGGATTGGAAAGATTTTGGAAACAATTGGTATAGGACAATCGCAGAAATCGGATCAGATTACTGATTATCATGCGTTGAATGCAATGCTTAATCTTTATGATGAAAATGGTCATATTCAATTTGATATGGATCGGCTTGCTGCGCGGCAATATTTTCTTCAGCATGTTAATCAAAATACAGTTTTTTTTCATAACCTGAAGGAAAAAATAGATTACTTAATAGAGGAAGGTTATTATGAAAAAGCTTTATTTGAGCTTTATGATTTTTCTTTTATTAAAAAGCTTTTTAAACGTGCTTATGCATTTAAGTTTCGTTTTCCTACCTTTTTAGGCGCATTTAAGTATTATACCAGCTATACACTGAAGACTTTTGATGGGAAACGTTATCTTGAACGTTATGAAGATCGCGTCTGTCTTGTAGCTTTATATTTGGCACAAGGGAATAAAGCTCTTGCTGAAAGTTTTGTGGATGAAATTATTACAGGACGTTTTCAACCGGCAACACCAACATTTTTAAATGCTGGGAAAAAACAACGAGGTGAATTGGTTTCGTGTTTTTTGCTACGTGTTGAAGATAATATGGAATCGATAGGTCGTTCGGTTAATTCGGCTTTGCAGCTTTCAAAACGTGGTGGAGGTGTGGCGCTTTGTTTAACGAATTTGCGGGAAGCAGGGGCACCAATTAAGCAAATAGAAAATCAATCCTCAGGTGTTTTACCGGTGATGAAACTCTTGGAAGATTCTTTTTCTTACGCCAATCAGCTTGGGGCACGACAGGGGGCTGGAGCTGTTTATTTGCATGCTCATCATTTAGATATTATGAAGTTTTTGGATACAAAGCGTGAAAATGCTGATGAAAAAGTTAGAATTAAAACGCTTTCGCTTGGTGTCGTTATTCCTGATATTACTTTTGAGCTTGCACGGAATAATGAGGATATGTATCTCTTCTCATCGTATGACATCGAGCATGTGACAGGTAAGCCCTTTAGCGATATTTCTTTAACGGAGCATTATCGTTCTTTTGTTGATAATGCAAAGATTCGTAAAAAGAAAATAAGTGCACGCGTTTTTTTCCAGACATTAGCGGAAATTCAATTTGAGTCGGGTTATCCCTATATTTTATTTGAGGATACTGCTAATCGATCGAATCCGATAGCTGGGCGCATAAGTATGAGCAATTTATGTTCAGAAATTTTGCAGGTGAGTGAGGCGAGTGAACTGGAGACAGATTTAACTTATCGCACGATTGGAAGTGATATATCCTGTAATCTTGGATCCATGAATATTGCCAAAGCAATGGAAAGTCCTGATTTTGGACAGACCGTGGAATCTGCTGTTCGCGCTCTGACTGCTGTTTCGGATATGAGCAATATTGATTGTGTGCCTTCCATTGCGAAAGGCAATGCTGAAAGTCATGCGATTGGTTTGGGACAAATGAATTTGCATGGGTTTCTAGCGCGTGAGCAGATCTATTATGGGTCTCCAGAAGCGATTGATTTTACCAATATCTATTTTTATATTGTGACATATCACGCCATACGTGCTTCCAATTTAATTGCGCGCGAACGTCAAGAAATGTTTGCAGGGTTTGAAAAATCAGCTTATGCAGATGGACGTTTTTTCGAGAAATATATTGAAAGAGAATGGAAACCGCAATTTGCGCTTGTGCAAGAGCTTTTTGAGCGGAACAATATTGTTATTCCAAGTCAAAAGGATTGGCAGGAACTCAAGGATTTAGTTGTTGAGTACGGGCTTTATAATCGCAATCTACAGGCAGTTCCTCCCACGGGATCTATCTCCTATATTAATCATGCCACTTCCTCTATTCATCCGATTGCTTCAAAAATCGAAATTCGCAAAGAGGGAAAAATTGGGCGCGTTTATTATCCTGCTCCTTATATGGATAATACGAATTTGAATTTTTACCAAGATGCTTATGAGATTGGCCCTGAAAAAATTATAGATACCTATGCTGCGGCAACACAGCATGTTGATCAAGGTCTTTCATTAACATTATTTTTTCCTGATACAGCGACCACACGTGATATTAACCGCGCACAAATTTATGCTTGGAAAAAGGGTATCAAGAGTATTTACTATGTACGATTACGGCAAGTAGCATTGAGTGGAACAGAAGTTGATGGCTGTGTTTCGTGCAGTTTATAGGAGATCATCATATGACAAAGATTACAACCAAAAATCCTGTTGTGTGCGCTGTTAATTGGAATAGATTACATGATGAGAAAGATCTTGAAGTATGGAACCGCTTAACTGGGAATTTTTGGTTACCTGAGAAGGTTCCACTTTCCAATGACATTCCCTCATGGTCAAGCTTAACGGATGAAGAACGCAAGCTAACGATTCGTGTTTTTACAGGACTAACGCTTCTTGATACAATTCAAAACACTGTAGGAGCCATTTCGCTTCTGGCTGATGCGATAACAGAGCATGAGGAGGCAGTTTTGACGAATATTGCCTTCATGGAAGCGGTTCATGCACGTTCTTATTCCTCTATTTTTTCAACCCTTTGTTCGACGGTAGAAGTTGATGATGCGTTTAGATGGTCAGAAGAAAATATTCATTTGCAGAAAAAGGCTAGATTAGTACTTGAGCGTTATGAAGCAAATGATCCACTTAAGAAAAAAATTGCTTCGACTTTGCTGGAAAGCTTTTTATTTTATTCTGGTTTTTATTTGCCCATGTATTGGGCCAGTCGCGCTAAGTTAACCAATACAGCAGATCTCATTCGACTGATCATTCGTGATGAAGCGGTCCATGGTTATTATATAGGTTATAAATTCCAATTGGGCTTTGCAAAGCTTGATGAAGCCAAAAGACAAGAAATTAAAAATTTTGCTTTTAACCTGCTCTTTGATCTTTATAACATCGAGTGCAAATATACTGAAGATCTTTATGATGCGCTTGGATTGACAGAAGATGTTAAAATTTTTCTTCATTATAACGCTAACAAGGCTTTAATGAATTTAGGTTTTGAAGCTCTTTTCCCCCCTGAGGTTTGTCGTGTTAATCCCGCTATTTTGGCAGCTTTATCACCAAACTCTGACGAAAATCATGACTTTTTTTCAGGGGCAGGTTCTTCTTATGTCATTGGCAAGGCGGTTGCTACCACGGATGATGATTGGGAATTTTAATGTTTGCATGCAAATAGAAGTGCGCGGGGTATTCCACTGAGGTCTTTGCGCATTTCTAAACATTGGAAGCCATTTGTTTCAAACAAATTGCAAACTTCTTTTTCTTGAGAGTAACCAATTTCAACAGCGATAGTGCCGTTTTCTTTTAAGTAGTTGGCTGCTTCATGGGCGAGCTTTCGATAAAAATCAAGACCATCTTTTCCACCGACAAGAGCGCGCAATGGATCATGTAAGCGCACTTCTTTTGCAAGTTTTTTGATATCTTTTGCGGGGATATAAGGTGGATTGGAAACAATAAAATCAAAGCGATCTGTGACAGAATCAAACCAGTCGCTAAGAAGGGGTGTGAAGCGGTGTGCTACTTCAGCATTTTTTGCATTCTTTGTCGCTGTTTTAAGGGCATCTTCAGAAATATCGACAGCGACTGCATAGGATTGGGGAATTTGTTTAAGAATGGCAATGGCAATGGCGCCACTTCCTGTTCCCATATCAAGGAATGTTGTTCTTCTCGAATTTTCGATCTGTTTTTGGAGAAAAGGGAGAACAAGATCTATCAGCGTTTCTGTATCAGGGCGTGGTTCTAACGTCTCTTGAGATAATGTAAAAGATATACCATAAAATTCTCGTGCTCCTATAATACGGTAAACGGGTTCGCCTGCAATACGCCGTTGTAAAGCCTGTTCTATTTGTATAATATGCTCAGAAGATAGATGCATATCTGGTTTAGAAACTCTTTCAGCAGCATTTATTCCTGTTATCCATTCAATGAGTATTTTCGCATCGAGATCGGCTTCAGCAATCCCTTTCGTGCGCAATTTTTCTTGCATTTGTTGGATAACATTCTTGAAAGAATATTTGCTCAATTATTATCCATTTCCATCAGCAGTCTTGTTTGATGATCTGAGATGAGTGCATGAAGAAGCTCATCAAGATCTCCCTCTAGAATGCGATCAAGCTTATACAAGGTTAGATTAATACGGTGATCCGTGACACGTCCTTGTGGAAAATTATAGGTACGAATACGCTCTGAGCGATCACCAGAACCAACTTGGCTTTTACGAGAAGCTGAACGTTCACTTTCCGCTTTTTGTCGTTCGATATCGAATAAGCGTGCCCGTAAAATTTGAAGGGCTCTTGCTCGGTTTTGATGTTGTGATTTTTCTGCTTGTACGACCATAATTCCTGTTGGAATATGCGTGATACGAACAGCTGAATCCGTTGTATTAACATGCTGTCCTCCTGCTCCGGATGCACGCATTGTGTCGATACGAATATCTTCAGGACGAATATCAATATCAATATCTTCAGCTTCTGGAAGCACAGCAACGGTAGCAGCAGATGTATGGATACGTCCACCTGTCTCTGTTTCAGGGATGCGTTGCACACGATGAACCCCTGATTCATATTTCAATTTAGAAAAGACACCTTTTCCTGAAATGGTAGCAATAATCTCTTTATATCCGCCAACTTCCCCCTCACTAAGTGAAATAATTTCTACTTTCCAATGGTGAGCATGGGCATAACGTTCATACATGCGGAAAAGATCACCGGAAAAAAGTGCTGCTTCTGATCCGCCCGTTCCTGCTCGAATTTCAACAATAGCGTTTTTTTCATCAGCAACATCTTTAGGCAAAAGCAGAATTTGGAGTTCTTTTTCAAATTGCTCTACTTTTTTATATAACGATGGTAGCTCTTCTTGGGCAAGATTACGCATCTCTATATCTGTTTGTTTATCGTTGATAATCGTTTCTAATTCTGTAATCTCTTCGTAAAGAGCATTTAATGCGCGTATAGAGGCAATAACGGGTTGTAGTTCTGCATATTCAGAAGCTAATTTGACATATGTTTCAGCATTTGGATTCGTCGTCATTTGGCTTTCAATTATTTCAAAGCGCTTTTCAAGCTGTCTCATACGATCTTGTGGCAAGGAAACCATGATAATATTGGCCTAATTTTTCATAATACAATTTTTATAATATTTTGTTGCAATGATTGTTTGTTATAATATTGGCAATGAATTACCGTATAGCATCATACAAAGAGGGGTAATAAAGCAATTCTTTTTTTTTGCCAATGAAAACTATTATATTTTAAAGGTAAATTTTTATAAAATTTGATTTGCCTGAGGTATTTTATCTAATGATATATGATTACTTTTTTAAGAGTTTTTTTTTCCGTAAAGTTCAAGGCGGTGATGAATAATATCATAGCCAAGGGATTTTGCAATTTCCTCTTGCAGCTTTTCAATAACATCAGAATGAAACTCGATAACTTGTCCTGTTTCTATATCAATGAGATGATCATGATGTTGCCCATCTGCTTGCTCAAAACGAGACGGACCACCACTAAAGCTATGGCGATGAATTGTTCCATTTCCTTCTAATATTTTCATGGTTCGATAAACAGTTGAGAGTGAAATATTCGAATCTATTTTGTTTGCACGCTGAAAAATTTCAAATGCATTAGGATGATCATTTGTATCAGTCAAAATATCAAGAATAACTCGTCGTTGACGTGTTACTCTTAAACCAGCTGTGCGCAATTCTTGCTCATAATTTCGCTTTTTATTCATTTGCATAGTTTGCTTTTCAAACAAAGGCTCCATGACAGTGTTTGTATTTTTTCTCTGAACCGCAAGGACAACGCTCATTACGTCCAACTTTTCCCCATGTGGTTATATCGTTAGGGTCACGATCTTGTGGATTAACAAATCTATTTTCTTGTGATCGTGCCCATAAGGTGGGAGCATTTTCTTGACTTTGATCATTAAAGACAGAAGAAGCAGCATCAGTTTGCTCAGGCATGGTCGGTTCTGTGGGGTGTTGAATGATTTCAAAGCGCATAAGCTTAGAAGTGACAATTCGGCGCAAATTTCTCAACATACTTTGAAAGAGTTCAAATGATTCTGTCTTATATTCATTGAGCGGATCCCGCTGCGCATAACCACGAAAACCAACAACAGAACGCAAATGGTCTAAACTCACCAGATGTTCACGCCATAACGTGTCAATAGTTTCGAGCAATACTGCTTTGTGAAAATAAGCCATAACTTCTGGAGAATATCGTTCAGTACGCTCATTTTCAAGTTTTGTAACAGCATCTGATACACGCTCTAGAATTTGCTCCTCGGCAATTCCATCTTCTTTTGCCCATTCTTCCACTGGAAGCTCAAGATTAAAGAGTTGTTGAAGCTCTTCTTCAAGAGTTTTTGCATCCCATTTTTCAGAATATGTCCCTGAAGGAATATAAGCCTCTACGAGATCCTCTACGACTTCATTGCGCATTTCAAGGATCATTTCTGATAAATCATCTGCGTTCATGACCTCCATACGCTGTTCAAAAATAACCTTGCGTTGATCATTCATGACATCATCATATTTTAGCAGATTTTTACGAATTTCAAAGTTCCGTGCTTCGACCTTTTTTTGTGCTTTTTCAAGGGCCTTATTAATCCATGGGTGGATAATAGCTTCATTTTCTTTCAATCCAAGTTTTTGCAGCATACCATCCATACGGTTAGAGCCAAAGATACGCATAAGATCATCTTGAAGAGAGAGAAAGAATTTTGAGCGCCCAGGATCGCCTTGGCGACCAGAACGTCCACGAAGCTGGTTATCAATACGACGGCTTTCATGACGTTCAGTAGCGATAACGTAAAGCCCTCCAGCCGCTAAAGCTTTTTCTTTAAGCTTCTGAACATCTTTTTTTATTTCTTCAATTTTAGCTGTTCGCTCTGGACCTTCGGGGATATCCTGTAACTCTTGTCGGATGCGCATTTCAACATTACCACCAAGCTGTATATCCGTACCGCGTCCTGCCATGTTGGTTGCAATGGTGAGAGCTCTAGGAACGCCTGCTTGCGCAATGATATATGCTTCTTGTTCGTGATAGCGAGCATTTAAGACTCTAAAATCGGTAATGCCTTCTTTTCGCAAACGCTCTGCCAATTGTTCTGACTTTTCAATAGAGGTTGTTCCAACAAGAATGGGCTGTTCTTTTTCGTGCGCTTGACGGATATCACGCACAATTGCCCGATATTTCTCTTCTGCTGTTCGATAAATCTCATCATCTTCATCAATACGTTGTATTGGCAAATTTGTAGGGATTTCGACAACGTCAAGACCATAAATATTTCTGAATTCTTCGGCTTCTGTTGTTGCAGTTCCAGTCATGCCAGATAATTTCCTATACATACGGAAGTAATTTTGGAAAGTGATGGAAGCAAGTGTCTGGTTTTCTGGTTGAATAGCAACATGCTCTTTAGCTTCTAACGCTTGATGAAGTCCTTCAGAATAACGCCGCCCAGGCATCATTCGCCCTGTAAATTCGTCAATAATAACGATTTCATCATTGCGAACAATGTAATCTTTATCGCGAGCAAACAGTTTATGAGCTTTTAGAGCATTATTGACATGATGAACGATAGCGACATTTTCTATGTCATAAAGACTCTCACCTTTAAGATGCCCAGCTTGTTCGAGCATTTTTTCAATTTTTTCAGTACCAACTTCGGTAAAGGTCGTTGTTTTTTGTTTTTCGTCTATTTCATAGTCTTCTGGAGTTAAGGCAGGAATAAATGTATCAATAAGGTTATAGAAGTCAGTACGATCTTCTAGAGGACCAGAAATAATAAGGGGGGTACGGGCTTCATCAATAAGAATCGAATCAACTTCATCAACAATTGCGTAATGATGTCCACGTTGGACCATTTGACTATGATCGAAGGCCATATTATCACGCAAATAATCAAAACCTAGTTCATTATTTGTGGCATAGGTGATGTCGCATGCATAGGCTTCTCGGCGGGCATCACTATCAAGATCATGAAGAATCACGCCTGTTGTAAGCCCTAGAAAACTAAAAATTTTCCCCATTGTTTCAGCATCACGACTGGCGAGATAATCGTTTACTGTCACAACATGAACGCCTTTACCTTCCAATGCATTGAGATAAATTGGTAGAGTTGCCATTAATGTTTTACCTTCACCAGTACGCATTTCAGCTATGCCGCAGTCGTGAAGGACCATTCCACCAATAAGTTGCACGTCAAAAGGACGCATGTCATAAACACGTTTTGCGGCTTCACGAACAGTCGCGAAAGCTTCTGGTAAGAGCAAATCAACACTTTCACCTTCACTAAGACGTTTACGAAAGGCATCTGTTTTTTGGCAAAGCTGCTCATCACTTAATTTTACGAATTGTTCTTCCAAAGCATTAATTTGTGCAACTTTTTGGCGGAGTGCTTTGAGATGTCGCTCATGAGCTGAACCAAAAAACTTACGGGCAAAAACACCTAAACTGACCATCTCTGGCCCTTTCTTTTAATTGTTGTCACTCTTGTTGGGTAATTCATACGCTCTCCCCATACTCTACATTTTCTTCAAATTATCTGATATCATTAGTGACATCATGAAATGCAGATGGTACCATTATACTTGCTGGTGTGCAATTTTTCACTCTAATTGTAAAGTAGAGATAAGAGGCTAAGCGCTTTATGTCAACTTTAAGTATGCTATTTAACTGATACAATACAAAGTAATTTAAGATACAATATGTCATTTTTCTCTATTATCATGTTTTTCATCTGCATTAGATAGGATTGGAGAAACTGAGATAAAAGGATAATTTTATACTTTTTTAAAATAAAATTACTAATTTATTTCTCTATGTTTAAAGATTAAAGTGTTATGGTAAAGAAAATTGGAATCTTGAACCTGCCTTCATTTTTAAGGAGTATATTTATGAAATTTAACTTTATCACGCTTTTTTTAGCATCAACTTTATTGGCAAGTACAAGTTTAGGGGTGAGTGCTCAAGAAGGTTTGAATTCATCGTCGAGTGATTTAAAGACTTTAGAGAAAGCTTCTGAAAAAGCCGTTTCTCCTTCTCATGTTATGGCGGTTATTGATGGGAAAAATATTACAGCAGGCCAATTGGATGATTTAGCGCTTGAAATAAATCCTAATTTAGCACGTTTTCCTGATGAACAACGCCGTATGATGGTTCTAAAAGCTTATTTAGATATGCAGGCCCTCGCAAAAGCAGCAAGAAGCAAAGGTCTTGATAAGACAGAAGCTTACGATAAACGTATGGCAGTCATGCGTGACAATGTTCTTCAACAGCTTTATTTTAAACAGGCGATTGTTGATAAAATATCGGATACTGATTTGGAAGCTCTTTATAAGCAAGAAGTTGCTGCTTTACCTAAAGAGGATGAGGTTAAAGCGCGTCATATTTTGGTCAAAACGAGAAAAGAAGCAGAAGCTATCATTAAGCATTTAAATAAAGGCGAAAATTTTGAAGAGATTGCAAAGAAAAGTTCAACAGATGGTTCTGCTGCCGTTGGGGGTGATCTTGGTTATTTTAGCCATGGTCAAATGGTCAAGCCTTTTGAAGATGCCGCATTTGGTTTGAAAGTTGGCGAATACACAAAACAACCCGTTGAAAGTCCTTTTGGTTGGCATATTATTAAATTAGAAGATCGTCGTGTAAAACAACCGCCTGCATTTGATGATGTTAAAGAGATGTTGCGGACACAGCTGATAAAAAAGCGCTATCAAGAACTGATTGTTGATTTGCGTAGCAAGATAGATGTGAAATACCCTGATCCTAATGTTACAAAAATCATGGAATCGCTTCATCAAAATGGGACGCTACTTCCCGATGAGACATCTGATGAAGAAGATACGGAATAGCTAGGAAAAATAAGTAGATAGCCTCTTTAATAGATAATTTGCTAGGTTAGTTTTGTTCAAAAAGCCTAGCAGTTTTCTATGAGAGGTTATTGATCTGCAATCATTTCATTTTTTTATAGAAAGCATATTGTGGTTTTGAAAATCTCTCCTTTGTCGCCTCAAAAGATCCAAGAGCTTTCTCCATTATCTGGTGTACGGATAGCAACAGCTGAAGCTGGGATTAAATATAAAGATCGTACAGATCTTCTTTTCATCATATTCGATAAGCCAGTGAGTGTGGCCGGTGTTTTTACCCGTTCAAAATGTCCATCTTCCCCTGTAGAGCATTGTCGTGCATCGCTTCCTCATGGGGTTGCGAGGGGTGTTGTTGTGAATTCTGGAAATGCAAATGCTTTTACAGGAAGCAAAGGAAAGCACACAACCGATGCAATTATTTGTGCAGCAGCGAACGCTTTAAAGGTTAGAGAAGATGAAATTTTTATAGCTTCTACGGGTGTTATTGGTGAGCCAATGGATGCATCGGGTATTGTCAATCTTTTACCAAGTATGACAGAGACAGCAGAAGAGGGAAATTGGTTGGAAGCTGCAAAAGCCATAATGACAACGGACACATTTCCAAAACTTGCGACCCGCACTTTTGACTGTGGGGGAGAGTGTGTTACCATTAATGGAATTGCAAAAGGTGCTGGTATGATTGCACCCGATATGGCGACAATGCTGTCATTTGTGGTTAGTGATGCTACCATTTCTTCGGATGCACTCCAATCCATGTTATCAGAGGCAGTTGAGGGTTCTTTCAATTCAATTACTGTTGATAGCGATACCTCAACTTCAGATACGCTTATGTTGTTTGCGACAGGAAAAGAACATTTTCCATGTCTTACAAGTAAATCTGATCCGCGTTATGGGGTTTTTGTGAAACAATTGAGTGCACTTCTGCATGAACTTGCACTACAAGTTGTTTGTGATGGTGAAGGTGCTCGTCATTTAATTGAGGTTAATGTGGTAGGTGCTACAACAAATAATGCAGCTAAAACTATTGCTTTATCAATTGCAAATTCACCGCTTGTAAAAACGGCTATTGCCGGTGAAGATGCGAATTGGGGGCGGGTCGTTATGGCAGTTGGGAAGGCCGGTGTTGAAGTCGATCGTGATCTATTGACGATTTGGTTTGGTGAGCATCGTGTGGCCGTGAATGGCGTACGAGATCCTGAGTATTGTGAAGAGACAATAGGTACTTATATGCAAGGTAAGCACATCACGATTCGTGTTGATATCGGTTTGGGTAAGAGTACGGCGACGGTTTGGTCTTGCGATTTAACAAAAGAGTACGTTATGATCAATAGCGATTACAGAAGTTAATGGATGCACTTTATATTTAACAGTTTATTATTTTTCAGAGCAAATGGGGTATGTGAGCTCTTTTAGGAGCAGAGGGGATATGATAGAAAAGTCAGTTATCTTTATGTTCCCTATTGGGGAGTGATATGTGTATGAAAAGTTCCATTCTTCTTGTTGTTGCATGTGCACTGTTAGATCAGAATAATCGTGTTTTGCTTACACAGCGTCCTGAAGGAAAATCACTGGCTGGTTTATGGGAGTTCCCTGGTGGCAAGGTTGAGCAAGGTGAAACTCCGGAAGCATCATTGATTCGTGAATTAGAGGAAGAGCTTGGTATTTATGTTCAACCAAATAATTTACACCCTTTAACATTTGCAAGTCATAGCTATAAAACATTTCATCTCTTAATGCCATTGTATCTTTGTGACCATTATGAGGGCGTTGCGCAAGGACGAGAGGGCCAAAATTTAGAATGGGTTTTTATTAATGATCTTGATAAATACCCTATGCCTGATGCTGATAAACCATTGGTTCAGGTATTGAAAAATCATCTTCTTTAATGTGTTATAAGAAGAAAATATAATTCAATATATTGATTTAAAATAATAATTTATATTTTTTATGTTGAATAGGGAAGTCCAGAGTCGTAAAAAAATTTCTCATATTTCAAATCTGTTTTATGTTAAATTAGTCAAAACCATTCTTTTGCACGTTCCAAGCGGGGCGGGTCATGTGGATAAAATTATTTAAGAAAGAAATAAAATACGTGTTGAAAGAATACTCTCCAATAGCCAAGGGTTATCGCAACATTGAGAATTGGCAAAGTGTATAATGATGCCTTTGCACGCTTCATAAGCATAAAAATGGTGGTAGATAATGGATTTATACTTTTCGCGATTATTATTGAGAGATTGTCTTGGATGCACCGAGAGATATTAGGAGTATTTCTTTCATAAGATATCGATAATAGGAAAAATTTCAAAAAATGTTGCTTTTGATTAAGAGGGGCATATCCCTTACGTAATATAGAACGCCATTGTGTTGCATATTTGCGGGGTTGTTTAAAAGAGGCATCTCGCAATATTCCAAAGCCCATTTCGTGCCGGCACTCGTGAATGGTATAATGGTAGAGCTTTATAAGATAAAATCTATTGAGCGCCACTATCTTTACGCTTGTGAAGGAGTAAGCTGGTTCCAATGTTAGTTATGATAGCTCTTGGCATTTGAGAGCATTCAGAAGGGATATTTTTCTTTTCGTAATCATTTTTACTTATACATCAATTTCGCTTGTGATGAACAAGCAAGCGATTTTGATTGATTCAACATAAAAACAGATTTGAAATAAGAGAATTTTACGATATTTAGAATGCTTGATGCAGAGTGAATGATGGATAATTATCCTTATAAATCAATCTATTGCATAATAAAAACATTCAATTAATTTTTTATAGGAGGCATGTATTAAGTTTCTTGAATTGGACGGCGTTTTGCGATAGGATATTGATTTTTTTTAGCGATACGCGTAATTGCTTTTTCCAATGGCTCAATCATAACGTCCATAGAAAAACCATTTGCGTGAATAATATTTGCGTGATCGACCATAATAGCAACATGATCTTTCCAAAAAATTAAATCACCTCGTTGAAGTTTATCAGTATCTGTAAGAAGACTGCCTATAGTTTCTTGCTGCATATCGGTGTCACGTAAGACTATTTGATCGGTCATCATCATAGAGAGCTGAATGAGTCCCGAACAATCAATTCCAAAACCGCTGACACCACCCCAAAGATAAGGTGTACGGATAAAGGTTTCTGCAACTGTGACATAATCTTCATATACGCGTCCAATGGGGCTGAGATGGCTCGTAATGATTGCTGTTCCATTTTCAAGAATAGAATACATTGTGTCACGGACTTCAATTTCATCAACAACACTGACTTTGCTTCCCATAGATAATGGGGATACTATTGGTCCACGTAAGTCAGCGTGTAAATATTTAAATGTGCGTGGTACTGAAACCACATGTGTTTGTTTTATGGTTGATGTACAAAGAACTTTTGTATCAATATAACCGACATAACCATCTTTGAGTGATTGTCCCCACGACAATGTTTCCCCTTGTTCAAAAATGAGAAGTTCTTCTCCCAATAAGCATTCTGTTTGTCTTTCACTTTTTTTACTATTTTCTTTAAAAAGTCCAGCGACCGCTGTATTAACACGTCTTTTTTCACCTTGAACAAAGCGTTGAGCTGTAATTTCTGTTTCAAGACGTTGATCTGCTAGATCATCTCTGAATGCATGAAGTCTTGGATCTTTAGAGATCATCTTTTTGCTTTCCATTTTGTTACTCCTTACCTTTAAACAAACTCATGAAAACTGTATTGGTAAGGTTTTTATCCTCAAACAAAACTAAGAACACAGTGTAAGACCAATTATTCTTTAAGCTGCAAAATTGTCCATTTTTTGTGGATATTTGTGTCAAAATTCATTTTTAAAAATATTATAAAGGGCACGAATAGTTTGTGCTGATCCACCAATAGGGTATCCTGGTTTTTCTTTTGGAACCCATCCATAAAGGTCAAAATGCGCAAAATGTTCAGCTTTTTCAACAAAAGAATTAAGAAATAAAGCAGCCGTTATAGAACCAGCAAAGCTATTTCCAGTTACATTGTTAAGATCGGCAATTGGTGATGATAACATCTCTTGGTAAGGTTTCCAAAGGGGCATTTGCCAAAGAGGATCAAAGACAGCGTGAGCAGATTCAGAAATTTGTTGTGCCCATATTGAATCATTACAATAAAATGCGGGAAGATCTGGTCCTAATGCTATACGCGCTGCCCCTGTTAAAGTAGCCATACAAAGCATGAATTGTGGACTTTCTTCATCACCATAGGCGAGTGCATCGGCAAGGACAAGTCGCCCTTCAGCATCTGTATTACCTACTTCAACACTTAAACCTTTACGACTTTTGAGAATATCACCTGGTCGGTAAGCATTCGCAGAAATTGCATTTTCTACAGCTGGAATCAAAACGCGTAAACGGAAAGGCAATTTTGCATCCATGATAAGTTTAGCCAATCCCAAAACGTTTGCTCCACCCCCCATGTCTTTTTTCATAAGCAACATGTTATTGGCTGATTTAATATCGAGACCTCCAGTATCAAAAGTTACGCCTTTGCCCACCAACGTTATTTTAGGACGATGTTCTTGCCCCCAGAGTAACTCAATCAGTCGTGGTGCAGTGCTGCCTGCTCGTCCTACAGCATGAATCATCGGAAAGTTATGGGTTAAGAGATCGTCTCCACAAATACTTTTGATATGAGCACCATAGGTTTTTCCTAGTTTTCGAGCTTCTTTTTCGAGAGTATCAGGGTTCATATCATTGGCTGGAATATTAATGAGATCACGGACGAAAAAGACAGCTTCATAAATTCGTTGGAGTTCATTAAGATCAATAGCCTCATTGACATGGATAGATAATGATTTGAAAGAAGAATTTTGACGATAGCGATTAAATTGATAGCTACCAAATGCCAATCCAAGATAGGTATTTATTTCATCAGAGGTTGTACCTTCTAAATGCCATTGACCAGCAGGAAGCTTTTGAGCAAGCAGTCCTGTGATAAAAGGATCGTTCCCATTGCCAATTCCAAATAAAACTTTTTTTAAATGCCCCGTTTCGTGAGGAATAAAGAGTATTTGTCCTGCTTTACCAGTAAAGTCATTAACTTTTATCCATGCTGTTGTTGACGCATCAAGTGATAAGTTGGCAAGAGTTCTTTGGTTTACCAAGATGATAGGGCAACTGTTATCGATACGTGTTGAGGTAAAATAAATGTGGTGGTGCTGCATAGTTATGAGATCCTTATAGTCGTCTAAGTGCGACATATTCGACCAAATGATTTTTTCCCTTTCGTAGAATGAGATTGGACCGTGGTCGTGTTGGCAATATATTTTCCTGTAAATTTTTTAAATTAATCGTTTGCCAAAGATCCTCAGCGATTTTTGAAGCTTCTTTTTCATTGAGGTGGGCATAACGATGAAAATAGGATTCAGGATTTTGAAAAGCTGTTTTACGCAAACGTTTAAAGCGCTCCAAATACCAGTGACGAATGACTTCTGTTTCAGCATCGACATAGATTGAAAAATCAAAAAAATCTGATACGAAAGGAATAGCTTTTCCATCTTTAGGAAGATCACTGACCTGTAATACATTAATACCTTCAACAATTAAAATATCAGGACGATCAATGGTAATAGTCTGATTTTCTAGAACATCATAGATCATATGTGAGTAAAGCGGGGCACGGACATTTCCGATACCTGCTTTTATAGCCGAAAGAAAGCACAGCAACTTTTTAATGTCATAGGAATCAGGAAATCCTTTGCGATTCATTCGATTTTTTTGCTGTAAGATTGCGTTAGGATAGAGAAAACCATCCGTTGTGATTAGATCAACTTTAAGGCTAGATGTCCATCTTTTCAACAGTTCTTGAAGAATGCGAGCCGTGGTTGATTTTCCTACAGCTACAGAACCAGCAATTCCAATAATAAAGGGCGTTTTTCTACTCTCTTCTTGATGGAGAAACTGCTGACGTTTGTGAAAAAGTTCCTGTACTGCTTCAACATGGCATGATAATAGACGCGATAAAGAAAGATAAATGCGTTGGACTTCTTTAAGATCAATAGGATCATCAATAGAGCGTAAACGCTTAATTTCATCAAAAGTCAAAGTAAGAGGTGTGTCTGCACGAAACTCTGACCATTCTTGTGCAGTAAAAACGCGATAGGGTGAATATCGGTCAGAAACGGATTTGACCAGATTATCTTTCTGATTAATTTTTTGTATAGTCGTATCAATCATTTGTATTAGTCGAGAATTTTTTGCAGCAGCAATTGATTAAGAGCAGACAGATGAGCGGCTTTATTTTCAAGTGAATTTTGTTTTGCATGCTCTCTTCTTTTAAGATAATAGATCATTTTTCATTAACTTATAGTCCAGTCATTCCAGTTTGCACGGATTTGTGCTAATGAGTACCCCTGCGCCCAAAAAGCCCATAAAAGTAGGCGCGCTTTTACGGCTGATAAATAACCAGACATAAGAGCACCAGAAGCAATCATATCGATTTCGGAGCCTTTATAGCCATAAGTTATACGAGTTGTTGAGCCATTACAACAACGACTAGCAATAATGATTGGTATTTTTTGTGCATATTGTTGTACAAGGTCTGCTTCTTGAAAACTACAGTGTCCTGCACCAAAACCAGCAATAACAACTCCAGCATAATACCCACTTTCAAGGCATAGTTTCATTAATTTTGCATCAGATGATAAAGAGGAATAGAGGAGTGCAATTTGATGATCATGGTTTTGGGGAAGATCAAACGTTTTTGGGAAAAATTTTCGATCATTGAAATAAATAAGTTTTCCCTCTAAAATAGTTCCTAAAACACCTGCAAGACCTGATTGAAATGTTTCGACTTTGACGGTATGGCTTTTATAGAGCCAATAAGGTGAATGAATTGCATCATTTATGACAACGAGAACGCCCCTGTTACGACTTTGTGTGGCTGCTGCGACACGAGTGGCTGCTAAAATGTTGGCGGGGCCATCGGCGCCTGCTTCATGAGGCATGCGCATAGCACCGGTTATGATGAGTGGTTCGGCTTCTTTCCAATAAAGAGAAAGAAAAAAAGCTGTTTCTTCCAGAGTATCAGTCCCTTGTGTTAAAACAATACCTTCTGCACCAGCGTTTATTTGTTGTTTTGCCCACTTAATTATTTCAAAAAGCATTTGAAACGATAAAGATCCACTTGGTATTTGCATTAATGTTTGTGCATTAATATCAGCAACGTTATTTAAATCAGGAACACTTTTTATGAGGTTATCTGAAGTTAAAGTCGGTTGCATGTGACCAAAACTATCAGCAGTCATTGCAATTGTTCCACCTAAGGTCCCTATGGCTATTTTTTTCATAATTTTCCTCTAAAAAGCACAAACTGTTTATATAAAGCTATTTAGCAGTAATTTACATTGACAACAATGATATCATTTTTCCATTTTCAACAAATTGAGTTATGCTGAATCATTGTGTTTTGCTGTATATGTTCTTAAATAGGACAATAGGAATTGAGTTTTACATTGTATGAAAAGAAATCAATATTAAAAAGTAAAGTTAATATTAAGGAGTTTCCTTATGACAGAACATAAGCCAGACATAATGTATGGTACAACAATTATTACGGTACGAAAAGGTGGAAAAGTCGTGATGGCCGGGGATGGTCAGGTCTCTCTTGGACAGACAATTATGAAAGGCAATGCACGTAAAGTGCGTCGTCTTGGAAAGAACGGAGTGGTTATTGCTGGTTTTGCTGGTGCTACGGCAGATGCTTTTACATTACTGGAGAGATTGGAAACAAAGCTTGAACAATATCCTGATCAGCTTATGCGTGCTTGTGTGGAACTTGCAAAAGATTGGAGAACAGATCGCTATTTGCGTCGTCTCGAAGCAATGATGCTCGTGGCTGATAAGAAAGTAACTTTGGCTCTAACAGGGCTTGGTGATGTCTTAGAGCCAGAAGATGGGGTTATGGCAATTGGCTCTGGAGGAAATTTTGCTCTTTCAGCAGCGCGTGCACTCATGGATTTGGATTTGGATGCAGAAACTATTGCTCGTAAAGCTATGGCTATTGCCGCTAAAATTTGTGTTTACACCAATGATCATTTTACGATTGAAACATTGGATGCAGAATTATCTTCTTTAGAGAAAGCTATTTAAATGTGTGTTGTATTTTCCCCTCGTGAAACTGTTTCTGAACTTGATCGTTTTATTATTGGCCAAAATGATGCCAAACGCTCTGTAGCTATTGCACTGCGCAATCGGTGGCGTAGGCAACAGCTTGATGAGCCGATGCGTGAAGAAGTTATGCCAAAAAATATTTTAATGATAGGGCCAACAGGAGTTGGTAAAACTGGTATTGCACGTCGATTAGCAAAACTTTCTGGAGCACCCTTCGTTAAAGTAGAAGCGACTAAATTTACTGAAGTTGGTTATGTGGGACGTGATGTTGAGCAAATTATTCGAGATCTTGTTGAAATTGCCATTTCTCTTGTGCGTGAAAAGAAACGGGATGAAATAAAAGAAAAGGCTCACGTGAATGCTGAAGAGCGCGTTTTAGACGCCCTTGTTGGTAAAACAGCAAGTCCTGCTACCCGTGATAGTTTTCGTAAAAAATTGCGTGAAGGTGAATTGGATGAGAAAGAGATTGAAATTGAAGTCGCCGATAATAATAGCAATAGTGCTTCAACCTTTGATATTCCTGGTATGCCTGGGGCACAAATGGGTATTATGAATTTATCAGATATTTTGGGTAAAATGGGCAGTCGTACAAAAGTCCGTAAGACGACAGTAAAGGATTCTTTTAAACCGCTCATTGATGATGAATCTGAAAAACTCCTTGATCAGGAGCAAATTATTCAAGAGGCGCTTCGTGTTGCTGAAAATGACGGTATTGTTTTTATCGACGAAATTGATAAAATTGCAACCAGGGATGGTGGAGCAAGTGTTGCGGTTTCGCGTGAGGGCGTTCAACGGGATCTTTTGCCTTTGGTTGAAGGAACAACAATTGCTACAAAATATGGGCAAATCAAAACAGATCATATTCTTTTTATTGCCTCAGGTGCATTTCATGTTTCCAAGCCATCTGATTTATTACCGGAACTTCAAGGACGTTTGCCCATCCGTGTGGAGCTGAACCCTTTAACAAGGGAAGATTTACGGCGCATTCTAACGGAACCAGAAGCTAGTTTGATTAAACAATATATCGCTCTTATGGCAACGGAAGAGGTTCATTTGGAAATTACCGATGATGCAATTGATGCTTTAGCAGATATTGCTGTAGATTTAAATGCAAGGATTGAAAATATAGGGGCACGTCGTTTGCAAACAGTGATGGAGCGCGTTTTGGATGAGATTTCTTTCACTGCACCTGATAAAGCTGGAACATCGTTTAAAATTGATGCTGCTTACGTGAGAAAATCTATTGGCGAGCTTGCTGCTGATATCGATCTTTCACGTTTTATTCTTTGAAAGTTATTGCTTGTTCTGTTTATCTGCGTGCTTCGATAATTTTGAAACCATGGGCTTGTTCATGTATCAACACTGTGCGGAAAATATTTTTTAATAATGTTTCATAAGGCAGGTGGCGGTTTGCAACAAAAAGCAGACTGCCGCTTGGCTTTAAGCACTTTGCAGCATTTATAATAAAATTTTTTCCTAATGCAACATCTGTTGTTTGTTGTGTGTGAAACGGTGGATTTGAAATGATTGTGTCATATAGATTTGTGATAGGTTCATGTACAAGGTCATGCCAATAAAAATGAATTGGAAAAGGAGCTGTTATGGATTTAAGGTGCTGTTTTGCTGCTCTCAAAGCATTGTAGTCTGCTTCATAAAGGTCTAGAGCGGTGAGTTTTTCACTTCTTTCAAGCGCAACGTGAGAAAGATAACCCCATCCAGCACCAAAATCAGCCGTTTTTCCAGAAATAACTTTGAGCATATAAGAAGCAAGGGCAGCAGATCCTGGATCAATACGTCCGTGTGAGAACATACCAGAAGTGGTTTGAAATTTACCAAAAGTGAGCGGTGGTGAGCGCAATTGCGCAATGTTATGTCTCTCAATTTGTTGAGGAACTTGCAACCAAAATACAAGACCATGATTTTTAGACAATTTATTGGTGATGGGAACAATTGTTTTGACCCATTTCATCATTGAAGCAGCACCAGCAGTTTTATTCCCACTGATTACAATCCATCCATTGGGTTTAACGCATTCTAATAAATCAAGAAAACAATTTTGGTTCAAACCACGATATTTGCTCAAATGTAAAAATGCACCATCATAGCTGAAAGTTTTATCTATTTGAGGAGAGCAGTGAAATTGAGTATCGACAAATTTTAAAAAATCTGGTCGCCAAGGCGTAATAACTTTTAAATTTTGTGCCCATTCTGGAGCTGGGATTTGTGTTAAACCAAAACTTAGCCAACACTGGTTTGGATCAGGATACGGGAGTTCATGATTTTCAAAAGGCAAAAATAATAACACATATGACTCTTTCAAAGAAAAATGCCACTCCAATATTGGGATGGCATTTCATGATACGATAAGAGGAAAAACTTACTCTTCTTTTTTCTTTCGGCGGCGCTTATTTTCAGGTTGTTTTTTTTCATCCACGCACTTTTCTTCATTCATCGCTTTATCACCGGTGATTTCCTTTCCGGTTGTTTGATCAACGACCTTCATTGATAACCGAACTTTTCCACGCTCATCAAAGCCCATTAATTTAACCCAAACTTTGTCACCTTCTTTTACAATATCGGTTGTTTTGGTGACGCGTTCTGATGCAAGTTGAGAGATATGAACGAGTCCATCACGAGAACCAAAGAAGTTTATAAATGCACCAAATTCTGCAGTTTTTACAACTGTTCCTTGGTAGATAGCACCAACTTCAGGCTCATCGACAATAGAATGGATCCAACGTTTTGCTGCTTCAATGGTTTTAGCATCAGCAGAAGCAATTTTAATGGTACCATCATCTTCAATATTAATTTTTGCTCCAGTTTGTTCCACGATTTCCCGAATAACTTTACCACCAGAGCCGATAACATCACGGATTTTATCGACAGAAATATTCATAACTTCGATTCGTGGAGAAAATTCACTCAGCTCAGCACGTGCACTGGTTAAAGCTTTCGCCATTTCATTAAGGATATGGATTCGTCCACCTTTGGCTTGTTCAAGCGCGATTTTCATAATCTCTTCGGTAATACCATCAATTTTGATATCCATTTGCAAGGCAGTAATACCATTTTCTGTTCCTGCGACTTTAAAATCCATATCTCCAAGATGATCTTCATCCCCTAAAATATCAGAAAGAACAGCAAAGCGTTCTCCTTCTTTAATCAAGCCCATAGCAATACCAGCAACAGGGCGTGCTAGAGGAACACCAGCATCCATAAGAGCAAGTGAGGTTCCACAAACCGTTGCCATAGAAGAAGAGCCATTGGATTCAGTGATTTCTGAGACAGCACGAATGGTATAAGGAAAAGATTCTTTCGTTGGCAACATGGGGTGAATTGCCCGCCATGCCAATTTGCCATGTCCAATTTCACGACGACCTGGAGAACCAAGGCGTCCCGTTTCACCCACTGAAAATGGTGGAAAATTGTAATGGAGAAGGAATGTTTCCTTATACATACCCGTTAAAGAATCAACATATTGTTCATCTTCACCAGTTCCCAATGTTGCAACGACAATCGCTTGTGTTTCTCCGCGGGTAAAGAGTGCTGATCCATGTGTGCGGGGTAAAATACTTACTTCTGATTGGATAGGGCGTACGGTAGAAAGATTGCGTCCATCAATCCGCTTTTGGGTATCAAGAATGTTTCCGCGAACAATTTTTGCTTGCAACTGTTTAAATACGGTTGCAATTTGATCTGCACTAAATTGACAGTCTTTTTCTGGTTCTGGCATAAATTTATTGAGGATTTCTGTCTTTAGTGCATCAATTGCAGCATAACGTTCTTGCTTATCAGTAATTGTGTAAGCCTTTCGTATATCCTGTTCTGCCATTTTCTGCATCGCTTTTTCAAGCTCAGAAAGATCTTCAGGAACAAAATCACGAGGATCTTTTGCAGCAACTTCAGCAAGCTTTATAATGGCATCAAGGACAGGTTGAAGGCCTTTGTGACCAAACATTACGGCCCCCAACATGATATCTTCCGGTAATTCTTGTGCTTCTGATTCAACCATCAAAACAGCACTTTCTGTTCCAGCAACAACAAGATCAAGTTTTGATTCAGGCATTTCATCGATATGAGGATTAAGAACATATTGTCCATTACAATAGCCAACGCGGGCACCAGCTATAGGCCCCATGAAAGGAACACCTGACAGGGTCAATGCGGCAGAAGATGCAATCATCGCAAGGATATCGGGATTGTTTTCGAGATCATGCTGTATAACGGAAACAATAACTTGTGTATCATTTTTATATCCCTCAACGAAAAGGGGACGAATTGGGCGATCAATCAAACGTGAAACCAAAGTTTCATTTTCACTTGGTCGACTTTCACGTTTTAAATAGCCCCCAGGTATTCGACCAACAGCATAGGATTTTTCTTGATAATTAACGGTGAGTGGAAAAAAGTCCTGGTCTGGTTTTGGGATTTTGGCCGATACAACGGTAGCTAAGACAATCGTTTCTCCATAGGTAGCAATCACTGCACCATCAGCTTGACGCGCTATTTTCCCTGTTTCAAGGGTGAGCGGACGCCCGGCCCATTCAATTTCTATCTTGTGCGTTTTGAACATTTTTTATCCTTAATGACCAGTGTTTAAATCTTTGATTGCTCACATTCTGGTTTTGCGTAGCATACTTCCAAGATCTGGGGTGGACAACATACTTTTTATCTTTGTTGCGAGAAAAGAGAAGTAAACTGCTTAAATGCGAAACGATGAGCAGTTCTATCCCATAATAACTTATCAGTTTTTAAAATTTTTAATTAAAAGCAACACGTTGAAAAAATGGGTGTTTTTTTAAATACCACTTCTATTTTTCTTTTAGCGACGCAAACCTAACTTCTTTATAAGTGTCTGATAACGATTTTGGTCAACTCCTTTAAGATAATCAAGAAGACGCCGACGTTGAGACACCATCTTCAAAAGACCACGACGAGAATGATTATCCTTTTTGTGAGATTTAAAGTGGTTTGTTAAATTAGAAATACGTTCAGAAAGTACAGCAATTTGCACTTCTGGTGATCCTGTATCACCAACTTTGTTTGCGTATTCTGAGACAAGAGCTTTTTTACGTTCAGCTGTAATCGACATCGTATTATCCTTTCCAAAAACGAAGAAACATAAAGTCACCCATAGCCGAGATGTCGTTCAGCAAGGGTCTGTGAGAAAACAGGAAAAGTCGAAGACTCTTACCTATTTTCGTTCTTATATAGGAAAGAAGGTTAAAATACTAGTCCTTGACAGCATTTTGAAGTCTTTCTTTAAATAAAAGCTTTTGTTTTGAAATATTGATTTAAATAGAGTTTTATGAGAAGTTTTTTAAAGAATTATGCATCCTTTTGATACAAAGATTATGAGCGTGTATGTGGTAACAAAAGTGATAAATACCGATTTGGAGGGAAAAGATGCAGAGCATTTCAACATTAAAACTTTTTCGTAATTCGGTATTTCGAAATTTATGGTCATCTACTCTTATTTCTAATTTAGGGGGGCTGATACAGGCTGTTGGAGCAGGGTGGTTAATGGCGTTGATTAGTTCTTCGCATTCCATGGTTGGGCTAGTTCAAAGTGCCACAACATTACCACTTGTTATGTTTTCTTTGATGGCAGGGGCATTAGCTGATAATTTTAATCGGCGTCAAATTATGTTGTGTGCGCAGATTATGATGATGGTCATATCGATGAGTTTATCTGTTTTAGCCTATATGGGATTTCTAACACCTTGGCTTTTGTTATGTTTTACGTTTTTGATTGGATGTGGTACAGCTTTTTATAATCCTTCTTGGCAAGCAACGATAGGAGATATTGTGAGCAGGGAAAATATTCCTGCTGCTGTTAGTTTGAATAGTGTCGGCTTTAATTTGATGCGGAGTGTTGGTCCTGCTATTGGTGGTGCCATCATTGCAACTTTGGGGGCATCTGCTGCTTTTTTGTTTAATGCTATAAGCTATATTCCTCTTATTGGTGCGTTGTTTTTCTGGAAGTCGAATTATGAAAACAACTCATTGCCACGAGAAAGGCTGTTAGGAGCTGTCTCAGATGGTTTGCGTTATGTTGCGATGTCACCTAATCTGCTGAGTATTATGGTTCGAGCGTTCCTTTTTGGTATAGGAGCAATTTCTATTTTAGCACTTTTGCCAATTGTTGCGCATAAAGTTCTTGGAGGAAGTGCCCTTCTTTATGGTACACTGCTCGGTTGTTTTGGGTTAGGAGCCATGACAGCAGGTATTATTAATGCAGTTGTACGGCATCATTTTCGTTCAGAAACGATTATTGCAAGTGCATTTATTGGTTTCGCCTTTTCTTGCTTTTTATTGGGAATCAGCCGTTCACTGATTATAAGCCATATTGCTTTATTTCCTGCAGGGTTATGTTGGGTTTTGGCATTATCATTGTTTAATACATCTGTACAACTCTCTACACCACGCTGGGTTGTTGCACGTTCTTTAGCACTTTATCAAACGGCATCTTATGGGGGGATGGCTATTGGAAGTGCAATCTGGGGAGTTTTGGCTGATGGTTATTCTCCAACAATTGCTTTGAGCGTTTGTTCTCTATTCTTGATTTTTGGTGCTCTTGCGGGGGTAAAATTTAGAATTCAAGAAATTCCTCAGATAGATTTAAATCCTCTTGATCATTTTAGAGAGCCGGAATTATTACTTGACCTCAAAGCAAGAAGTGGCCCGATCATGATAATGATCGATTATAAAATTCATGAAAATGATCTTGAAGAGTTTCTCAAAGTGATGACGCGTCGACGCCATATTCGATTACGTGATGGTGCGCGTCAGTGGGTCCTTTTACGAGATCTTGAAAGACCTGAATATTGGACAGAGGCTTATCATATGCCAACATGGGTAGATTATTTACGCCATAATCATCGTCGTACAAAAGCAGATGCAGAAGTCAATAAGCGTCTGCGTCATTTAAATTGTGCTCCTAACGGTATAAGAGTGCACCGCATGATTGAACGCCAAACAATACCTCAAGCCAATGAGATGCTTTTAAAAGTTTCCTCTGATCATCTTCCTTAGGGTTAAAACAGTTTTTGTAAATATTACATATATTAATATTATTTCGATCAATTTGTTAGCATAATCATAAAAAATTGCTATTTCAATATTTAATGAATTGATTTATAATGGTTATTTGTCATTTTTCATGTTGAGTGATAGTTCTGAAAATCTTAAGCTTTTCTCGTTTCAAATCTATTTAGAGTAAATCAGTCCATATCTTTGCTTGTACATTATAAACGAGGACTAAAGTATGAGTAAAAAACGATTGAAAAAGAAATAAAAAGCCTCTTATGAATCCTTTAAATGCAAGGATTGTTGCGACATTAAGAGGAAAAAGTGTGTGGTGGTGTTAGCTTATAGCACTGACTTAAATTTTGATATGAATACGGTAAATATAGACAATGAAAAGCACCATATTTTTCTTAATTGATAGAGAAAAATATCTTTCCGCAAAAGGTGGTTGGGAAAAGAATCGATTAAATTGTGAAAATCCGCTTTGGTTTAAATAGACCTTTGTCGAGAGTGCCAATAGCAAGAAGTTGTTCCTTATAGAGGACACAAATTTCCTCTTCATCAAGAGGTGCTTTGTGATGATTCAAGAGGATAGAATGGCCTCTTATAATTCTCTGTGCTTGAGTTTCATTAAGGATATAGTGAGGGAGGCAATCCAATGCGGCGCTTGTGTCAATTAAGAGCCCATCGAGTGTTGAGAAGTTTTTTTCAAAAGAACGATTATTCTCATCTGTAGTGTTTTTATTTGGCGGAATGGCCGCTTTTAGTTCCTCCCATGTAATGAGATCTTCTTCATCAAAAGGTGCGACGGCAATACGTCTTAAATCAGCAATATGCCCATAGCAACCGAGATCACGTCCCATATCGCGTGCTAAAGAGCGCACATAAGTTCCTTTTCCGCAGGTTATTTCAAAGATAGAATGCTCTTTGGTAGGCATTTCTAATAACTTGAAAGTTTCTATTTCCACTTCACGGGGCGGAATGTCAACAACTTCCCCTTCACGCGCTAAATCATAGGCACGATTTCCAGCAATTTTGATTGCTGAAAATTGTGGAGGTGTTTGCAAAATAACACCTGTATATTGAGGAAGAAGAGCAAGTATTTCTTCTTGTGTTGGACGTATGAGAGAAGTTTTCGTTATTTCTCCTTCTAAATCATCTGTTGAGCGCTCTTGCCCCCAAGCAATATGAAAACGGTAAGTTTTTTTGCCTTGCATCACGTAAGGGACGGTTTTGGTTGCTTCGCCCAATGCAATGGGAAGGAGACCAGAAGCAAGAGGATCAAGTGTACCCGCATGTCCTGCCTTTTGAGCATGGAAGAGCCATTTGATTTGTGAGACAGCTTCTGTTGATTTCATTCCTTTTGGTTTATCAAATATGACCCAGCCAGAAACAGGACGCCCTTTTTTCTTGTGTTGCCGCGCCATATCTTTAATCCTCATCTGTATCACTATGGTGAAGATCGCGTGCAACCTCAGGCGAGCGAAGGAGGGCATCAATTTTTGAAAAATTATCAAAACTATTATCAAGTCGGAAACGCAGTTCTGGCATATATTTCATTTGTCGCAACGCATGACTGATTTCTCCACGGAGAAAACGACTATGTTTATTGAGGGTATCAACAACATCGGTATGAGAAGCATTTTTAAGAGTGCTGAGAGGTGATACAAAGCAAGTAGCAATTTTTAAATCTGGTGACATGCGTACTTCAGAGACAGAAATAACAATATCTTTTAAGATATCATCAAGCAAAATATCACGCTGTAATATATGCGCTATTGCATGACGTACTTGCTCTGCTACTCTAAGTTGCCGTTGTGATGGCCCTGCATTTTTCATCAAAGTTTTATCCTTGCTACAAGATCTCTTTTTTGACCATTTAGATAAGGAAAAAGAGATATTGTGTATAAAACCTAATAACTTTTCTCATTTCACAACAGAGTAAAGTTATTGGATTATTTTATAATGTGCGATTAATATGTTCGATACGGAAGGTCTCAATGATGTCTCCTGCACGCATGTCTTCATAATTTTCAAAGGCTATCCCACATTCTTGACCACTTTGCACTTCATTGACTTCATCCTTAAAGCGTTTGAGTGTTTTCAGCTTTCCTTCGTGAATAACGATATTATCGCGGATAAGGCGAACACCGGCTCCTCGTTCTATTTTACCTTCTGTAACACGACATCCTGCAACTTTTCCAATTTTTGTAATGTTAAAGACTTCTAGAATTTCAGCATTACCAAGGAAAGTTTCACGCTGTTCTGGTGAGAGTAATCCAGACATAGCAGCCTTGATATCGTCAACAAGATCATAAATGATGTTGTAATAACGAATTTCAATTCCTTGTGTTTTAGCAAAATCACGTGCCTGCTTATTGGCTCGAACATTAAAGCCAATTACAGCAGAGTTAGAAGCTTCTGCAAGAGAAATATCACTTTCGGTAATTCCTCCAGCACCAGAATGTACAATACGCGCACGAACCTCGTCATTTCCGAGTTTTTCCAATGCTGAAGCGATTGCTTCAATTGATCCTTGAACATCTCCTTTTATAATAAGAGAAAATTCCTTAACACCAGTCGTTTGCAATTTTGTCATCATCTGTTCAAGAGAACCACGCGAACCAGTTTGCCGCGCAACAGCTTTATCACGTGCTAATCGTTGCCGATATTCAGAAATTTCACGTGCTTTTGCTTCATGTGTGACAACAGCAAAACGGTCTCCGGCTTGTGGTGTTCCTTGCATGCCTAAAATTTCAATTGGTGTAGAGGGAACGGCCTCTTTGACATGGCGGCCATGGTCGTCAATCAAAGCACGTACACGACCCCATTCATTTCCAGCAACGATAATATCAGAAGGGTGTAATGTACCTTTTTGAACAAGAACTGTTGCAACAGACCCACGTCCGCGATCCAATTTGGCTTCAATGATAACGCCCTCTGCAGTTCGTTGAGGATCTGCTTTCAGATCAAGCATTTCAGCTTGAAGAAGGATAGCTTCGAGAAGTTTATCAAGATTTTGACCAGTTTTAGCAGAAACTTCAACGTCCAAAGTTTCTCCACCCATAGTTTCAACAAACACTTCATGTTGTAGAAGTTCTGTACGCACTTTTTGTGCATTCGCAGCTGGTTTATCAATTTTGTTGATAGCAACAATGATAGGTACACCAGCAGCTTTCGCATGATTGATTGATTCAATCGTTTGAGGCATAACACTATCATCAGCGGCTACAACGAGAACAGCAATATCAGTAACACGAGCTCCGCGTGCACGCATAGCGGTAAATGCAGCATGACCTGGTGTATCAATAAAGGTAATTTTTTGACCGTTTTGTTCTACTTGATAGGCACCAATATGCTGCGTAATACCTCCTGCTTCGCCAGAAACAACATTTGCTTTACGAATAGCATCCAAAAGCGAAGTTTTTCCGTGGTCAACATGGCCCATAATGGTTACAACAGGGGCGCGCTGCTGCATGTTTTGAGGATTATCTGTTATATTAAAGATACCTTCTTCTACGTCAGATTCTAAAACACGTTTAACAGTATGGCCAAATTCAACAGCGATGAGTTCGGCAACATCTGCATCAATAACATCGCCAGGTTTCATCATTTGTCCTTGTTTCATCAAGAATTTAATCACATCAACAGAACGCTCAGTCATACGTTGTGCGAGCTCTTGAATAGTAATCGTTTCAGGAAGAACAACTTCGCGAGAAATTTTTTCTCTTGGTTCTTGATTTTGTGCACGCTTAAACTTTTCCTGTCTACGCCGCATTGCAGCCATTGAGCGCCCACGTGCGCTTCCTTCTTCATCCAGTGCACTATTCAGAGTTAACTTTCCGCGTCTCCGCTCATCAGCTCCTTTGACAACTTTGGGTACACGTATTTCTGACTTAGCAGGATTAGCACGTCGACTATGCCGTTCTTCCTCTTTATTGTCATCTATTTTGCGTTTTTCAACCACGGTTGTCTGTTTAGGGGCAATAGGAATATCTGTCTGTTCAATGAGAGGGGGAACAGGTGGAGTCTGTACTGGCGATATTTCTTCTTCTTGTTGGAGATGTATTTCTTTCTCTTTAATTTCTTGCTGTAAAATTTCTTCACGCTCTTTAGCGCGTCTTGCTTCTTCTTCGGCTTGTTCTCGCGTTATTTTTTCTTGGATATGTGCTTCTTCTAACGCGCGAAGTCTCGCTTCCATTTCAGTTGATGAAAGATTGCTTTTGGTCACAGATTCTTGAGGCTTTTTTCCCTCAAAACGCGGTTTAGAACGCTGGGGGGCCACATGCGGCTTTGTAATGGGCTGTAGGGTTTCAGCTTTTTCATCAGGTCGCGTAATTTTACGCCGTTTGGTTTCGACAACGACAGCCTTCGTACGGCCATGACTAAAATTTTGTTTAACCGTACTCGTTTCCAAGACAGACCTCTTGAGAGTTAGTGTCTTCTTGACGGTTGTTTTGTCGTTGTTATTTTCACTCATTGTACTTCCTTCACGGCTTGGGCCGTCATCTCACTAGACTTACTATGCTTGTCGTCACGATAGCTGATCAATTTACATGTTGTTTTGAGAAATCCTTCAGCAGCTTTTGTGTCCAGTAAGGCCGCGTGCATTACAGGATTAGAGCCAAAAGCCACTCGCATTTCATTACTTGTAAATAAAGATATGGTTTTTATAGTCCGATTTGTTTGTTGTTGTATTGAATGGATGGCCTGTGCAATTTTTCGTTTCCCATCTTCTGTTGTTTCTTTAGCATGAAGTACAAGAATAACTTTACCAGAGCGGATAGCAGCGTCAACCTTTGTTGCTCCCATAACAATTGCTCCCGCTTTTCGTGCCATGGAAAGGCTTGAAAGAGCGGCTTTTAGTAAAAGCGTATCAACAACATGCACAAGATTTGGTGCAACCTCAACATCTGTTTTAAAATTTCTATGAAAAGCTTTCTGTTTGATTGCTTTCTCAATAACAGCGTGATGGGCAGAAATCCAAACGCCACGCCCTGGTAAATTCGCTTTAAGATCAGGAACAATTTGGTTATTGGGACCAATAACAAAACGGATCAGCGTTTGTGCTGAAGCATTTTTTCGGGTCACAATGCAAGTCCGTTCATTCATTTAAAGTGTATCCACATCCAAATCATCTGTTTTTTCATTTTCTGCAGAATTTTCATCTTCTACAGGACTTTCTGTAACAAGATCAGCTTGGTCTATCCAGCCTGCTTGTACACGTGCGGCTAAAACCATAGCTTCTGCATCTGCGCGTGTAATGTCAAAAGGGGTTAAAATACCAGAAAAATTCTGTGTTTGACCTTCTTTACGTTCTCTCCAACCAGCTAAATCATCAACGGCATAGCCAGCAAAGTCTTCTATTGTTTTTACACCATCTTCACCTACAGCAACCAACATAGCACTTGTCATTCCAGGAAGTGTTCGCAATTCGTCAGAAACTCCAAGCTTTTTGCGTTTTTCATCAAGTTCTTTTTCTTGATGATCAAGATATTCGCGGGCACGACTTTGGATTTCAGCGGCGGTATCATGGTCAAAACCATCAATAGAAGCGATTTCTTCAAGATCAATATAGGCGATTTCTTCAATAGAAGAAAAACCCTCTGATGCCATAACCTGTCCGATCATTTCGTCAACCTCTAAGGCTTCCATAAACAATTTACTTCGTTCAGTAAATTCTTTTTGACGATTTTCAGATTCTTCCTTTTCCGTTAAAATATCAATGTTCCATCCTGTTAGTTGCGAAGCCAAGCGAACATTTTGCCCACGTCGTCCAATAGCAAGGCTAAGTTGATCATCTGGCACAATAACTTCAATCCGTTCAGCATCTTCATCAAGGATGATTTTAGAAACTTCAGCAGGTTGCAGTGCATTAACGACAAATGTTGCCGCATCAGGCGACCAAGGAATAATATCAATTTTTTCGCCTTGTAATTCAGCAACAACAGCTTGTACACGACTTCCTCGCATTCCAACGCATGCTCCAACAGGATCAATGGAACCATCACGTGAAACAACGGCGATTTTAGCCCGTGAACCTGGATCACGAGCAACAGATTTGATTTCTATAATACCATCATAAATTTCTGGTACTTCCATAGTGAAAAGTTTTACCATAAATTGGGGATGTGTGCGTGAAAGGAAAATTTGCGGACCACGCGTTTCACGGTGTACATCATTGACAAAAGCACGAATGCGATCTCCATAGCGGAATGATTCACGAGGAATTAATTCATCACGGCGCACAATAGCTTCACCGCGCCCTAGATCAACGATGACGTTACCATATTCCACACGCTTAACTGTACCAGAAATAATTTCACCAACTTTATTTTTGAATTCTTCATATTGCTGATCGCGCTCTGCATCGCGTACTTTTTGTACAATAACCTGTTTAGCAGATTGTGCTGCGATACGTCCAAAATCCATAGGAGGTAAAAGATCAGCAAAAAAATCACCAATTTTTGCTTCTGCTTGACGTTTGAGAGCATCAGACAAAGTAATTTCCGTTGTATAGTCTTCAACGACATCAACGATTTTAAGCAGGCGCTGTAATTTAATTTCACCTGTTTTAGAATTGATTTCAGCACGAATATTGGTTTCTTGACCATAACGAGAACGTGCTGCTTTTTGAATAGCATCAGCCATCGCAGAAATGACAATTTCACGGTCGATTGACTTTTCACGTGCAACAGCATCTGCAATTTGCAGAATCTCAAGCCTGTTAGCGCTTGTAGCCATCAATTTTCTCCTTCTTTGTGCCACACGATGGGTATTTCCCAGTGATATTATTTTTTGAAATTGAGCGTCTGTATAGAGTCGTTAGCGTTCTCTTCGGCAATGAATTGTTGACTTAAATCTTTATTTTGTTTCAATGCATCGCGAATAAGCTCATCGGTAAGCACTAAATGCGCATTTATGATATCACAAAAGGAAATAGGGGTATACATGGCTTCTCCATAAGCAGCTTTATCAGTGTTTAAAATAAATCCATCTTGCGTGATATTTGTAAGTGTCCCACGAAATTTTCGGCGCCCATCAATTGTTATTTTGGTTTCAATTTTTGCAAGATGCCCTTGCCAATGAAAAAAATCAGATTTTCTTACCAATGGACGATCAATTCCAGGTGATGAGATTTCTAAATGATATTTGCGTTCAATAACATTTTGTACATCAAGGAGGGGAGAAACAGTTCGACTAACAGTTTCACAATCTTCTATGGTCATAGAACCATCGGCACGTTCAACCATAATTTGAAGTGTTAAACCATTTTGACCAAGAAGTTTTACACGAACCAAACGAAAACCTAAAGGTTTAAGTAGTGGTATGACAAGAGCAGCAACCTGTGCTTCGATACCATCTTCTTCAAACAGGCGCGGTTCGTCAAGATTGCTTATTTTTTCAGCTTCGTTCATACATTTTATCCAAGTTGGTTTCATCAGTTTTATGATATTAAAAAAGAGCGGGTCCAACGGCCCACTCTTCATCATAAGACCAAGAATTTAACTATTGATACTCTTAAATTCAAAATTTTTCAAGTTGTTTATGAGAAAAGCGCTTGATCATTTATTTCTTGATAAAGGTAAGATAGGCAGGCGTTCGTCCTTCGCGTAAAGCTTTTGCTTCATAGCGGGTTCCACTCCATAGTGGATAAGGGAGTTTCCAGTCTTGAGGGCTTTCTGCTTTCCATTCAAAGTGATCATGTTGTGCACAATGGTACAAAGTCCAGTTTACATAACTGTCTATATCGCTAGCAAAGCGAAAAAATTTTCCTATTTTAAGAACACGAGCAAAACGGTTAAGATTTTTTATATTGATGAAGCGTCGTTTCCAGTGTTTCTTTTTCGGCCAAGGATCAGGATAGAAGAGGTCTATTCCATCAAGCGAGTTATCAGGGAGCCAATCAAGAAGGCGTGTAGCATCATCATTATAGAGGCGAAGACGATTTTGATGGTTTTGATGCTGTTCAAGAGACGATAATATTTTTGCCATGCCATTGATAAAGGGCTCGACGCCGATAAAACCGGTTTTTGGAAAATATGCCATTTCATGAAGTAAATGTTCACCTCCACCAAAACCGATTTCAAGTCGAATTTCTCTTACTTTGCTTGAAAATAAGGATGTAAGGTTTAAGGGAGGAGGGACATTTAAATCAATATTCAAACTGGGGAGAAGCATTTGTATACGTGTAAGCTGACTGTCTCGAAGTTGTTTTCCTTGTCGGCGTCCAAAAAATGCTTCACTCTTACGTATATTATGTTTAATCATGGGATTTGGATCATTGTTTGAAGCGTTTTCACGAGATCAGTTTTTTCCCATGAAAACGAACCATCGTGTTTTGGTTTACGACCAAAGTGACCATAGGCAGCTGTTTTCGCATAAATAGGTTTATTGAGGTCAAGATGTTTTCGAATGCCGGTAGGTGAAAGGTCCATTATTTTGCGGATGGCTTCTTCAATAACCTTTTCATCGACTTTTCCTGTTCCATGAAGATTAAGATAAATAGATAAAGGTTGTGCAATACCAATTGCATAGGAGAGTTGAATGGTGCATCTCTCTGCTAAATGAGCAGCAACAATATTCTTAGCCAGATAGCGTGCCGCATAGGCAGCAGAACGATCAACTTTTGTTGTATCTTTTCCTGAAAAAGCACCGCCTCCATGGGGTGCTGCACCTCCGTAAGTATCCACAATAATTTTGCGTCCCGTTAATCCGGCATCGCTTTGAGGGCCTCCAATGACAAATTTTCCTGTTGGGTTAATATACCAACTGCATTGAGCTGCAATGGGAATGTCATGTAAAGCTTGGCGAATGTAAGGTTCAACCACTGTACGTACTTTATTGGAATCCCAGCTTTCATCAAGGTGCTGCGTTGAAAGAACAATGGATGTGACCTCTATCGGTTTTCCATTTTTATAACGTATGGTTATTTGGCTTTTAGCATCTGGTCCTAATTTTCCAGTTTCTCCCTCTCCTTTATGACGAGCTGCGGCAAGAAGTTTGAGAATTTTATGCGCATAATAAATTGGCGCAGGCATGAGATCAGGTGTTTCACGGCAAGCATATCCAAACATGATACCTTGATCACCCGCTCCTTCTTCACCATGCCGATCCGTAGCATTATCAACCCCTCTTGCTATATCAGCTGATTGTGGGCGCAAAAGAACATCAATTTTAACAGTTTTCCAATGGAAGCCTGCTTGTTCATAGCCAATGGTACGAATAGCACGGCGCGCTGCTGTACGAAAACGTGTAGGATTAATGAGTGGAAAGCTAGTTTCATCATAGATGAATTCTTTATTTTTATCTTTTTTTAATAGCGTATCGGGAACACGTACTTCACCAGCGATAACAACACGGTTGACACTGACGAGAGTTTCACAGGCAACGCGTACTAACCATGGATCAGTACCAGTCTTTTCAGCTTCTTTATAGATCATATCAACAATTTCATCGGAAATACGATCACAAATTTTATCAGGATGTCCTTCCGATACCGATTCGCTCGTAAAAAGATAATCTTGATGCGGCATAGGAACTCCTTCAAAAAAGAAAACCAACGATTTAATCAATTGCTTACTAAAGTCGTCACCATTTGCTAATTCTACAGCAAATAGTCAATGCAAATGTATATGAATAAAAGAGAAAAGATATAATTTTAAGTTATAACTTATTTGTCAAATCTTCCTCAGAAAGTGCTTTTGCCAAGTCAATAATTTTTCGACGCACTTTAGCATCAGATATATTTGTAAAAGCGCGCATGAGCTGAATCCCTTCGCTGCTAGAACAAAAGTCTATAAAATTGTGTTCACTTTCAGCAAAACCCTCTACTTGTTGGGAGGTAATACCTTTATCAAAAAAGTAAGAAACAGGAACATCCATAATTTCCGCTATCGCTTGAAGACGGCTGGCACCAATACGGTTTGTTCCTTTTTCATATTTTTGGATTTGCTGAAAAGTAATTCCTAATTTTTCACCTAGTTTCTCTTGAGTGAGTCCTAAAATATTACGACGTAAACGGATACGAGTTCCAACATAGATATCTATAGGGTCAGGTTTTTTTCTAGTTTCGGTCATAATGCAACTCTTTATTTCCAGCATTTTTCTTCTAAACCAACATCATATTTATGCGCAGTTGATTTATCATATAATTAAAACAATATGTAATATTTTTTCCCAATATCACTGGTACACGCAACACAATACCGTACAAAGGGCACTTGAATCATTTAAGCTGTTTTGTAAAACCAAAACCAATACGACACAATAGCATAAGGATGAATAAGATAAAAGTAGAGAAAGTTCTGTATTCATTGCTTCCTATAGGGGTAATGGATGATGGAACTTGTGAATCAATAATGCCTACAGCATTTTGTCGAAGAGCTACAACGATTCGTCCATAAGAATCAATAACAGCTGATATGCCATTATTGGCTGCCCGTATGAGGGGGATTCCCAGTTCAACGGCACGAAGCTGTGCTTGTTGAAGATGTTGATAGGGTCCAGGTGTTACACCAAACCATGCATCATTTGTAATATTAATAATTGCTTGAGGCGGGGAGCCTTTAAAAGTCATTTCATGGGGAAATATTGCTTCATAACAAATTAAGGGTAGATAAGAAAATCCGTTTGGCATTGTAACAATTTTGCGCACACTTGCAGCACTATATCCACCAATATTATCAGCAAGGGTACGCAATCCAATTTTTTTCAATAAATTCTGATAAGGAAGATACTCACCAAAAGGAACCAAATGAAGTTTATCGGAAGTATTTAAAATATTACCTTGAGCATTAATGACTGCAATTGTATTAAAATATTGTGTTTGGGAATGAGGTAGATCATTGCTGGCGCGTATTGCTCCAACAATAGCCCATTGTTTAGGTTTTAAAAAAGAGGCAATGCGCATTGTGATAGATGAATTATCATAGAGAAGGTAAGGAACGGAAGCTTCAGGCCATACGATAAAATCGGGTTCTGAATTTTGATCGGTTGTTGGCGTTGCACTTAGCTTCATATGCGCTTCCAACATAGATTCTCGTGTATTATCACGCAATTTTATATTTTGTTGGATGGACGGTTGAACAATGCGCACCCAATAAGCACTTTTTTGATCTTCAGTTGTGTTTTCTATAGTATGAAGACGATAAAACCCAAAACCACAGTGAATGAATATAAGTGATAAGCAAAGAGAAAGTGCCACTTTCTTTTTTTCATTCGTTAATAAAACAGTTGGCAAACTGTAGGCTAAGACAGCAAGAATATTCATTCCGTAAAGTCCTACGATTGCATCAGATTGCATGAACATTGGGGTTGGCATGGCTGTATAGCCAAGAGAATTCCATGGAAATCCTGTGAATAAAAACGCACGCAACCACTCGGATAATCCTAATGCAAAGGCTAAAACAAAAAAGCGTGCTATTCCTTTTGTCCATAATAAACCGACAATGAAACCAGAAAAAAACCAATAAAGAGAAAGGTAGAGTGGAGGGACTAAAATGGCTAATGGGACTGCCCAACCAAAAGAATCTGGATCTGTTAACAAAGCATTGCATAGCCACCAAAGGCCGCAAATAAAATAACTAAAACCAAAGGTTCCACAGCTTAAAGCGTAAGTAAAAAAATGTTTTTTATTGTTTTGGGTGGTCTGTATTGAGTCAAGTAAAACAATAAAGAGAGGGAAAGTTAAAAAGCAAAGAGGTGTTAAATAAAAGGGTGGAAGTGCAAAAGAAGTAAGAGCACCACACAGAAATATCCATGCTTGGCGCTTCCAGCCTGTAACAGAGAACAAAAAAACGATGAAATTGTTTAAAAATGCTGGACTATTCTTTAGGGATGGCATTGTTCTCAAGATTCTCATTTTTGGGAATGCGAAAAATGCGCAATCGTTTAATCCGGCGTTTATCAGCTTCTAAAATACGAAATCTATAGCCAGGTACAGCTTCGACAATTTCACCTTTAGCAGGAATGCGATCAAGAATTGAGACGATCAAACCACCAATAGTATCAACTTCATCACCATATTCCCCTACGATAAAATCAGGACCAAGAGCTTTCTCCACATCTTCTAGTTCAGTTCTTGCATCAACGAGCCATTTATTATTTGGTTCACGTACGATAGCATTGTCGACATTATCATGTTCATCTTCGATATCCCCAACGACTAACTCAACAATATCTTCCATTGAAACGAGACCATCTGTTCCTCCATGTTCATCAATAACTAAAGCCATTTGAGTTCGTGTAGTTTGCATCCGTGTTAATAATTTGCTTGCAAGCATAGAACTGGGAACAAAGAGAACTGTTCGGATCAAATCCAATTCACCGATTGGAGTATGCAAGTCTGTATGGTTTAATTGAAGCAAATCGGATTTTTGTTCGGTTTTTGTTGGGTTGATAATAAAGCGAGTGATGTAGTTAAGAATATCGCGGATATGGATCATGCCGCGCGGATCATCTAAAGTTTCAGCATAAACGGGGATACGAGAATGACCAATTTTTGCAAAACATTTAAGGGTTTCTCCAAGAGAGGTGTTTATTTCTAATGCTTCGATTTCAGAACGAGGTATCATAACATCATCCACGCGTGCTTCACGTAAGCGTAAAATGTTATGCAGCATAGTACGTTCTTCAGGTGAGAAGAGGGCGGTATCTTTTTCATTGTTAGTCGTGAGTGCAATGGTAAGATCATCGCGCAGTGACGTAGATGCACAATTACGACCCCGTAAGAATGAAAATAAATGATTCATCAGGGAATATTTCTCTGTATGATTCGTCTGTTGAGAGGGGTCTTTTTCATTATTAGAAGATGCTTGACTATTATTTTGTGCATTTATTTTGTTTGCCATGGTTTTGAAATCTTTTAGACTTTCTTTTTTATAATAGATAAATAAGAGGCTTTAAATGGTATGCTGGTAATATTGATTTTAAAAGTTAAATTTTATCATTGATAGACAATTATGCGTAAGGATCTTTTATGGAAAGCTTTTGAAGAATTTCTCTTTCGAGCTTTTCCATTTTATATGCTTCATCATCAGTTTCATGGTCATAACCAAGCAGATGCAAGATACCATGAACAATCATATGTGTTAAATGGTCTTGAAATGTTTTTCCTTCTTTCTCTGCTTCGAAAACAACAGTTTCTCGGGCAATAATAATATCACCGAGTATGGGACCAGGTCGATTTCCAGCTTTAAGTGGAAAAGCAGGAAAGGATAATACATTAGTAGATTTGTTTTTGTTGCGCCATTGTGCATTGATTTGTGCCATATGTTCATCATCCGTAAAAAGCAGGCTAATCTCGCTTACAACATTTGCCAATGAAACATGATGCATAGTTGTCATTAATGCTTTTTCAGTGATATTATAAAGCATTTTCTCATCATTCCACCCTGCGCTTTTAATCATTATATCAATAATAATCATGATGAATCAAATTCATTTTTTAATGCATCGCATGCGAATGATTTTTTTTTATTTTGTATTTCGGAATCAAGATCATAAGCACGAACAATAGCAGCAACAAGTGGATGGCGTACAACATCTTTTTCATCAAAATGCACAATTGCAATATTTTCTACATTTGAAAGAATGCGAATTGCTTCAATGAGACCTGATTTTTGCCCTGTAGGCAAATCAATTTGGCTTACGTCACCGGTAACGATCATACGCGTTCCTTCTCCAAGACGTGTGAGGAACATCTTCATTTGCATGGGGGTAGTATTTTGTGCCTCATCAAGAATAACAGCAGCATGGGCAAGTGTTCGTCCGCGCATAAAGGCGAGAGGAGCAATTTCTATGACACCAGAGGCTAAAATGCGTTCTATTTTTTCAGCGGGCATCATATCATAAAGAGCATCATAAAGTGGTCGTAAATATGGGTCGACTTTTTCTTTGAGATCACCGGGAAGAAAACCAAGATGTTCTCCAGCTTCAACAGCTGGACGTGAGAGAATAATTCGCTCAATGATACCACGTTCTAGAAGCATTGCAGCATGAGCAACAGCAAGATATGTTTTTCCTGTTCCTGCTGGTCCTACACCAAACACAAGTTCAGTATGCTCCATAGCACTTATGTAAGCGTCTTGTGTTGGAGTTCTTGCATGAATTATTTTTTTATGGGTACTCAACCGAGCTGGTATACGTTTCGTTGCAGATTTGTGTGTTATTGTGTCTTCTTTCTGCTTCTTTGGTATATTTGCCATAGCAATCGCTCCTTTTATATCTGATAAAGTGAGCTCTTGATGTGTTTTGGCACGTTCATAAAGCTGCTGCAATACATATTGCGCACGTTTTATAACAGAAACATTTCCACGGATTAAGACTTCATTACCACGCGGATGAATACTAAGTTCGAGTTTTTTTTCGATATAAGCGAGATTTTCGTCAAATTTACCAAAAACTGCTTTTGCATATTTATTATTTTCGAAAATCAAAACAACTTGGCTCACATCTGAAGCGCTTGTTTGTTTCAAGGTATCAGCCTTTTCAAGGGACGTATTTACTTTTTCTTTAATACGCTTTATTTTTTCGGTTGAAGCTTTCAGCCTATTCTCCATATCTACATAAATGTTGCACATTTTGTTAAGTAAATTTTATAAAAGACAATTTTTACAAAAAGTGCACGCTTTAGATGTAATCATTTGCTTTTAAAATAAAAGAGTTTTCCAAAATATTTATTTTTGAACAAGGTATTAGAGGCATGTTTATCTATTTGTCACTTCACCAACAAAACTGTTTGAGCTTGCATTTTTAATATGAATTTCTATCACGCTACCTGTAGAGGCTTCTGTATCGACAACAACAGGTAAAAGCCAAGGGGAACGCCCTACCATTTGCCCTGAGTGACGTCCAGGTTTTTCGATGAGAACGTCCGTTTTTTGATCAATTTTAGAACGCAAAAACGCATTTTGTTGCTCAAGGAGAAGGGCTTGTAAATGTTGAAGTCGGGCATCTTTTACAGATTCATCAACATGATTTTTCATTGTGGCTCCCACTGTTCCAGGACGGGGGGAATATTTAAAAGAATAAGCTGAACTGTACTGTACTTGTTGAATAAGTTTAATGGTTTCTTCAAAGTCTTCATCTGTTTCTCCTGGAAACCCTACAATAAAATCGCCTGAAAAGGCAATATCTGGCCGTACGGTTCGAATTTTTTCGATAAGATGAAGATAATGAGAGCTTTTGTGTTGTCGGTTCATGGCTTTTAAGATGCGATCTGAACCTGATTGAACAGGAAGATGGAGGTAAGGCATTAACATATCAAGATCTCGATGCGCGGCAATAAGGCTATCATCCATATCACGTGGGTGGCTGGTTGTGTAACGCAAACGCTTTAAACCATCGAGTTTTGCGAGATGATAAAGAAGATCGCCAAGACGCCAAGTTTTGCCATCAGCACTTTGTCCATGCCAACCATTGACATTTTGTCCAAGCAGCGTAATTTCTTTGACACCCGCTTCGATGAGTTGAAGGGCTTCTTCAGTAATTTGCTCAACGGATCGTGATATTTCAGCACCGCGTGTGTAAGGAACAACACAAAAAGTGCAAAATTTATCGCAACCTTCCTGTACTGTTAAAAATGCGCTAACACCTCGTTTTCTTACTGCATGTTTATTATGGGGCGGCAAATGAGCAAATTTATCTTCAACAGCATAGTCTGTTTCGATAATTTTTTTCCCTTGTTTGGCTTTTTCTAACAATTCTGGCAAGCGATGATACATTTGCGGACCAATAACAAGATCCACTGTTGGAGCACGGCGCAAGATTTCACTTCCCTCAGCTTGTGCAACACAACCTGTTACACCAACCATAAGGGGTTTATCAGGTGTGCGCTCTTGACGCATAACGCGCAAACGACCGAGATCAGAATAAAGTTTTTCTGCTGCTTTTTCACGAATATGACAGGTATTAACAAGAATAAGATCGGCATCATTGGGAATTTGTGTTGTCACATAGCCTTGCGAACTGAGGCTATCAGTCATCCGTTGGCTATCATAAACATTCATTTGACATCCATAGGTTTTGATAAAAACCTTTTTAGGAGCAACAGGAGGCGTATTTTTAGGATTTACTTTATTCATAGCGCATGTGTAAATGTTTTTTACACAAATCTCAATCTATTTGCTTAAAAGTTTTTTGCATGATAATTGCATCACCACGACCATTTTTTGACGCGTAGTAGGCAAGACGTTCAGAAATTTTTTGAAATTCAAAGCGTTGATAAAGGTTCAAAGCAGAAAGATTTGTGGCTTCTACTTCCAAGAATAATTTTATGGCGCCCTTGTCGTGAAGATAGTGAACTGTGCTTTCAATAAGAAAGGTACCAATTCCTTTTTGACGATAATGAGGGTGAACAGCAATTGTGATGATTTCTGCTTCATCAAGGATGAGACGGCATAGGCAAAAGCCTAAAATTTGATCAGAGTGATCAATGAGAAAAGCTTTGTATCCGAAGATAGAGTGATCTGTTAAGAAATTATCAAAAGCTTGTTTTTCCCAAGAAGGGGTAAAACAATGCTGATGAATTTGATGAAGAGAAGCACTATCATTAACTTGTAGCGGAGCAATTCCAAAATTCTTTTTTGTCAATGAAAATTTGGGCATTATTTTTTTTGTGGTAAAGCAAAATTGGTTTGTTGTTTTGCATCAGCGCTGCGTAGATAGAGTGGGCGAGGTGAATTTTTTGATTGTTTGTTTGCAGCAAGATAAGCATAGTTTACAATATCGGCCGCTTCGCAGGGAATTTTTTCTAGGACAATTTTTTCGTGTATTTTATGGTTTTTAATATGCTCCACAACAACATCAGCAGCTGGGCCAGTCAGTCGGGTTTTTTTTGGCAAATCTTCGAGGATATTTTCAATTGTTTTTAATCCCGGCGCTCCCAAAGGTGTGAGATCATTATGAAAATTTTGATGGTAGAACATCCCTCTCCCTGCTTCAATGACAACAGTAATTGCTGATACTGTACTTTTACTGTTTATGACTTGTGCTGCTAACGCTTCAAGAGCACTCACTCCAACAGCTGGTATTTCAAGTGCTAATGCCAAAGCGCGCGCTGTTGCAACACCGACACGTACACCAGTAAATGATCCAGGTCCAATATTGACAGCAATACGCTCAACTTGATCAAGCGTCATATTGGCTTGTTTCATTATTTGTGTAATCTGCCCAATAATTTTTTCGGCATGTCCTTTGTTCATGCGTTCATTGATACGCGCAATAACAGATTTATGACGAATAAGCGCAACAGCACAATAAATTGAAGCAGTATCTATAGCAAGGATAAGCATAAAAATATTTTAGTTGAATAAAACGATAAATAAAAGTCCTGCTGTATTTTTAATCTTTTCATTATCGTATATTTCATTTGTAAGAAAGTTACTAGTGCCAATAAGCAACAATATCTTTTTATGGGATAGAACGAGATGTTGATTTAATCCTTATTTTTATCACTTTTTGAATGAGTACCTTGAGTATTGTAAGATTCTCTTATTTTAAGTCTACTTATGGTGAAACAATTAAAGTTATTAGCTTGTATATTACAAGCGGAGTTAGCGTATGAATCAAAACTCCTTTCACGAATCGTTTAAATGTAAGGGTTGTCACAACTTGTAAGCTATCAAATAGTACTTTGATGCCACTTGTATTACATAGTAAGTAAAAGTAATTTAAAAGAGGAAAAGTTATGACCCCACATTTTTTCCAAATAAGAATATATTTTATCAGTCTTTGTATAAAAACCTTAGCGTAATGAGAGCAGATGAAAGAAATGGCATTATTTTGCATGAGTTACGTATTTTGATACTACCCTGTTGCAAATCATTATGGACTGAAAAGCACATTTGACAGTTTTCACTTAAATATCAGCTCTTTCAATTTTTTGTATAGAATAATGAGCAGTATTTTAGAATTTTTTCTGGTTTATGAAAGAACTGATTTTAATAATAATGAGGACTTTGGGTTGATTGCATACTACGTTGAAAAAATAATAATCAATGCACATTTAAAATGTTATATGATTTAAATCATTCAATTGTATCATGATAAGGCTACAAATACCGAGAATAATTATGGAGCAGGTTGAAGCCAAAATGACGCGCCATCCTGCTTTTTTTAGTGATCGGATATCAACACCTAATCCTAGTGCAGCCATTGAGATAACAGTAAACAACTGGGCAATAAATTTGATGGGATTGATAGCCTTTTCAGGGATAAGACCACTTGAGCGAACAAGCATCATGATAATAAAGCCAATGATAAACCATGGGACGAGGGTATGTAAACGCAAGCGTGTTTGTGCTGATCGGCGATAAATGATTGATAGAGTAAAAATAACAGGGCCTAACATGAGAACCCGTACTAATTTGACAATTGTTGCAATTTGAACACTCAGAAAAGAGATAGGTGCTGTTGCTGCTAAAACCTGTGGTACAGCATACACAACCATGCCAGCAAGCACACCATATTGGCTAAATGACAAATTCAGAGATGGATGTAAAAAGGGTAGAAATAAAATAATAAGAATTCCTAAAAGAGCAGTGAAGGCAATTGACGCAGCTACATCGTCATGTTTTGCTTTTATGACAGGTGCAACGGCGACAATAGCTGAATTGCCACAAATAGCATTCCCACAAGCGACCAGCATTGCTAAATGTGTAGAAAGCCCGAAAAGTCGGCCGATGGCAAAGCTCAGGATAATCGTTACGAATATCACGAAAATGATACTAGCAAGCAAATTCCAACCAGCTGAAAGGACTGCGTTAATGCTAATGCTTGCTCCTAGAAGAACGATAGCAATTTCGAGAAGTGTTTTTGCAGAAAAGGTGATACCTTTTTGAAAATATGTTGGCAAAGGAAAACAACTACGGATAATCGATCCTAAAAGAATTGCCAAAACAAGGCTTTCAAGCCAAGCTTGTCCCAAAAGCTGTTTTTCTAAGACTTCTAAGCCATAAGCTAAGGCTGATATGAGTAAACATACTAGAATACCAGGACCAAGGTCGTTTAAAAGTGAGAGTTTTTTCTTTATCACTTGAATATTTTCCCCATACAAAGAAATAATAGTAAATAAAACGAGATAACAGGTAAGAGAAAGAAATTTTTAAAGATTTGTTCTTGCTTGTACAGCTGCTGCTAAAGTTCCGTCATCAAGATAATCAAGCTCGCCTCCTACAGGGACACCATGAGCAAGTCGCGTAATTTTAACTGGAAAATTGGAAAGCTGATCGGTGATATAGTGAGCAGTTGTTTGACCTTCGACAGTCGCATTGACAGCAAGAATAATTTCCGTAATAGGGTTTTGTACAACACGCTGTATTAAGGTGGCAATGTTGAGTTCGTCAGGACCTATTCCATCTAAGGGGGAGAGTCGTCCACCCAACACATGGTAACGTGCGGCTAAAGTTTTTGCGCGTTCAAGAGCCCACAGATCAGCAATATCCTCAACAACGATGATTGTTGTATCATCGCGGCGCAAATCTGTACAAATTGAACAAGGATCAATGGTATCGACATTTCCACAAACAGAACAAATGCCGACTTTTTCTATAGCTGCTTGTATAGCTGCTCCTAAAGGCTCCAGCAATGTCTCTTTTTTTTTGATAAGATGAAGTGCAGCACGACGCGCTGAACGTGGACCAAGACCTGGTAACCGTGATAAAATCTGAATGAGACGTTCAATCTCAGGTCCTGCAATGTATTTAGACATATTTTTGTCCCACGGAAAAAATCCGTTTCATTAAAATGGAAGCTTGAAACCTGATGGGAGTGGTAGTCCTGCCGTCATACTTTTGGTTTTTTCTTCTATTGCGATTTCGATTTTTGTTCTTGCTTCATTATAAGCTGCCATAATGAGATCTTCAAGAATTTCAGCTTCCTCAGGTTTGAGTAATGAAGGATCAATTTGAATTGCTGTTATAATATTTTTGCCATTTAAAGTGATATTGACGAGACCACCCCCTGCAGTGCCCACAGCTTGCAGATTAGCTATTTCTTCTTGAATCTTCTGCATTTTTTCTTGCATTTCTTTGGCTTTTTTCATCATGCTCATCATTTCACGCATAGGAATAGGTATCCTTATTCATCATTGATATCATTTTTATTTTTAAAAATATCAGCATTTTTAAAGGTATTGGGGAGTAAATCAAGATCATTTTCTTCTTTATTAAGTCGAATATCGACAATTTTTGCTTCTGGGAAATGATTGAGGATTTTCGCGATATCAGGATCTGTTTCTGCATTGGAAAAAAGAGTCTTTTGAATCGCTATACTTTCCTCCTGTAAGGTTGGGCCACCTCCTTCATTAACAAAAGTTATTGTCCAGCGTTTTTCTGTCCATTGAGATATCTTTTTTTCTATATCATGAGCAAGAAATTGTGGGGTATTTTCAGAAAGTCTTAAGGTAATATGCCCAGCTTCAAAAGAAACAGGATGAACAAATTCTTTAACAAGGAGTTTGAAGGGAACGTCATTATGCTGTTCGGCTAATTGAACAATATCGTGCAAAGAATTAATCACGAGAGTTTTAGGTTCAGTAATCTTTTCTGTTGTTTGCGTGACAGAATGCGATAAATTTGCAATCTTTTCAGAAAGATCAGTAGATTGAGAAGTTTCTAGAATTTCTGTTACTTCTTGGGCGCTGATTTTGTCATGGTTTTGATTTTTAACTAAATTTTCTGGTTGTAAGGAATGATCTAATTGGTTTTTCAAAGATGTTTTTAAATCTGATTGATCGGCTAATGTATTTGAAATGCTCGAGGAAGCATGGGCTCCGACCATTGTTTCTTTTGTTATATTATTTTCATTTGTAGATTCTTGATGAGAAGAGTTTTTAACCAGTGTGAGAGGCGTTTTTTCTTGCGTAAGCTTTTTTAAAGCCTCATCAAGAGTTGGTAAGTCAGCCGTGTGAGCAAGACGAATTAAAAGCATTTCAGCGGCTTGAAGAGGACGTGCAGTTTGATTAACTTCCTGTAAACCTTTGAGTAACATTTGCCAGTTTCGGGATAAAATAGGAACGGAAAGTTTTTTTGAAAAGTCTAAACTTCTTAAACGTTGTTCTTCAGTCAGAGAGAAATCTTCCACTATTTCTGGTGTAAAACGTAAACGTGTGACCAGATGATTAAAATCGGCTAGTTCTGTCAATATAGTAAGAGGATCAGCACCTGCTTCATATTGACTGCGTAATTCATGTAACGCATTGACAACATCGCCCTTCATGATAAATTCAAAAAGATCAATAATACGTGCTTGATCCGCTAATCCTAACATTGTACGCACCGCAATAGCATTAACATTGCCATTGCTATGGGCGATTGCTTGATCAAAAATGGATAATGCATCACGTGCAGATCCTTCTGCAGCACGGGCAATCATAGAGAGTGCTTGATCTTCTACTTCTACCTTTTCATATTTCGCAATTTGACGCAAATGTGCACTCAAAGCTTTTGAGTCAATACGTCGTAAATCAAAACGTTGGCAACGCGAAAGAATTGTAATAGGAACTTTGCGAATTTCTGTTGTGGCAAAAATAAATTTCACATGGGAAGGTGGTTCTTCAAGAGTTTTCAATAAACCATTAAAGGCTTGTGTTGAGAGCATATGTACTTCATCGATAATATAAACCTTATAGCGTGCAGAAACAGGACGATAGCGTATTTGTTCAATAATTTCACGAATATCATCAATGCCCGTATGAGAAGCGGCATCCATTTCTATAACATCAATATGGCGTCCTTCGATAATTTGTGTGCAATGTTCACCAAGAGAGTCCAATACAGTTGTTGGTTGGTCAATATCTTTTGTTTTATAATTAAGTGCACGTGCCAAAATACGTGCTGTTGTGGTTTTACCTACGCCACGAATCCCTGTTAACATCCACGCTTGTGCAATACGACCTTTTTCAAAGGCGTTGGTGAGAGTACGCACCATAGCTTCCTGACCAATGAGGTCAGAGAAGTTTTGGGGTCGATATTTACGAGCAAGAACACGATAGGCTGTTTCTACCGGTAAATTTTCCATGAGTATTTCCAACTTCGAAGTTCTTTATGCGTACATTTTGATAATACAAAAGCATAGATCAATACTGTAGTCTCATATAAAAGGATTTTTTCTTAATCAAATTATTTATGGGACAATTTGTTTAAAAATAACAAAACCCCTTTATTTGCTGCATACAAATGCCGCTCTGAAGATTAAAAATACCTCGCTAAAAGACAGCATAAAAAATAATTTCTTCAGCAAAATAGGAGGTTGGAACGATGACCCGTACCAGAACTCGTTGGGGCTGCTTCTTTCCAGACCTGACCCAGTTGGCGAGTAGTTCGTCCACCACCAACCTCCCAAGTCCATATTGTCGATTTGGAATGAAAAATCAAGCTCAGAAACGAAAAATATCCTAAGAAAGACGAAGAATTTTCCTTTGCATTTAATTTATTGATATATAAACAACAAAGAGATTGTGGATTTACCAGTTTTTATAGCAGTAGCTCTGCATATTTATTTGGTATGAAAATATTTTTTCGCTTAAGATAGTCTGAATGTATAATTATCTCATTCGCTGAAACATGTAAGAGTTTTAGGATAGATACATCTGTTCTAAAACTACGAAATTGAATCATCAAAAATTTACAACAGTCAAAGAAGCAAATAAAGCAGATAGATCATGTGATTGGCTAACATTCGAAAGTCAGGGGGAAGAGTGCTATTTAAAGAATTATAAAATATTGCTTTAATGGTGTTGCTCCTCTATACAAAACAGAACATCCCAAACAGAATACATTTAATGTTATACATTCACAGGCTTTTGAAAGAGCGATTGCTCAATACTCTTAACTATATTTCAAACTCCACTCATAAATAGTATACATGCTTCCCTTGAGTTATAAATCTATTGTTGCGCTACCCTCTTTATGCTTAATACAAAGTATAAATTTTAGCCCTCATACTACTTAACAACTCCCAATGTTGCGATCCCTTGCACTTGAGAGGCTTTATAAGAAGCATTTTTATTCCTTTTTTAATCGTTTTTACTCACACACCACTCTCATTTGTAACTTTCAAGGAAACGATTTTAATGGATTCAATATGAGATTTAAGATGGGAGGATCTTACTTTATTTGTGGTTGTAATTCAGTGTAAGAAAATCAAAGTCTTATAATGATAAGCCAGTATCTTATAAGAGTACCACCTCATTTCTATAGTGAATGAGAATATAAAATATGTAATGTTTTTTCTTTTAACATAATATAAATATATAAGTACTGAGTAGATGTTATCGCTCTTTTTTTGCGTGCTTGTTCTTTTAATTAAAAAACATTGATGTTTATCACAAAATGGATCAATATATGAAGTTTCATTATTTGAGAAAAGATTTCATATATTTTTAAGGGGCTGTACTTATACAAGAGAAGATGCAACATTCAACGCTATAGAAATAAGGGGATACTGGTTTTATAAGCATAAAAATGGTTCTTATTCGATATAAGCGATATTTTATAGTTTCAAATAATTATATTCTTTAATAAGGAGGGAAAAGCGAGATGAATTTTTACAAAAGCTGAATGAGTATGATTTAAAATGCAGCGAGGAATGCATCTGTAGAGCAAATTTTACTTTTCTGTTTATCTAAGTGATTTGGGTACGATGTGCTTTATAGTACTTAAAATAAAGCAGTTGCAAAGATAGAAGTTATATTCTTATTAAAAAAATAGCTCTGATAGTAGAAAATACAGAACAATTTAATTTTAGTCATTTAGTTTTCGCAAAAGTTCTTTAATATCTAACCTTATAAGCAGCTTAAGGTTTGCCATATTAGGACAAAAATAAGCTTTTCAGCGATTAGTTTTAATGGCTCATTATGCCCTATTTTGAAAAAAATACCTGAAAAAAGAATAACTCTACTCAAATTTAGATGTTATAGAAATATTGTTAATCATAATCTCCTGTGTCACAATTTGTTCCAACAACTTTTTTCTTCGTAATATTTTTAAAAATATAATGTCCTGACGAAGGAAAACTTATATGAAGAGATTTTATATTTTTTAGGATAAAGATCTTCTTTTCTTTATCATGGGTTATTTTCTTTTCATCATCAACAGCAATTCTCAATTTGTTTAAATCAGAAGGGGTAGAGTATGATAAAGTAAAGGATACTTTCTTCGGTTCAAAGATACTACAAGAGTATTCAGCTCCTTGATGGATTGTATCGGATGGGATGATCACAACACTTTCATCCAGCCCAAAATTCCATTTTTTCTCACCAAAGCCAGCAAATGCAACACTAGAGTAGGCAAGAATATTTGCGGCTAATAATACTTGCATGAAGATTTTTTTCATTATCCTCTCCTTTTTCTAAAGTGAGGTGAATCATAAATCAATTTTTATAAAGATAAAAGCTCAAACTTAACGCTAAAATCAGGGTTGAGTTGCATTTTCTAGCTTTAAACCATGTTCAGACTGATATCAGTCTAAGAAATTTGAATGCTCTATCATGTATAATAATTTGAATTGTTTTGAGAGCTAATTTAGAAGTTCGTTATCTTTATTGGAATATTGTCAGAGGAAATGACTTTTCTCAAGAAGCTCTCTTTGAATATATAAAGGGAAATAGATGGTACAAGCGTTTTTATTTTTGGTTACTGTGTTTTTTTACACTGGTTTTTATACAAGTTGAAGTGCTTTTTATCATGATATAATTTGTGAAAAAATATTATGGAAATAATTTATATATTCTTTTATGAGCCGTTTTTTCTTCTTCAGTTTTTATGAAGGGTGTTGAGTAGAAAAAAACGAGCTCTTTCAAGATACGTTGCATTATGAAATTTTTACGATGCTTTTTGATATCAACAAAAAATGATAGCAGCTTAATTGCTTTTATATATACGATGTTCGATCGTTTTGTGCTGGATAAGTACCGATAATACGCAGTTCTGCAGAAAAGAAAGATAATTCTTCTAAGGCAAGTTTCATCATCGGGTCTTCAGGATGTCCTTCAATATCAACAAAGAACTGTGTTGCATTGAAATTTCCACCAATTTGATAGCTTTCTAATTTTGTCATATTGATACCATTCGTTGCAAATCCTCCCATAGCTTTATAGAGAGCAGCGGGGACATTGCGCACTCGAAAAAGAAGACTGGTGATGATTTTTTCGCCATTTTGAGGTTTGGGGACATGTCGTTTGGAGCGTGAAAGGATGACAAAACGGGTAATATTATGAGGGTTATCTTCAACATCTCTTTCAAGAATATCAAGTCCATAGAGTTCTGCTGCGATTAAAGGTGCTAAGGCAGCCTGTGAACGTTTAGCATTTTTTTTAATAAATTTTGCAGCTCCAGCGGTGTCAGCAGAAACAACAGGTTTCCAACCGTTGTTTCGTATGATTTTTCGGCATTGTGCAAGGGCATGCGTATGGCTGTGGACGGTTTTAATTTCGTCATGTGTAACGCCGGGCAAAACCATGAGTTGAAAATGGATAGGTAAAAAATATTCATCAATAATATAAAGAGATGACTGTGGTAAAAGATGATGAATGTCTGCAACGCGTCCCGCAAGGGTATTTTCAATAGGGATCATAGCAAGATCAGCTTTCCCGCTTTCCACTAAATTAAGGGCGTCTTCGAAAGTAGCAGAGGGAACAGCATCCATATTGGGGAACATATTGGAGCAAGCAATATGGGAATTAGCGCCGTATTCTCCTTGGAAAGAAATTTTATTGGTTTTTTTAAGTATTTTCATGCTAAAATCTCACAAACTCTATCGAGATCATGTTGTGTGTCTACACCTAAGGGAATTGTATCGACTATTTCCACATCGATACGCATATTGTTTTCTAATGCACGTAATTGTTCAAGTTTTTCACGTTTCTCAAGTGGTGAGGGTTTGAATGATACAAATTTCTCAAGTGCTTCGCGCCTATAGGCGTATATTCCAATATGGTGATAAAGAGGACCCTCTCCATAAGGTGCTTTGGCGCGCGTAAAATAAAGAGCACGAAGGCGATTTTGAGAAAGCGGTGTACCAATGATTTTGACAACATTGGGATCTCTTGTTTCATTTTCTTCAATGATTTTGGCACCCAAGGTTGCAATATCAGTAAAGCTATTTTCTAGAGGGCGTAGCGCACGAATGATTTCACGAGGCATGATTGTTGGTAAGTCACCTTGTATATTTAAAATGGCGTTGTAGCGTTGTTCAGGATCAATACGCACTAAAGCTTCATAAATACGATCAGATCCAGACTTATGATCACCTCGTGTTATGATATATTCATGCCCATAATCTGCAACAGCTTTAGCGATATCATTATGATCTGTTGCAACGATTGTACGTCCTATTCCAGCTTTTTTGGCTTGTTCTACGACATGAACAATCATCGGTTTTCCGCCAATTTCAGCGAGAGCTTTTTGAGGAAGACGGGTTGAGCCCATACGGGCAGGAATAAGAATAATTGGTTCAAGAGCCATTGTAAGATTCCCAATGTCATCTGTGATGCATTTATGATATTGTGTGTTATAAAGAAAAAGCTTAGACTAAAAATGGTAATGAAACCGTGAACATTTGAGTTTTTATGAATCGCCGGAGATTTATTTATTTTATTTGTGCTTGTTTATGTGTGCTGGTCGCTGTTGTGGGGATTTCCACACTCAGCAATATAATTTACGATCATCCTACATCAGTCCAATATCATCATACAGTTGCCAAGAATGATATATTTCAAGAAAAACAAAAAGCACCTGATGTTTCCCTATCACTAAATAGCCGTCTTCAACAAGGCAATTTTGAAAATGGCCGTAAAGTTTTTCGCCAATGTGCCATATGCCACACATCTGGACGCAATGAAGCAGGGCGTGTTGGTCCAGTTCTCTGGGAGATTGTTAACCGCCCTTTGGCATCAGCAGCAGGTTTTGCTTATTCACGGGCATTACGTGCTCATTCTGATCAAAAATGGGATTTTGTAACGTTAGATCGTTATTTACATTCTCCACGTGAAGCTTTTCCTGGGACCATTATGTCTTTTCGTGGAATTAAAAATGACCAAGATCGTGCCGATCTTTTGCTTTATTTACGCAGTTTATCCGATCATCCTGTTCCTTTACCAATGGATAATAATAAAGCGAATGAGCCAAATTAACTTATACCATAGATGTTAATTTTAGAAAGAAGTCTGATTTTTTTTGTAATTTTAGTTTCACAGTTTTATAAAAAGAGCTCTTATTGATGTTTTGTTAGGGGGGAACGCCCCTCACGCAAAACAGAATACATTTAACATTGCATATTTACTCGCTTATTTTAAAGAGATCTTTTATAAAAATGCACTCTTTACACTGTCGTCTGTGGATTGGTTTTCAAGATTTGTGTGCTTCACTTTTTCTACATATACTTGTCTGTGAAATTATTGCTGAAGGATTATCAATTCATGAGCCGCAGCTTTCTGCTTCTGAATGCAATAATTATGTAATTAAAGCTCTCCATGAGGTTTATCTCAATCCTTCTATACACATCAATCCCTATGTACTTTTACATCAAGTCCCATGTATTTTTCTTATGAACAGAGACAATTGATTGTTCTTATACGTGCAATAATCCTAAGCTGCATTTTATGATGCTCGATGAATAGACGTTTTCTCTTGAGGTTAGAGATGTACGGACAGATCATTGACTTTTTATAGTATCGATCACTAAAATATGACTTAAATTATTTATTTATAGGTTATGGTTTGAAGTAAGCACTTTCATGTGAAACAATTTTTATGTGTGAATAGTAAAATAGTTGAATAGAGTTCTGCTGATTGTATTTTTATCTACGTCGAAAATTTTTTACACAAGAATACTGATAGCAGCTGCGTTCCCACGAGTCTCTGTCCATTTATAGACGATGACATGAAATTATGCTGATAATCCATTATAGAGAATTATTTTTTCACAAAAGGTTTGCCATATTTGTGATAAATTTAATAGGTTTCATTGGTTACAATGTTTCGATGACTTGCGATAAAATTAATTAGTATTTCAATACATATTGCGAGAGTGCTAAAAATTAGTGGAAGAGAGGACATAATCATGATTCTCCAAGCTTCTTAATAACTATGGTATTTTCTTTATAATTTGAGCGTTTATAAGTAATAATATTAAATTGCGCTAATAATCCATTATAGAGAAGAATCTTTCCTACTAATGGCTCTCCGATGTTTGTGATCATTTTAATAACTTCCATTGCTTGTAGGGTCCCAATAACGCCAGGTAAAACACCGATGATTCCAGTTTCAGCGCATGTTGGGATAGTCCCGTGAGCTGGAGGGGTGGGAAATAAATCGCGATAGTGAGGATTATTGTCTTTATACGGCATAAGGACCGTTAATGAGCCATTAAAACGTTCTACAGCACCGCTTATTAGAGGTTTTTTGCATTGGGCAGCGTGATCAGCGAGAAGATAGCGTGTGGTAAAATTATCACTTCCATCAACAATGATGTGGTAAGCATTGAGCAGTTTATCCACATTACTTTTATCTAAGCGTAGGGTGTGTTTTTCAACTACAACATGGGGATTTATTGCTTTTATAGTGGTTTCAGCACTGTCTGTTTTGCTTTTGTTGATTGCATTTGTTTTATGAATAACTTGGCGTTGTAAATTGGAAAGTGAAACGATGTCGTTATCGACAATTCCAAGGGTTCCAACACCTGCGGCAGCCAAATAGGTTAAGACAGGAGCACCAAGACCACCCGCGCCTACAACAAGAACACGTGCTGTTTTTAGCTTTTGTTGCCCTGCACCACCAATCTCAGGCAAAATGATGTGGCGTGCATAGCGTTCGATTTCTTTGTTGTTTAATTTTATATCTGTTTCTTGTGTCATAAATTTTCTCTTGTCATAGTTCTTTTATTGTTTACTAAGTTTATGATGCATAGACCAGTCTGCTTTTAGGATAGAGAGGATTTATTTATGAAAATTGCCATTCAGATGGATCATATTTCAACAGTTCGGATTCAAGGAGATACGACATTTGCACTCGCTTTAGCAGCCCAAGAACGTGGACACTCTCTCTTCCATTATACACCAGATCGTTTATCTCTATACGATGGTTGTGTGATTGCACGACTAGAGCCATTGATTGTACATGATAAAGAGGGAAGCCACTATCGATTAGAAAAGCCTGTTCGTACGGAATTAACAGATATGGATGTGGTTCTTTTACGCCAAGATCCACCTTTTAATCTCAATTATATCACAACAACTCATTTGTTAGAGCGTATTCATCCTAAAACACTCGTTGTGAATGATCCTGCATGGGTACGCAACAGTCCAGAAAAAATTTTTGTTACTGAATTTTCTGATCTGATGCCAGAAACATTAATTACCAAAGATATTGAAGAAATAACAGCTTTTAGAGAGACATTTGGCGATATTATTGTTAAACCACTTTATGGGAATGGGGGCGCTGGTATTTTTTATTTAAGACAAGATGATCGCAATTTAGCATCATTGTTAGAAATGTTTGCAGAAATTTATCACGAACCTTTTATTGTTCAGCGCTATTTAGAGGCAGTACGAAAAGGAGATAAAAGGATTATTTTGCTTGATGGTACACCTGTTGGAGCTATTAATCGAATTCCGACAGAAACAGATGTGCGCTCTAATATGCATGTTGGAGGTCGCGCGGAAAATGTGGAGTTAACAAAACGTGATTATGAAATTTGTGAACGCATTGGTCCAGCCTTAAAGGAACGCGGTCTTCTTTTTGTGGGGATTGATGTGATCGGAGATTATATAACAGAAATTAATGTGACGTCTCCTACGGGAATTCGTGAAATTAAACGCTTCTGCGGTACGGATGTTGCTCATTTGTTTTGGGATGTTATTGAGTTCAAGCGTTCAAATGAATTTATTTGACAGAGGACAAAAACATGGTTTTAAAAAAATGATCCATGTTGTTTTTTATATTTGTTATGTTGCAAATGTGAACTAGAATGACCGTATAATATAAATTAAGAGGCTTTGTTTTCAATTTTTAGGGAGTTTATAGATGAACAAAGTATTATCAATTGGAGTGGGATTGATTTTTGCGCTACTGCTGTCAGCAAATGGAGGCAATGCGCGCGATCAAATACAGATTACTGGTTCATCTACAGTTTTACCTTATCAAAAGATTGTTGCTGAAACATTTGGAGAAATTTATCCCCATTTTAAGGTTCCTGTTATCGAATCGGGAGGAACAGGAGCTGGTATTAAGGAATTCTGCCGTGGTATTGGGGAGAACACTGTTGATATTGTTAATGCTTCGCGAGCAATGAAACCGAGTGAATTACAGTCTTGTTTTGATGCTGGTGTAAAAGATGTTGAGGAAATACGTATTGGGTATGATGGCATTGTTTTTGCAACTGATATTAAGGGACCTGATTGGAAATTACAGCCAGTAGATGTTTATAAAGCCCTTGCTGCTCGAATTATTATAGACGGAAAGTTGCAACCGAATAATGTTTTGAAATGGAGTGCAGTCAATAGTGCTCTTCCTGATTGGACGATAGCAGCGTATATTCCTGGAGAGAAGCATGGGACACGTGAAGTTTTTGAGGAAAAATTACTTACTGAGGGGTGTAAAGAGAGTGGGGCAGTTGAGGTGATGAAGTCTTTAGGAATGGATGATAAGGAGATACACACTGCTTGTATTGCGGTACGTAAGGATGGAAAAGCGGTTGATATTGATGGTGATTATTCTGAAACATTTGCGCGTCTAATTTCTAATAAAACAGGGGTTGGTATTTTTGGTTTGTCTTTTTATCAAAATAATGCTGATAGGCTAAAGGTTGCCGATATTAACGGTTTTGCGCCAACAGTTGAGACGATTTCTAGTGGACAATATCCAGTTTCTCGTCCGCTTTTTTTCTATATTAAGAAAGCACATTTAGGTATTATTTCAGGTTTGCGAGAGTATGTTGATTTTTTTCTTTCTGACCAAATGATTGGTCCAGAGGGTCCTTTGGCTGAATATGGTTTGATTGTTTCTCCTGAAAAGGAACGTCAAGCACAGCGTTCTGATTTTTCTGCTGGTCGAGTAATGACATTGAAATAATTTGCAGGGAAAATTTGTTGGATTTCTGAGATAGGAAATTTGGGTGCTATTTTTTTATAAAAACTGAAAGATAAAATGCGCATTTCCTTCATTGTTTTGCTATTATTGATTTTTGGATTTTGTGGCTTTTGTATTTCTTATATGCGAGCACGCATTCTTGAATACAGACAACATAAAATGCATTCTCGTGCGTATTATTATGGCTGGTGGACATTTTTGATTACGGTTATTCCAGCTTTTATTTTTTTAATTGTTTGGGATGCTGGGAGTACAATTTATTTAGAGTATAATGCCTCTCGAGAGCTGGGGGCGTATAGTGCGCATGTAACAGAGCCTGTAAATCACGATCTACTTTGGGAGACACTTCGAAGTCTCGTCAAAAAGATTCATCGCTTTGAGGGGAATCTTTCTACCGCTTCCTATAAGGAAATGCAGGCACAATTACTCGCGAAGGGATTGATTTTATCCGATGAAGCATCGGATGATGTGTTCAAAATAGCACAGTCGTGGGTATTCTCTTCTGAAAAGCTTAAGTTTATAGGTTATGTTTTTCTTTTTGCTATTGCGTCCTTTGGTTTTATCTGTGGAATGATGCAAATTGCGCCTCATCAACGTGCCCGTAATAAGGTTGAATCTTTTATTATTATTGGATTGATTTGTGCATCTATTGTTGCAGTCTTGACAACAATAGCCATTGCGCTTTCTATGCTTTTTCAGACAGTAAGCTTTTTTCAGTCTGTATCCTTTTCAAATTTCTTTTTAGGAACAGTTTGGGATCCGCGTTTTTCCGCGAGCGGTTCCAGCGATGAAGTAGGACAATTTGGTTTAATACCGCTTCTTGCTGGTACGTTTTATATTGCATTTGTTGCCATGCTTTTTGCTGTACCTATAGGACTATTTTCAGCTCTTTATATGGCGGAGTATGCTTCTTCGCGATTGCGAGCAATTGTGAAGCCATTGTTAGAAGTTCTTGCTGGCATTCCAACGATTGTTTATGGCTTTTTTGCTTTGAAGGTTGTGGGACCATTTTTACGAGATCTCTCTGCTTCTCTCTCAGACGGGGTTAGTTTTATTATGGCACAAAGTGTTTTGACTGCTGGAGTTGTGATGGGAATTATGTTGATACCTTTTGTTTCCTCTTTATCGGATGATGTTATTACGGCTGTTCCACGCATTTTACGTGAAGGTTCTTATGGTTTAGGCGCAACGCAATCTGAAACAATTAAAAAAGTTGTTATACCAGCAGCGCTTCCAGGGATTATGGGGGCCATTTTGTTGACGGCATCGCGTGCAATTGGAGAAACAATGATTGTGGTTTTGGCGGCAGGTGTTGCAGCAAACTTAACACTCAATCCTTTCGAAGCAATGACTACGATGACTGTTAAGATTGTTAATCAATTGACCGGTGATTTTGAGTTTAATTCTCCACAAACTCTGGTGGCTTTTGCCTTAGGGATGACGCTCTTTGTTATGACACTTTTGATGAATATTCTAGCTCTTTATATTGTGCGTAAATATCGGGAACAATATGAATGAATGAAGATTTTTTTCCTCGTCGCAATATTAGTCTCAAGCGTCGGTATTGGGCTGAACGTCGTTTTCGTGCCTATGGTTTGATTGCCATTTTTATTGGTTTATTTTTTTTATTTACGCTTTTATGGTCTATCATTAGTCAGGGTTATACAGCTTTTTTTCAAAGTGAAATGACATTATCGATTTATTTGGATGAAAAGATCATTGATCCAAGTGGTCAACGTAAAACAAAACCACAAGTGCTCATGACGGCGAATTATCCACTTCTTGTACGCAATGCTTTAGCGAAGAAACTTAATATCAATCAAAATGATCGAGCCTCTCTTTTGGACGTTAACCGTATGTTTTCAAATGGTGTCCGTGTTCAACTGCGTGAAATGGTGACAAAAAATCCAAAACTGATTGGCACAATGCAAAAAGTTAAAGTTTTGGCATCTGCGGATATTGATTCTGCTTATAAGGGACAGATTGATCTGCGTGTAGCAGAAAAAAACCGTAAAGTTTCTAATCGACAGATAGAATGGATAAAGCGTTTAGCGCATGATGGTACGCTTTATAAAACATTTAATATTGGTTTTTTTACATTTGGCGCTTCAAGTCGTCCTGAGACTGCGGGATTAGGTGTTGCGATCATTGGTTCTCTTTATATGATAGGCATCGTTTTATTAGTTTCCCTTCCGATAGGCATAGCAACGGCTCTTTATTTAGAAGAATATGCACGCAAAAATAAATTTACAGATTTTATAGAGGTTAATATCAATAATCTTGCAGCTGTTCCTTCAATTGTGTTTGGTCTTTTAGGACTCTCTTTTTTTGTTAATTTTTTAGGATTACCACGTTCAGCCTCTTTTGTTGGTGGTCTTGTTTTAGCGCTCATGACTCTTCCCACGATCATTATTGCAACACGTTCTGCTCTGCGTGCTGTTCCTCTCTCTATTCGTTCTGCAGCTTTGGGGTTGGGAGCATCAAAAACACAAATGATTTTTCATCATGTTGTTCCTTTAGCTGCGCCTGGCATTTTAACAGGCACAATTATTGGAGTCGCTCAGGCTTTGGGTGAAACAGCTCCTTTGCTTTTGATTGGAATGGTTGCTTTTGTTGTTAATATTCCTACGACCCCCATGGATCCAGCAACGGCTTTGCCTGTTCAAATTTTTATGTGGGCGGGTGAAGCAGAGCGTGCTTTTGTTGAAAAGACATCAGGTGCTATTATTGTATTGATGATTTTTCTTGCGATCATGAATATTTCTGCGGTTTTTTTACGTCGACGATTTGAACGCCGCCAGTAATTTTAATAAAACAACAGCTTTGATAAGATTTTTGTAAGGTGAATTTTTGTAATGAAGATTAAAATGCGCGGTCAGGATGTGAAGGTTTCTTACGGAGATAAAGAAGCACTCCACGGTATTACACTTGATATTCCTGAACATCAAGTAACGGCTTTGATTGGTCCATCAGGATGCGGAAAGTCAACTTTTTTGCGTTGTTTTAACCGTATGAATGATACGATTGAAGGCGCTAAAACAACTGGTCTTATTACCTTAGATGGGGAGAATATTTATGACACACGGATTGATGTTGTAGAATTGCGCGCTCGTGTTGGAATGGTTTTTCAAAAGCCCAGCCCTTTTCCAAAATCTATATTTGAGAATGTTGCGTATGGTCCACGCATTCATGGTTTAGTTAAAACACGCTCTGAATTGCATGATGTAGTTGAAAAGAGTTTGAGGCAGGCAGGTTTGTTTGAAGAAGTAAAAGACCGCCTTCATGATCTTGGAACAAGTTTATCAGGGGGACAACAACAGCGTTTGTGTATTGCACGTGCTATTGCGGTTAGTCCTGAAGTTATTTTGATGGATGAGCCATGTTCAGCTCTTGATCCCATTGCGACAGCACGGATTGAAGAGCTTATCGATGCGTTACGGCAAAATTATACAATTGTTATCGTAACGCATTCCATGCAACAGGCCGCACGTGTTTCTCAACATACGGCTATGTTTCATTTAGGGCATTTGGTAGAAGTTGGTGCGACTGAAATGATCTTTACCTCACCAAAAGAGCAACGGACGCAAGATTATATTACGGGGCGTTTTGGATAGGTGAATTGAGGAGTGTAAGATATGTCTATGAAACATACTGTCCGTTCTTATGATGCAGAACTAAAATATTTAAGAGTAAGGATTACAGAAATGGGGAGCCATGCAGAAAGGATGATTGAACGTTCTGTCGCATCGGTTGTGAGTAGTGATCTTCAACTTGCAACGACAGTGATTGCCGATGATGTGTTTTTAGATGAAGCAGAACGTGACATTGATGAAAAAGCGGTTGCTATTATTTGCAAACGCCAACCGATGGCTGTCGATTTGCGTGAAATTATTGGAGCCATTCGTATTTCTTCTGATCTTGAACGGATTGGGGATATGGCAAAAAACATTGCTAAAAGGACTGTTGCACTTTCAGAAATACGTCAATCTGCTTCTGTTTATCATGGGCTTGAAACAATTACAGCTTTAGCACTCAATCAATTAAAAGAAGTCTTAAATGCTTATACGAGTCGCCTATTAGAGCGTGTTGACGCGGTGCGTGAGCGTGATGAGAAGATTGATGCTTTGTATACTTCTCTTTTTCGTGAACTTTTGACGTATATGATGGAAGATATGCGCAATATTACGGTTTGTACGCACTTACTGTTTTGTTTAAAGAATATTGAACGAATTGGTGATCATGTTACTAATATTGCTGAAATGCTGCATTATATCATAACGGGTTACCATATGTCCTCTGATCGTCCTCGCGATGACCTTACGTATAAAGTTGGGGTAGGTGAGAAGAAAATAGATTAAAATTTTTCTTATATGTATAAAATAAGTTTGTAGATATATGAGTATTTTCTTACAGTGCAGCTATAAGAAGAATAAGATAACCATTTTATGGCAAAGCACAAAGAAGCAACAAAGAGTTTTTTCAGAGAAGCATGGCAGATTGTTAACTCTTGGTTTGACATATTTGTATATTGGATGATATCATCACTCGTATTGTGGCAGGAGGGGAGTTTTCTAGGGGAATTTCCTTTCAGATCATTTTGTTAAAATTTTATATTAAAGGGGATATCTGTATTATTTTTTCGTATGTAGAAGAAGTGGATAGTGTTACTTTATTGTAATTGAAACGTGTGGGTTATTATAGCCTATATTGAACCATGAAGAATAACAATATCGATCTGTAAATTAAGAGTTTTTTATTTTTTATTTTGCATAGATACTTTTTGATTACCTCTTGTATTAAAATTTTACTGAGTGGTAACAATTAGCTATGTACTTTATTGAGAGATACATTTAAAGCTCATTTCAAGACTTGAATATCTCAGAGATTATAGGAATGTGTTGCATAAGATGAAAAAAAATCGTTGGAATGTTTTTGTTACCTGTTGTGTAGCGCCGTTAGTTGTTGTGGGTTGTGCTTCAAGTCATTTAGATGCTGGAAAAATAAATAATAATAAGACAAAAACGGTTACATATCCATTGACAGAGCGTCAATGTCTTATGCGAGCGATGTATTTTGAATCAAATCGCACAAGCCGTGAAGGAATGATTGCCGTTGGAACGGTTGTTATGAATCGTGTTAATTCAACCGCCTATCCTAAGACGATTTGTGGTGTTGTTGGTCAATATAGGCAATTTGCTCCTGGTGTTTTAACGCGTCCTATGACGGAGAAAGCATCTGTTGCTCGTGTAAGAGAGGCGGCTGATGCCGTTTTACGGGGTGAACGAGATAAGAAAGTTAAACACGCTAAGTTTTTTCATACCGCTGGTTTGTCTTTTCCGTATAAAAACATGCATTATGTTCAGGTTGCAGGGGGAAATGCTTTTTATGAAAAACGATCACGTGATGGAGAGCTTCAAGTTCCTACAAATAATCGCCCTTATGATGTTGCTTATGCTTTTGCTCAAGAACGTTCTGGTCATGCGCCAAGCTTTATAGATGAAGGCTTAGAGAGTAGGGGCGTAAAGGCAGAGAAAAGTACATCTCCTTCGACAGAAGTAGCACAGTCCAAGATGGCACATCCTGCGCCTTTTGCTATGGTACAGCTTGATAAAGTTCCTATCCCTGCCTATGCACCTCAACATCTAGCTAGGAAAGAGGAAAATAAAACGATTATGGTTTTACCTTCATCTGATCAGTTAAATGCAATTGTTGCAATGTTAGAAAAACGACACAGGAACTAGTAAGTTTTTCATGACCAAAGAAGGATGATATACCCATTGCGGTTTATGAATTAAGTGAATTTTAGCGATAATGATACGCATAAATATACGTAGAGAAAGCGAACTCAAAGGATCTGAAAAACAATTTATAATATGACGACATAAAGAACGCATTCTATTTAAAGAAGGGTATTGGTAATGTACTTTGATATTCATGAGACAATTTTGCCTGAAATGCTTAATCGTCTTGCAGAAATTACAGTGAAAGTGGGGTTGAATTTACAAGAGGGGCAGGATCTTGTTTTAACTGCTCCAGTTTCAGCGTTACCTTTTGTTCGGCGTATTGCATATCATGCTTATAAGGTTGGTGCTGGTGTCATTACACCAATTTTTAGTGATGATATGTTATCGCTTACACGGTTTGAAAATGCCCATACAGCTAGTTTTGATTGTGCCCCTTCTTGGCTTTATGAGGGAATGGCAAAGGCTTTTGAAAATGGGGCAGCGCGTTTAGCGATTGTTGGTGATAATCCTTTGCTCCTTTCCAATCAGGATTTTGATAAGGTTTCACGTTTAAATAAAGCCACTTCAATAGCTTACCAGCCGGCACTCAAGCAAATATCAAATTTTGCTATGAATTGGTCGATTGTTGCTTATCCAACAGCAGGATGGGCTGAGGCAATGTTTCCTTCTTTACCACTTAATGAGGCGATAAAAAAATTAGCCGATGCAATTTTTTCTGCTTCACGTGTTACAGGAGAAGATCCGGTGCAGGCGTGGACTGTTCATAATGCACATTTGAAGAAACGGTCATCTTGGCTTAATGAGCAGCGTTTTTCTGCCTTACACTTTACAGGGCCAGGGACTGATTTAACTGTTGGTTTGGCAGATGATCATGAATGGCATGGTGGTGCATCCGTTGCTCAAAATGGTGTTATTTGCAATCCGAATATTCCGACAGAAGAAGTTTTCACGACTCCTCATGCTCATAAGGTTGAAGGTTTCGTTCGCTCAACAAAGCCCCTTTCCTATCAAGGAACTCTGATTGATAATATTGAAGTACGTTTTGAAGCCGGGCGTATTGTTGAGGCTCGTGCATCAACAGGCCAAGAAGTTTTACAGCAGGTTTTGCAAAGTGATGAGGGTGCAAGCCGGTTGGGCGAAGTTGCCCTTGTGCCCCATTCTTCACCAATTTCTAAGAGTGGCCTCCTTTTTTATAATACCTTATTTGATGAAAATGCTGCATGTCATATTGCTTTAGGGCAGTGTTATTCCAAATGCTTTTTAGATGGGGCATCATTGACGTCAGAAGAGATTGCAGCACGTGGTGGGAATAAAAGTGTCATTCATATTGACTGGATGATTGGTTCTGGTGAAATTGACATAGATGGCATTACCCAAGATGGTGTAAGAGTTCCTGTATTTCGTAAGGGTGAATGGGCTTAATTTTGTTACCATAAAACACGGTCATTTGAGGTGGGGTGGGATGTAAGCTTTATTGATACGTTAAGTATTTTAGAGTGTGTGGTATATATTCAAGGCAGGGTTTGTCCATAAAGCCTTTAGTTAAATGATTCACATAAGTAGGAATCCAAGTAAAATCCACTCATCAAGAATTTGTTTAGTAGATGTAGAGGAAGTCTTCGTTTTTTGAGGGGGGAAGAAGTCAATTTATCAGTGATACGATTGGAAAGTGTATAATTATTAAAGAAGAGTAATGCCTGAGCTTCCTGAAGTAGAGACAGTTCGTCGTGGACTTGAGTCCGTTGTAACTGATGCAAAGATAGTATCTGTCAAACTTAATCGTAGAGATTTGCGCTTTCCTTTTCCTGAGGCTTTTTCTGAGCGCCTTATTGGCAGAACAATTATAGAACTTGGTCGGCGTGCGAAATATTTATTATTTCATCTTTCTCAGGATGAAACGATTTTAAGCCATTTAGGAATGTCTGGTTCATGGCGTATAGAGAATGATTTTTTAAGAAAAGCTTGTTCAGTGTCAAGTAAATTAGTTAAACATGATCATTTTGTCATGGATATTCAGACAAAGAATGGTGACGTTTATCGTCTTATTTATAATGATGTGCGTCGCTTTGGGTTTATGCTTTTAGTCGATACGGATAAGCTTTATGAACATCCACTTTTAAATAAGCTAGGTCTTGAACCTATAAGTAATTCGTTTTCTGGTCGTTATTTACAAAAGGCTTTTGTTAATAAAAAAATGTCTCTCAAGGGTGTTTTACTTGATCAGTCTATTGTTGCAGGTCTTGGGAATATTTATGTTTGTGAAGCACTTTGGCGGAGTCGTTTGTCTCCACAACGTGGTGCATTTACATTGGCATCAAAAACAGCACGTGCACGTGAATTTGCAGATTCTTTAGCACAAAATATACGCAATGTGATTTCTGAAGCCATTTTGTCTGGTGGCTCTTCTTTACGTGATTATATGCATATAGATGGTTCGCTTGGTTATTTTCAGCATGCTTTTTCAGTTTATGGACGAGAAGGCAAGCAATGTTTGGAATGTGGAGCGCCTATTATGCGCATTTTACAGGCTGGACGTTCAAGTTTTTACTGCTCACAATGTCAAAAATGAATAAGGTGTCTTGCAAAATCTTACAAGAGGCTTAAAGTCATCGCATCTATAATATAATTACACAAGGCTTGAAAGGTTTTTTTTATGCTGAATAAAGTACTAACACATCTTGATGGAAATATAGAGAAGAGCCTTGAACGCCTTTTTTCTCTTTTACGTTTTCAATCGATTTCTACAGACTCGGCTTACAAGGATGCATGTCGTAAAGCAGCTGATTGGTTAGTGGAGGATTTAAAAAGCATCGGTTTTGAGGCTTCACGCCGTGATACGCCGGGGCATCCAATGGTTGTTGGGCATCATCCTGGACCTTCAGATGATTGTTTGCATGTGTTGTTTTACGGACATTATGATGTTCAACCTGTTGATCCATTGAGTTTATGGGAGGATGATCCATTTACACCTTCTTTAAAAGAGAGAGATGGAGAGAAAGTTATTTGTGCTCGTGGAGCTTCAGATGACAAAGGTCAGTTGATGACTTTTATTGAAGCATGTCGTGCATTTAAGAAAGAAACAGGGCAGCTTCCTATTAAAGTTACTGTTTTATTTGAGGGAGAAGAAGAATGTGCTTCTCCTTCCCTTATTCCTTTTTTAAAAGCAAATACAGATGAACTTAAGGCAGATTATGCATTGGTTTGTGACACGTCAATGTGGGATGCGGATACACCATCTATTGCTCTTTCTCTTCGGGGAATTATGGCAGAAGAGATTATTATCACAGCAGCGAATCGTGATTTACATTCTGGTTATTTTGGAGGAGTAGCAGCTAATCCCATTCGTATTTTAACGAAAATCTTAGCAGGACTTCACGATGAAAATAATAGGGCAACACTTCCTGGTTTTTATGATGGCGTAGAAGAAACACCTCCACAGATTTTACAATCATGGAATGCACTTAATTGTACTGCTGAAAATTTTCTTGGTCCTATAGGACTTTCCGTTCCAGCTGGTGAAAAAGGGCGGAGCATTTTAGAGCTTGTATGGGCACGTCCTACCATGGAAATTAATGGTATTAGTGGCGGCTATGAAGGGGAAGGGATGAAAACAGTTATTGCTTCTCAAGCGAGTGCAAAAGTATCGTGTCGTTTGGTGCATAAGCAAGATCCAGAGAAAATACGCCAAGCGTTGCGTGATTATGTACGTAGCTCAATTCCTGCTGATTGTAAGGTTGAATTTAAGAATCACGGTTCTTCTCCGGCACTTCAGATTTCTGATGATTCATCTTTTATCAAGGAGGCGAAGGATGCCTTATCACAAGAGTGGGAAGTGCCCGCTGTCTTGACAGCCATGGGGGGCTCGATCCCAATTGTAGCAGATTTTCGGTCAATTCTTGGTATGGAAACTCTTTTGGTTGGTTTTGGATTGGCTGATGACCGTATTCATTCTCCTAATGAAAAGTATAATTTAAAATCGTTTCATAAGGGGCAGCGGTCTTGGGCGCGTATTCTTGCTGCTTTAGCAAGTAGGAGGGTAAATGGCTGAGATTCGCGTTCATCAAGGTGATTTACCAAACTTAGACAATTATAAAACTGATGCCATTGCGATTGATACCGAGACTTTAGGATTACAACCTTATCGTGATCGTTTATGCGTTGTTCAGCTTTCTTCTGGAGATGGTACTGCTGACGTTATTCAGATTGCTAAAGAACAAAAGAGTGCACCAAATTTGATAAAATTGCTTGAGGATAACGCAATAACCAAAATATTTCATTTTGGGCGTTTTGATCTTGCTATTTTAGCGCATACATTTGGTGTTATGCCAGAGGCTATTTTTTGTACAAAGATTGCTTCGAAACTCACGCGCACTTATACGGATCGTCATGGCTTGAAAGAAATTTGTAATGAATTGCTGAATGTGAATATTTCTAAACAGCAACAATCTTCGGATTGGGCGGCAGAAACGTTATCACAGGCACAAATTGAATATGCTGCGTCGGATGTGTTATATTTACATCGTTTAAAGGTTATATTTGAAGAACGTTTAAGACGTGAAGAGCGAGAAAATGTTGCCAAGGCATGCTTTCAATTTTTGCCTATGAGAGCTAGGCTTGATCTTTTAGGATGGGCGGAAGTTGATATTTTTGCGCATAGCTAACTTTAAAATTGGCTTTTAAATAGAGTTAATTATTGATGTGAGAGGACAAAATGCTTGTACATTATGGGCGTTTTATCCTCTCATCTTTTCTGATAAGAATTATAATAAATTCTTAAGTGCTATTTCATTTGAAGTTTAGGCAATAAAAGTACTTTTGCGAATCCATATTTTTTATTTTTGTAACAGCTTTTATTTGAAACAAAGCAATTTTGAGGAGAGGCTGGAAACATACGGTAGGTTGGAAGACTTAAATCTCTGAAACCGGTATACAGCCTAATTGGGGGAGAATATGAATGTGTAAATGTAAAAACCAAATCTCATCTTTACCATCATTTTTAATTCTGCTTTACGACTTTCAAAAGTATTTAAAGCAATGTCTGTTAAATAATAGAGATTACGCATTGCCTCATGTTTTTAATGGATTTATGTTCTTCGTGTAAAATAGAACGCCCTAAACGGAATATATTTGTGTTGCTAATTCATGTGCTTTTTGTAAAGAAACCGACACCCAAGTTCATTTTACGGTGGCGCTCATAAAAGATATAACAATAAAGCTTCCAATACCAATATAAAATCTATTGAACACTACCATCTTTATGCTTATGGAGTAACAAGCCGCTACCATCCACACAACTGTGCCAATTCCCAATGTTGTGTAAGTCCTTAGCACTTGAGACGGTTCATAAGAGACATTTTTAGTCTTTTTAGTGTTTTTATCCACACAGCTCTTCCAACTTGTAACGTGCAAACAAATGGTTTTGATTGATTCAACATGAAAAAGATTTTGAAGGAGAGAATCTTATGGTATTTAGGGTTCTCAGTCAATATGAATAACGCTAAATTAGCATTATAAATCAGTATATTATATGAAGTTCATATAGTTTATTATTTTCAGACGATACTTCGTGCCTTTATTTATTGCTCAATAAGTAATTTCTATGTTGGCAGAGCAGGGCAATTTGCTTTTATTTTAAAAGAAAAATGCTCCAAGCTTTATTTTTAAGGATTTTCACTTTTTATCTATAAACATATTATTTTTCTCTAGAAATTTGCAATGAAGGCACTAGATAAAATCCATTATGAATATTTGATGAGGTTAAATTTATGAACATAAAATATTTTATTACAGCTTTTGCTACTTTTGCTTCAATCTCTATGGCTCAAGGTGCAAGTTTTTTAGCGTCTCAAAACCTTATACAGAGAGCATCTTCGGCTGTTCCTCCAATAGGTTTTTTTACTGGTGAACAGCTTAGCAAGTTATTATCTGAAGTTTTTCAGATAGAACTTTCTTGCACAAATAACAGCGAAAGCATAACAGCAGCTAAGTTAGTACCTGTGTTACATTCTAGTAAAAAAAGAGATCATTATCCTAAAAGAAGACCAGGGAAAAAAGGACGGCCAAACCTATTTGCACGAGGTCCAATGAGTTTTTAAAAAGTGAAAAAACAACATCAAGAAGTATAATATATGCTTTGAAGTTGAAAAAGAGGGATATTTTTTCTGCCAAATTCATGATTTCTAAAGCAAGGTGTGGTGTGAAAACTTTAAGAAAGATTTCTCGTTTTTTCAGCTTTAAGGAGATTTCTATATAAGTTTTAATGTTTATCATACCGGTTGTCTGTCTTTAGGTATTTTTTTCAATTTAGCTAAAAAGAGTATGAAATGATAGCCTACAAATAGGGCTAAAGCTCTGGAAAAGATTTTCTAGAAAGTTAAGCAGAAGCGTAAATATGTCAAAAAGGAATAAATTCCTAAATTAAAAACAAAGAGCAAGCGTGATGAAATTACATGTAATTTTATTGCAGTTCATGGGGTAGTGAAGATCTTGTTCTGTCGGGTACAAGCATTCTTTACAATGATGAAAAAATAATCAAAGAGCTATTCACATTTGGTTATACGAAGGATGAAGCTAAAAACGTTGTTTGTATGAATTTAAATGGAACTGTTACATTTAGCTGCTCTCAATATTGTAACAGTCTTCATTGTTATAATATTGAGAATATTAATAGGAGCCATTCTAGCTTTTAAATAGTTTTATTTATTCACACACTTGCTCGTTTGTGAGGTGCTGGGGGGTTTTAGTATAAAAAGGCTTAAGATAAGAGCATCGTCAATATTGCAGACAAATTAATATAAAAGATATTTTTTCATTATAAATCAATATATTATATTTTTATGTCAATAGCACACGCTTTACACGGAGGGTACTGTGGCGCAGTTTTTTTTCAAAATGATAAAGGAGAGAAAACGTGAGGAAAAGAGATCATTTGTGCATGGGCATAGTTTTATTCTCATTATTACAGATCAAGCAATTAAGGGTACTTTGATTGGCTTTTTGTTTTTTTTATAAGTGTATCATTTTTGCTACAGATATCTGAAGATGGGGCTCTATATGAAACGGTGTGTTCAAATAAATATTCAGCTATGGAGAGAAAATATGAATATGAAATGGTTAATAACAGCTTCTGCTTTCGCTTTTGTTTCAGCTTCAGCAGCACAAGCAGCAGATGTTATTGTTCCCCCAAGACCAACACCTGTTGCTCCCGTTATTGTTGCTCCAACTTTTTCTTGGACAGGTTTTTATGTTGGGGGACAGATTGGTGGTTTTTCGGGTAAAACGAAAATGGATATTCTCAGTAATGGAAACAAGATTCCAGCGCCTGATGACCTTTTGCCTAAACTATCTGGTTTCATGGGTGGTCTTTATGCAGGTTCCAACGTTGATCTTGGTAATGGCCTTATTCTAGGTGTTGATACAGATATCATGTGGTCTAATAAAGATGACACGAAGACAGGAAAAACATATGTCATTGCCCCAGAACACATCAATTATATTAACAAGGTATTAAAAGACGCTGCAATTAATATTGGTAAAGATGCGCTTAAACCTGGTGCTAAACGAACCCACAGTTTCACTTTTAAAGAAAAGTGGGCTGGTGCAACGCGCGTGCGTATTGGTTTTGCAGCTGAACGCATTATGCCTTATGTTGCTGGTGGTATCGCTTATACACAGCTTCAAGATAGTGCGTTGATTTCAATAACAGATAAAGATTCAGACAAAGTAATCGCTTCTGGTACTCTGTCTGATGAAACAAAGACCCTTGTTGGTTACACCCTTGGTGCTGGTGTTGATTTAGCAATGACCAATAATATTATTGTACGTGCGGAATATCGTTACTCAGATTTTGGTAAAAAGAAATTCTCAAATGATAAATATGAGACATCTTACAAAACCAATGATTTCCGAGTTGGTGTTGCTTACAAATTTTAATAGATGGTAAGTTAAATAACGAAGAGGCTCTGTCTTTGACCGAGCCTCTGTTATTCTTTGTTGCTATATTATCACACAATACATAATTTATTGTGGATGTGAAAAGATATTATTCAGATTTTCTTAAAAAAATTCATAGACAACAAACAAAAATTACATTTAAAAATCAATAAGTTATTTATATATAATCTTTAGGTTTCTCGTACAAAATCAAGCTATGAAGCAATTTTGTCTGGGATGTGCCCTCCATTTTCTGTGACTGTATCATTTTTACTACAGCTTTTCTTTCTGTAATCTTGTAGCACTGTGCTCATAAATAAATTAGGAGCAAAGTTTATGAATATAAAATCTTTAGTAACAACTTCTGTTATCGCTATAGCGGCAGCTTCTGCAGCACAAGCTGCTGATGTTGTCATCCCTCATGAAACAGCCCCAGCAGTCATCGCAGCAGCCCCTTCATTTTCTTGGACAGGCTTTTATATCGGTGGTCAAGTTGGTAACTTTTCAGGTAAAGTTGATGAATATGATTCAGAAACAAAAAAGAAAATTACAGATAAAGACTGGACACCTAAGCCTTCCGGTTTCATGGGGGGTATTTATGTAGGTTCTAACGTGGATCTTGGAAATGGCCTCATTCTAGGTGTTGAAACTGATGCCGTCTGGGCTGACCGCGAAGATTCAAAAGCGCATTCAGCAGTCATTGGAGCAATTGGCCTTGATGCTTTCAAAGATGAGCTTATAGCAGCGAAAGCTACACCTGCTACAGGAAAAACTATTACTGGTATCGCGGCGACTGACAAACGTGTAGATAGCACCTCTATAAAAGAAAAATGGTCTGGTGCAACACGCGTTCGTGTTGGTTTTGCAGCCGTTGATCGCATTATGCCTTATGTTGCTGGTGGTATTGCTTATACGCAGCTCCAGATAGTCGATTCTCTTAAGGCGGAAGGAGCTGATGGTGCCGAAATCGCTTCTGCTAAAGTGTTTGATGAAACGAAAACGATGGTTGGTTTCACTGTAGGTGGTGGTATTGACTTTGCAATGACAGACAATGTTCTGTTGCGTGCAGAATACCGTTACTCAGACTTTGGTAAAAAAGCATTTGTAAAGGACGGGGATAAAATAGCTTACAAAACCAATGATTTCCGTGTAGGTGTTGCATACAAATTCTAATTTCGTCAACAACGAAATGATGAAGATAAAATAAATTGTCATGAGGCTCTGTTAAAGACGGAGCCTCTGTTATTTTTCTATTGTTATATTATTACACACTCCATATTTATTGGCGGTGTAAAAGATATTATTCAGATTTCCTTAAAAAGATTTTTATAAACGACAGGCAATAATTACGCGGTAAAATCAATGAATTATACGTATTCATAACTTACAATTTCTTGTGAAACGTGAAGTTATGAAATGACTTTATCTTGCGTCAGCTTTCGTTTCCTATGATTGTATCATTTTACTACAGCGTTTTTTTTTGTAGTCGTATAATACTGTGCTCGTAAATAAATGAGGAGCAAAGTTTACGAATATAAAATCTTCAGTAACAACTTTTGTTATCGCTATGACTACAGCTTCTGCGGCACAAGCTGCTGATATTGTCATTCCTCGTAAAAAAGCTCCAACAGTTATCATAGCTCTTTCGTTTTTTTAGACAGGTTTTTATCTTGGTGGTCAAGTTGGCAACTTTTCAAGTCAAAGTTTATGTATTTGATTTAGAGACAAAAGAAAAAAACTTCAGATAAAGATGCACTACCTAAGCCTTCAGGTTTCATAGGTGGTATTTATTTTAGGTTTCAACGTAGATCTTAGAAATGTCCTAGGTGTTGAACCCGATGCAGTCTGGGCAGACTGAGGAGAGACGAAGACGGTCTCAAAGATTCTTGTGATTGATGAATTTAATGATTTTAATGATGAATTTGAAGATGCTGGTGTTGCATTGCTGGTGTTACATTGGATGAAAATAAAAAGTTTCAAAAGGGTGACACAGCAGTGTATCGCATTGGTTTCAAAGAAAAAAGGTCTGGTGCAACACGGGTTTGTGTTGGTTTTTCTGTCGCTGACAGTATTATGCCTTATCTTGCGATGGTATTGCTTATGCGCAAATACAAGGTGTTGGTAAAGTTTCAGGAACAAAAAAAATTGGCAAATGGGTAAGCCAAGTAAAGAAGTTTCTGCTACAGTATTTGATAAAATAAAAACGATGGAGGGTTTCACCCTTGGTGGTGGTATAGATTTCGCGATGACAGATCATGTTCTGCTTCGTGCGGAGTACCGTTACTCAGACTTTGGTAAGAAGGAATATAAAAAGTATTACCTTAAACTAGGCTACACAACCAATGACTTTCACGTAGGTGTCGCTTACAAGTTCTAATCTCATCAAAAGTGCAATTATGAATAAAAAGTATTAATAAAAAATTAAATTTTCAAGAGATCTTGACTTTGATCAAAACACTGTTTTTCTGGGGTTTATTTGTGTGATTGTGACATTTTTACTACAGCTTTTCTATTTATAATCTTGTAAGGTCGTTTTATAGTTAATTTAGGAGCAAAATTATGAATACAAAATCTTTAATAGCAACTTCTATTGCCGCTTTAATTTCAGCTTCTGCAGCACAAGCTGCTGACGTGGTGATCCCTCGTGAAACAGCCCCAGCAGTTATCGCAGCAGCCCCTTCGTTTTCTTGGACAGGCTTTTATCTTGGTGGTCAAGTTGGTAACTTTTCGAGTAAAACTAAAGTAACTATTCCAGGAGAAGATAAAGAACTTGTCAAAAAAGATAACACACCTAGTCCTTCTGGTTTCATGGGTGGGATTTATGCCGGATCTAACGTAGACCTTGGAAATGGTCTCATTCTCGGTGTTGAAACCGATGCAGTTTGGGCAGACCGTGAAGAATCAAAAACAGCCCGTGAATTGACTCTTACTGAAAAAAATGCAGCAGATTTTAATGCTGCCCTTGAAAAAGCTAAGGTTGAATTAAAAGGTCAGCAACAGTTTGAAAAAGGCGACAAGGTAACGGAAAAGCACAGTTACAAAGAAAAATGGTCTGGTGCTACACGCGTTCGTATCGGTTTTGCTGCTGTTGACCGCATTATGCCTTATGTTGCTGGTGGTATTGCCTATGCGCAGGTACAGGGTATTCAATCAGTTACAGGAAAAGGAGAGAGAGTTAAAGTTGAACAGAAAGCTGGTGTGGTTGAAAACCCATCAGTTAAGCAAAATGTAGATTTGACTGGTGGTACTTGGGCTGATGACACGAAGACAATGGTTGGTTTCACTATTGGCGGCGGTGTTGACTTTGCAATGACCGACAACGTTCTTTTACGTGCAGAATACCGTTACTCCGATTTTGGTAAAAAGAAATTCGCCAACGATACACGTGAATTCAACTACAAAACCAATGACTTCCGTGTAGGTGTCGCTTACAAATTCTAATTTCGTAAAAATGAAATTATCAGCACAAAAAATACTAAGGCCTCGTTTAACGGGGCCTTTATTTTATTATCTCTCTATTTTATTTCTCTTAATCTCTTCATTTTTAATGGGATCATACTCCTCATGCAAAACAGAACGCCCCAACGGAATACATTTGTTGTTGTGTATTCACACATTTGTTTTAAAGAAATATTTTTCAAAGTATATCAAGCTCACTTATGTCCCTGGAAAAGATTTGAATATTCTAGGCTCTGATGTTCAAGCAACGGATAAACTTCTCTTGCAGGCTGAGAGGAATGTTTCTATTGATGCCACACGCAACAGTGCCAATAGCCATCGCGGGGATCAAACATCTCATGTTGCCTTGCACAATGGCTCTCATTTAAGTTCTGGAAAAGAGACCACTGTTCTATCGGGTGGCGATATCCATATGGCTGCTTCCGATATAGATGCCAAGGGTAATGTTGCTCTTGGCGCCCAAGGGGAGATAACAATAGGGGTGAGAAACGATGAGATGGAGTATCATCTTCGCGCCAAAAACACGAAAGTGGATATGCAAGCCTCTCATGCGGTTGGCTCTTCGATAAAATCGGGAGGTGACACCACTGTCATTGCAGGGCAGGATGGCAAACCGCATGATCTTAGCATTACAGGTAGTTCCATTGCGGCTGATGGCAAGGTAGGGCTGAAAGCCAGCAACGATGTCCTGATCAATAATGCAGAGGATAGCTT
>NZ_JBHIOU010000006.1:0-123399 GCF_042195705.1 Bartonella sp. AP72JLCBS | reverse complement strand
TTGTCAAAGAATGAATATTACGAAACCGCACTCTTTAAGATGTAAAATACCATGCCAAAACCACGTCCTCCTCATCTTGTCAAAGAAGTCACACGTCATGGTAAAATTATATGGTATGTACGTATTGGTCATGGACCACGTATTAGAATACGCGGTACCTATGGAACGCAAGAGTTTGTTGACAACTACAAAAGCGCACTTGCCGAGTTACAAGGGCTTATACTTCCTAAATCAAAAACTGGTAAGCTAGTCGAAGGTTCATTCGCATGGCTCCTTAAACAGTATTTTAATAGCTCCAATTGGCATAACCTCGCTAAAGCCACAAAGAAACAAAGAGAATACACTCTTATGAAAGTGTGCGATACTATAGGTCACATTTCATACCAAGCAATCGAAAAGAAACATATCATAGCCGGTGTTGAACGGCGCAAAGAAACACCAGCAATGGCTAGAGACTTTCTACAATCCCTAAATGGGCTTTTTAAATGGGCAATTGAACACGGACTTTTGGAAAGCAACCCTACTTTAGGTATCACAAGACCTCCTCTTAAAAATAAAGAGGGCTTTCCCGTTTGGACAGAAGAAGATGTTGAAAAATATTACCAACGCTGGTCACATGGTACCCATGAACGTGTTTGGATTGATGTTCTTTTATATACGGGTCTGCGTCGTGGTGATGCGGTCCGCATTGGCTGGAAAGACGTCAAAGATAATATCATTCACATCAAAACAGAAAAGAGCCAATTTAAAACAGATGTCTTTCTACCTATTTTACCGGAATTAGCCAAAACGCTTGAAGTTGGTCCTATTGGAGAAGAAACATTCATTTGTGGTAAACGCGGGAAAAAAATACCCAAAAAAAGCTTCGGAATTACATTTTATAATGCTTGTACCCAAGCAGGTATCAAAAAATCAGCGCATGGCTTAAGAAAATTAGCAGCAACACGCGCAGCTAACTCTGGTGCAACAGTATCACAATTGAAAGCACTCTTTGGCTGGACAAATGACAGTATGGCATCTCTTTATACCAAGAGCGCAGATCGCAAAAAACTCTCCCTTGAATCGATACAAAAGCTCCAAAAAAGTTAGGGATAGAGATAAAAAAACATAATAGAATCAATAAGCACCTAATCCCTTACTACAAATATAACTTTTTGATTTAATTATTATTTGTTACCGTTGCTAGAAATAACAATAAATCAAGGGGTATAATTTGTTAATAGGCTTGGTGTTATGTCAAAATATCAGCGATGAGATTGCTTTTTGGTTGTTTTAGAAATGAAATAATGAGCTCAAATATTGATGAATGAAACGGAAGGTTTAAATTGAAAATATTAATTCCAGATGACTATCAAAAAGCCACTCTAACATTACAGTCTATTACAAAATTAATGAAATCGCATGAAGTGCTGGTTATAAATAATTTAGCTAAAGAATGTAATTTAGAAGATAAGCTCAAAGAGATAGATATTCTTATCTTAATTAGAGAGCGGACTATAGTTGATAGAAATCTTCTCCTGAAACTGCCAAATTTAAAATTAATCTGCCAAACAGGCCCTATAGGTTCACATATTGATATAGAAGCTTGTAGAGACTTAGGAATTGAAATATTAGACGGTGGTGGAGATCCAACTTCTGCTGCTGAATTTGCCTGGCTCTTAATTATGTCTGCGCGTAGAAAACTCTATAAATCTGTGTCTGATATGAAAAAAGGACGCTGGCAAACAACATTTGGCAACCAAATGAAAGGGGCTACTCTTGGAATATTCGGGTTTGGGCGTATTGGTAAAATGGTTGCTCAATATGCTCAAGCTTTTGGCATGTCCATTTTAGTTTATGGGAGCGAGCGTTCAACGCAAGAAGCAAAAAATTTAGGTTATCATTTTACGCATTCAAAAGATGAATTTTTTACACGTCCTGACATTATATCCGTACATTTACGTTTAAGCGATAAAACCAGAGAAATCATAAAATTAGATGATCTATTGAGCATGAAACCACATGCTATTTTTGTTAACACAGCGCGTTCAGCTTTGGTTGAAAAAGGGGCGATAGAAAAAATACTAAGTTTGGAAAATTCAACTTACTTTGCACTGGATGTTTATGACAGCGAGCCAGTATATGGGAGCAAATTATTGCAATCAGATAGAGTTCTTTGCACGCCACATCTGGGCTATGTGACTGAAGAAAGCTTTGAGAATTATATTGAAAAAGCTTGCCAAAATATAGCATCTTTTATGAAGAGCGCTTAATGCCGGCTGAGCCAATGTTTGTAAAATTTATCTTATATCGCTAGCGTATCAAATTTGCACGACACATAATAGCTTATTTCCTTAAATTAAGCATATTCCTTAGTTTTCATATTAATACCAATAGTATGGACAGATTTTTATGTAATCAGCATAAAATACACAATTTATTATTGCAATCATTAAAAAAGGCCACTTTATTGGAATACACTTTAATTGGAGGGGGGCGGAGTGAGCAATAATAAATTTATAGGAAAAAATTATTATAGATGGATTATATTGCTTGTTGCCACGATCGCTCAAGCATCAGCCTGCTTCTTTGTTCAAGGGATTGGTCCTTTAGCTGAATTTTTTAAGAAGGATTTCTCGCTTAGTGACTCTCAAATAGGTTTGCTGTCTTCAGCAGCGCAATTCCTACCTATTATTGGCTTACTTGTAGCTGACGAATTACTAGACAAGTTTAACGAGCGCTATATTGTTGGAGTTGGCGCGGTCGGCGTTTCTGTCGTTCTTTTGTTGGGAGCAATCGCAGATAACTATATTTCCCTTTTGGTTTGTTTGCTAATTATAGGGGAATTTTATAGTTCTGCTCAACCCGGTGGCGCTAAATCTGTTTCTTCATGGTTTCCACAATCGCAGCGCGGATTTGCAATGGGAATAAGGCAGGCGGGGTTAACATTAGGTTGTGGGGGCATTAGCTGGAATAGTTCTTCCTGCTAGTGTGCTTGTCTATGGCATACAAGGTGCGTTTTGGTCGGTGCCATAGTTTCTTTTTTAGGGGGATGTATATTTATTATTTTTTATCACTCACCAGCAAAAGTTATCGCTATCGTTCCAAAAAGCAAGGCAAGAATTTCGTTCTATGCAAATGTAAGATCTCGTCTTGCACTGTTGGCTGCGCCTCATATGAAGAATATTATTTTTCCAAGCGTTTCACTTGTGATCGTTCAATATGTTTTAACCATTTTTATAACGATCTATTTTTATAGAATCTATCACCTGTCTCTAGATAAAAGTGCTTATTTATTTTTTGTTTCACAGGCTTCTGGTGCCTTAGGAAGAATTATTTTAGCAGCGTAGTGTGATCATTGTAAAAAAGGACAATTTTTTCCTGTCTTGTTTTGCATGATTGCAGTCGTTTTTGGATTTTTAATATTAATTTTGGGCATAAGTGGATCCATAATTTATTTAACTATTTTATCTGCTTGGTTAGTTTTTTGGGAATGGAATGGTATGGCCCTTGGGCTGCTTATATTGTAGACTCTTAAGCCGAAAGAAAGCGTTGTGTTTTCTCTGGGTTTAGCAATATCTGTAAATCAAATCGCAATTATTACTACTCCACCATTATTTGGATTAATCCAAGATTTTACAGACACTTATTTACTAACATGGCTGATTTTAATTATTGTTTTTTCACTTTTTTAATAAAAAAGTAGGGAAATATAATTGGGGGAAATTATAATGATAAATGGAAAATACTTTTTAGTTGAGCAATAAAGAGACAAACTTTGAGAGGCTTTAGACCATGTTATTTATGATCCATACGGTGGTATTGAATATTCGGTTGAGTTAAAAAAATAGCATTTTCGCTGCTACCACATAGAATATTGACAATTCTTATGAACCAAAAGGTGTCTATTACCCCTAGACCATATTTAATCTTTGAAAACCTTCCTGTTGATAGACAAATTAATATGTCACCTAATCCTTACAATTTAGATGCGTCTTGTAAAAGTGGCTATATTAGCGAAAATTTAATTATGATGTTTTCTTTATTGATCGGAGAGCCTTATTCAATTAAGTTTGAAGGCGAACATATAGTAAATAACCTAGTTCCTTTAGAGGATAATAAAAAAGATTATACAGGATTAGGATCTGAAGTTGAGTTAGATTTTCACATGAAAATGCTGCACTAAAATTTATAACGGAATTTAAATTTATCTCCTAAAGGGGATACTTTTATCTGGTGTTCGCAATGGTGTTGATGGTCCGTTAACGAGAATATCTGATGCACGTCTAGCTTTAAAACTTTTAAGTGAGGAGGATTTGAGGAGCTTAAGGGATAATTTATATATAATTAATGTTCCCTATAGATGGAGAAAAAATGGGGTAACCTCTACAAGTAAAGTGCCCCTAGTTCAAGGGGACGGTGAATTCCCAGATATCAGCGCTGTTTTTTATCCAGGCATGTTAGAGCCACAGTCAAAAAAAGCCAAGAAAGCTTCAGATCATTTTTATGAAGCTATTAAGGCTGTATCTTTTGGAATTGATGTACAACCAGGAAGATTATTATACATTGATAACTGAATGGCCCTACACTCTAGAGATAAATTTTTTGGATCATTTGATAGTTATGAAAATCCAATGCGGTGGATTCAAAGAGTGTTTGTGTCTGCAGATTTATGGAATCATAGATATATAGAACAAATAAAAGAAAGAATATTTAATTTTCAATGTTAATATCCTGATAATGATATGATGTTGAGTATTATTCTGGTTTATATATTGACGATACATCTCATATGTATAGGTTTCTCCCGCATAATCATACCTGATTATAAGCTATGGTGACCTATTGGTTTTCTATGGCTGCATTTGATTTTTGTTATTTTTTTCCTTCCTTTCAAACCGCTAGGGGGATTTTCCTATCAAGCCCCTGAAAGAGCTATTTGGAGTAATTTCATAATGCAAAACCAAAACATAGTAACAAACTTTTCTATTGTTTTCATAGGCATAACGGCTTGCATGGTTGCACCCTTCAAGCACTGTGGCTTTTTTTCTTGCACGATGGAATCTTTCATATATGAGACAACATAATTAATTTATAACAGATAATTCAATGTATTATCTAAAAAATGCAACGAAATAGCTATTAATGTGAACATATGAATTAAAAAACAAACATCGTGTACAAATAAATTCAAACATAATTGTGCACACGACTTATAACATTTTTTAGATGAACAAATAATAATACACCCCATGTCTTTAAACAAAGAATGAAAATCATAAAATGAGCTCTAAGGATAATAGGAACTCTCCACAAAGAAGAGACAGAGATGAAGACTCCAAAGACTTCATCATCACCATCCTTCACCATTTTGTTAACATATTCATTTTATACAAGAATCTTTCCCTCGGAAGAAATAGCATTTGCAATAGCTTCTTCGCTTGCCTCATCGGGTAATAACATCTCATTATGAGCACATCCCGATGGGATCATAGGAAAACAGTTTTCTAAATGATAAACACGACAATCAAAAAGAACAGGCTTATCACAGTCAATCATCTGCTGAATTTTATCATCAAGTTCATCGGGTTTTGAACAATGAATTCCCACGGCTCCATAAGCTTGTGCCAATTTCACAAAGTCAGGCATAGATTCCGTATAAGAATGAGAAAGACGATTACCATGCAGCAATTGCTGCCACTGGCGGACCATTCCCATATACTGATTATTTAAAATAAAAATTTTCACCGGTGCGTCATGCTGAATAGCTGTTGCAAGCTCTTGAATATTCATCTGAATGGAGGCATCACCAGAAATACACACAACAAGCGCATCAGGATGCGCTATTTGAACACCTATAGCAGCAGGTAAACCATACCCCATCGTTCCAAGACCACCAGAAGTCATCCAATGTTTTGGTTCATCAAAATGATAATACTGCGCTGCCCACATCTGATGCTGCCCGACATCCGTTGTAATATAAGCATTCGCATCTTTGGTAAAAGCATACAGCCGTTCAAGAGCATATTGCGGCATAATGACATCTTTTTTCTCCGCATATGCCAATGAATTACGAGCTTTCCAACGGTTAATTTGCGTCCACCACGCCTCACGGACTTCACTGTTAAACGCTGGTTGCTGTATCTTTAAGAGTTGCGTCATATCTCCTAAAACACAAGCCACATCACCAATAATTGGAACTTCTGCTTTTACAATTTTATTGATAGAAGAAGGGTCAATATCAATATGAATAATACGCGCATGAGGTGCAAATGCATCAAGGCGCCCGGTGATACGATCATCAAATCGTGCTCCAACAGCTAACATGACATCACAATCATGCATGGCCATATTAGCCTCATAGGTTCCATGCATTCCAAGCATTCCAAGCCAATTTTTACCGGAAGCAGGATAAGCACCAAGTCCCATTAAAGTTGAAGTAATCGGAAAATCCCCCAATTGAACCAAATTACGTAAAAGCTGTATAGCTTTCATCCCCGATGAAATAACACCACCACCAGAATAAATAATAGGGCGTTTTGCCTCAACTAAAAGAGAAACGGCAGATTCAATAGCCTTAGTATTCCCTTTCAACGATGGAAAAGAATGTAAAGACTCCTGAACTTGAGGTGCTCTATAAAATCCTGAAGCAAATTGAACATCCTTAGGAATATCAATCAAAACCGGCCCAGGACGACCTGATTGAGCAAGAAAAAAAGCTTCATGAATAATAGCCGCAAGATCATTGACATTTTTAACCAGCCAATTACGCTTCGTACAAGGCTTTGTAATTCCAACTGTATCAGCCTCTTGAAAAGCATTTGTTCCAATCACCGTTGTTGACACCTGCCCAGAAAAACAAATAAGAGGTATCGAATCCATAAGAGCATCTTGCAAAGGTGTAACAGCATTCGTTGCCCCTGGACCAGAAGTCACAAGCATAACCCCTACCTTCCCTGTGCTGCGTGCATAGCCTTCAGCTGCATGCCCTGCGGCTTGTTCATGGCGCACCAAAATATGCTGGAGTGTATCTTGGTGATAAAGAACATCAAAAATAGGCAAAACAGCCCCACCAGGATAACCAAAAATATGTTCAACGCCTTGATCTATAAGAGCTTGAACCACTATTTCAGCGCCAGACATTATTTTTCCATCTGCACTCTCTTGCTTTCTTGGATCATTTCTCATTTTTCCCACTCACCTACTTTATAGGACAATAAAAAAGCCCCTAACGGAGCCCATAAAAAAAGCCCCCAAAGGAGCCCATTACACAACACATACTGTATGATTACCCCCATTATTCCAACGTATAAAATATATAAAAAATTCCTTGTAGAGAGATTTCTAATTCCATTGATACCATTCGTCAATAAAAAATTATATTTTCTAAAAAATTTCTTTTTCACGAATTATCTTTTATCTTTCGATAAGTTTCTTTGCAAAGCTCTAACTCTTTTATCAAAAAGTAAGCATCCATTCTTCATCAAATTGATTACGAAACCATGTCATTTGTCTTTTTGCATATCTCCTCGTTTGTATTTTTACCGCTTCAAGAGCATTCTCAAAGCTTCTATATCCATCCAAATAAGCCATAAATTCAGGTATACCAATAGCCTTCATTGCTGGTAAAGAAGGGGAAAGTTTAAGTTTTTTCATAGCCACCACTTCTTCTAAAGCTCCTCTTTCAATCATAGAATCCAAGCGTTTATGAATACGTTCATAAAGCAGAGAACGTGGTGGCATGAGAAGAATTTTTTCGGTCAAATTCGGCGCAATGAGAGGTGTTGTTTTTTGTTTCTGCCACCAACTGAGCGTCTTACCGGTTGCATCATAAACTTCCAAAGCACGGACAATACGCTGTCTATCGTGCGAAGAAATTTTTTCAGCAACAACAGCATCAATCTGCAACAACTGGCGATAAAGACTTTCAGGTCCCTCTTTATCAAGCAGCAAACGCCATTTCTGCCGCACAACATCTGGAACATGAGGGATTTCCGAAATCCCCTCTAAAAGAGCACGAAAATAAAGTCCTGTCCCACCAACAAAAATAACTGATCTTAAAGAAAAAGTAGTCAATAGCTTCTCGACATCACACAACCATTGCCCTACTGAATAATTCAAAATAGGACTCACATGACCATAAAGATAATGGGGAACAATCGCGGTATAAGCCTCCCCCGGCCGTGCCGTTAAAATATTTAAAACATTATAAACCTGCATTGAATCAGTATTAATAATGAGAGCATTTTTTTCTTGAGCCATTTGCAAGGCAAGTTCTGACTTCCCACTTGCCGTTGGCCCTGCTATTAATGTAACTGTTCTCTGTGTCATGAATAGCAATTTCTCCCAATCAATAACTTATTGCAACATGCAGACACCCCCAAAGCCTTCCTGTATTTTCTCTCCATTATCATAGAGTAAATACTTCAAACAAAAATACGAACACAAATTCCCCTTAAGACAAAGCCCCTTATGAAACTTATAAAAAAGAAAAAATGGACTTAATAACAACACCAAAGGAATTTCCAAGCATTTTTTGCTATCATAATTCAATAACAAACCACAGCTATAATAATTCTGTCCGTTAAGGCCATTAAAAATATACTCTTTGTCATCATTTATGAAAATAATACTAAGTTTAATCTATACAATCAAATAGCTTTATTTTTTCCTATAAAAATAGCATGCTACGCCGGTTTATAATAAGAGCCTCATAAAGTATCATATCAATACCATTTACGTGCGCATCACAAGCAGAGATAAAAATGGACTTAAGAAAGGTGTACCAATATCTCTTATGCAGCATTTCAAAGTCTAGGCTGTTACAATATTGAGAACTGAAAAATACTATGATGACACCAATTTATACTTTGATATTCAGCATAAAGATATAATGATTTCCAATGGATTTTATATTGCACACCCCATGCTCTCTATCGTGAAATGAGCTTGAGAAATATTGGACATCACATGGCTGACTTGCAAAATATCCCACACACTAAGGCTGATAAAAAACAAAAAATAATTTTTTAAGGATCAATCCATTAGGAGCGTTACGAACCGTAACTCTCCATCTGGACGCGCTACAATAAATAGAGCATTTTTGCGTCCAGCTTCACGTAATTTATGAATACGTTTTTTAGCCTCATCAATTGTTGTGATAGAACTCTGATTGATATCAACAATCACTTCACCAACGCGAATACGCTTTTTATCCGCTGCACTATTTTGTGCAACAGATGTCACCACTAGTCCTCGAAGTTTATCTGAAATTGAATAACGATGACGCAAATCCTCTGTCAGTTCAGATAACGTCATTCCCATAAATTGCATTGTCGCGTTTTTCGACAGATCTTGATTTTTTTTATCATCAACTTCTTCTGTATCTTCATTTGGATCTGTTTCAATCAAACGTCCAAGCTTAACTTTTACTGTTGCTTCTTGCCCATTGCGTAAAATAGTAACGTCCACCACTTTTCCTTCTGAACTTTCTGCAACTAAACGCGGCAAATCACGTGCATGCTTAATTTTGGAATTACCAAAGGAAAGAATAACATCTCCAGTTTGTAACTGGCTATTATCTACATTATTTTCTTCCGTCTGTTCTATTTTACCAGCTACCAATGCTCCCACAGCATTGTCCAATTTTAAACTTTTTGCAATATCCTCTGTTACCGGCTGAATACGAATAGCCAACCAACCACGCCTTATTTCTCCAAAATCACGCAATTGATTAATAACAGAAAGAGCCATATCCGATGGAATAGCAAATCCAATACCGATAGATCCTCCCGAAGGTGAAACAATTGCTGTATTAATGCCAATGACTTCACCATTTCTATCAAATAACGGCCCACCAGAATTTCCCCGATTAATTGCTGCATCTGTTTGAATAAAATTATCATAGGGACCAGCATTAAGATCACGGTTACGTGCAGAAATAATACCAACCGTCACACTTCCACCAAAACCATAAGGATTACCAATAGCCATAACCCAGTCACCAATACGTGCTTTTTCTGAGTCACCAAAACGCACAGCTTTTAATTTTTTACTTCCTGCATCGACTTGAAGCAACGCCAAATCAGTTTTGCTATCCTTTCCAAGAAGCTTTGCCTTTAGTTTTGTACCATCCGTAAAATTAACTTCAATATCATCAGCATCTACAATAACATGATAATTTGTAACAATAATCCCTTTTTGCGCATCAATCACAAAACCAGAGCCTAAAGAACGCACCTTTTGAAATTGACTATCTTTTTGACCATCCTTGGGTGTAAAAAAATCACTGAAATATTCCTCCAGCAATGAATCTTTTGGGATAACGGGTACCGAGGTGTTTGCATCCTGTTCTGTTCCTTCAACAGTCTGCGCCGTGGAAATATTCACAACTGTTTCCAAAAGCTCAGAAGCTAAATCAGGAATAGAAAGCAATGCCTTGCTTGTCTCGGCTCCCCAAGACAAACTCACTGATCCTGATAGAAACAAAGTCACACAAAAAACAACTCTTGTGATAAAAAACTTTAAAAACGTATTTTTACTCACGATACTTCTATCCATGACATGCCTTTAATCAAAGATGCAAAGAGCCCCACTAAATTTATCTACGTAAAACCAGCACGGCTCGATACTCTCTACCACTTTTACCATAAAAGAAAATGGTCACAGATCATTCTTTTCATGCAAAATCTCGTATCTGCAATCCATTATTTTATCTATTCTCTCCCGATTTTGGATCAGTTTTACTGAGGCCAGTATTCATTGTCGGTAAGAATGCTTTATTTGCCTGCGGCGGATTACGAAAATAGAAAAAGAAATCCTCATTTGGAGAAATTACCATCGGTGTTTTCTCTAAATTCTTGTATTGTTCCATCGCCAACCAAAAATCGTAAAAAGACGGATTAGCCTCCCTCGCATTCAATAAAAGACGAATACTTTCAGCTTGACCTTCACCACGGGTAATTTCAGCATCACGCTTTGCAGCTGCTACAATTTCTTCATATTCACGATTAGCTTCTGCCACAATACGATCTCGCTCCTGCTGACCACGAGCCCGGATATTTTCCGCAGCAGCTTCACGTTCAGCTGCCATTTGCCGATAGACATCTTCTGAAACAGCATCAGTCAAATCGGTTTTACGAATACGCACATCAACAATGGTAATACCCAACGAGCCTGCATCTACAGAAAATTGCTTCTGTACTTCAGCCATCATCGCGCCTCGTTCATCCGATAAGGCTGCTTTAAATTCTCGCTTACCATAAACAGCACGCAAAGCGTCAATAAACCGTGGTGCAAGGTTTTCACGTGCCGCAATTTGTGGACGCCCAGAAGCAATGCGCTGTAAAAACAACTTAGGATCTGTAATACGGTAAATAAAGAACGCATCCACCTCATAATACGCACCACCACGAACCTGTACAGATTGTGTAGGAACATCGTAACGCAATAACCGATTATCAACAATGATCATCTTATCGATAAAGGGCGCCTTGAAATAGATTCCAGGATTAGATTCTACCTGAACAATTTGTCCAAAACGCTTAATTGCTACTTGTTGACGAGGATAGACGATAAATACGGACATCCACAAAATCATCAAAACAAACACTATAGCACTAAAAACAAACAAAAAGCGAGATTGCTGCATAATTAATCTCCTCCAGAAATACGAGAATCTAAGAGTAACGCAGGACGCGCTGCTGTTGCCTTTACTTTTTCCGATGACTTGCTACGCAACAATTCATTCAAAGGTAAATAAGGCACCGCTGGAGAATTTGCCTGATCAAGAACCAGCTTATTTGGTGAAGAAAGAATCCGCCCCATCGTCTCCATATAGAGACGGTAGCGAGCAGCTTCTGGTGAAATCGCAGCCTCTCGAGCTATCGCCTGAAAACGTTCAGCACGCCCTGTTGCCTCTTCAACCATTTGTGCCTTTTCACCTTTTGCGATTTCCCGTGTGCGTGAAGCTTCACCATTTGCTAAACCAATTTTCGTAAAACGCACACGATTCCCCTCTTCAATCATTCTTCCACGTTCCTGCTCCGCCTGCTGAACAGAATTAAACGCAGCAGCAACCTTTGTCGGAGGAGCAGCTTCACTGATAGAAACACGGCTTATTTCGACACCAAGTTGATATTTATCCACAGTCAACTGGATAATCTTTCTAACGTCATTAGCAACTTCTTCTTTCTTGTCACGTAAAACATCATCAACCGGCCGCGAACCAATGACCTCACGCATTGCACTCTCAGCAACTTGGCGGACAGTTCCCTCTTGATCATTCACATTGAATAAAAACTGACTAGGGTATGAAATCCGATAATAAACGGAAAAATTAACATTAACGATATTTTGATCACTCGAAAGCATTAAACCATCACTTTGTTGCGCCTGACCGGGCTTCCCACCAATCGCGATTGTTTTTTCCGTTAAAGGGACTTTCATATAGGTCTCAATTGGCCAAAAATGAAAATGCAACCCATCACCAATAATGCCTTCTTTAGGGATGCCAAAGCGCAACTCTACCGCTTGTTCATTTTGCTGAACAATATAAATTGACTGGTATAGCCAAAAAAACACAATAAGCAGAAGGAATAAAACAGAAAAACTGCTTCTCCCGAATTGTTTAAACTGATCCTGCCCTTTGCGCAAAATTTCATTAAGATTAGGACCATTTTCGCCACCATTACCGCCACCAGAACCAAAGAGATTCTTAGCTGGTGTTTTTTTGTCACCACTGTTTTTATCGCCACTCCACGGGCCACCACCATTTTGATTTGTCCAGGGCATTATCACCTCTTTAACTGATTACCACTACTCGAACACCAACCATTTGCTTGATCTTATAGGGTGTCTCTTACCTCATTACAATACAACTGATAAACCCTTCCACTTCATATTACAAAAAATTATTTCCGCTCATAAACAACAAAACGTGTCGGATGACTATCTTTATCCCCTTTTGGAATATCTTGTGTTTGCACAATAGTCCACTTTTCTTTATCAAAAACAGGAAAAAAACTATCACCTTCTATAGAAGCTAAAACTTCTGTAAGAAATATTTTATCAGCCATATGCAACCCTTGTTGAAAAATTGCACCACCACCAATAATAAAAATTTCCTCTACATCATTTTGAGAAGCAACGCTTGTTGCAAGAGAACAAGCTTGCGATAAAGAGTGAGCAACAACAGCCCCCTCAGCACAAAAGGTACAATCACGCGTAATGACGATATTTGTACGCCCTGGTAAAGGTCTCCTAATAGAATCCCAAGTTTTTCTTCCCATAATAATGGGCTTACGCAACGTCAAAGCTTTAAAGCGTTGCAAATCCGTCGATAAATGCCACGGCATGGCACCTTCACGACCGATAACACCATTTTCTGCAACAGCAGCAATTAAACAAATGGAAATCGTCATATTGCTACCGGCGCTTTAATATGGGGTTGTGCTTCATAATTAAGCAACTCAAAATCCTCAAATTGAAAAGAAAAAAGATCTGTTACCGCTGGATTTATGCGCATACATGGCAAAGCATTTGGTATACGAGACAATTGATATTTTGCCTGTTCAAAATGATTAGAATAAAGATGAGCATCTCCCAGAGTATGAATAAAATCGCCTACTTTAAGACCGCTTACTTGCGCAATCATCATCGTTAGCAATGCGTAGGATGCAATATTGAATGGAACACCTAAGAAAATATCCGCCGAACGCTGATAAAGTTGACAAGATAATTTCCCCTCCGCAATGTAAAATTGAAAAAGACAATGACACGGAGGCAACGCCATTTCCTCTATTAATGCAGGATTCCAAGCTGATACAATCAAGCGACGAGAATCTGGCGTTTCCTTAATCATCGTTAAAAGATTGTTAATTTGATCAATATGGCGTCCATCAGGAGCGGGCCAAGAACGCCACTGATAACCATAAACAGGACCAAGATTTCCCTTTTCATCAGCCCACTCGTCCCAAATTGACACACCATGCTCTTTCAACCAAGCGATATTTGTATCGCCTTTAAGAAACCACAAAAGTTCATAAATAATTGAACGTAAGTGTAGTTTCTTTGTTGTCAACAACGGAAATCCTGCTTGTAAATCAAAACGCATCTGATACCCAAAGATAGATCGCGTTCCAACACCCGTTCGATCTGTCCGATCAATACCCTGATTTAAAACATGAGATAAAAGAGCAAGATATGATTTCATGAGGGTATTATGTCCGATTCTTCTTATTATAGAAAATAAAAACTGTAAAATCCGTACAAACATAATTCAAATCTTTTTCCAAAAACATCTTACACAAGAAATTATCATGATCTAACTAAATTTTTGATGCAAAAGATAAAATACTATAGACAGCTTCTAAAAAAATGACATAAATGAACAAAGATGGATGAACATCAAATAAAGGGATCGACTATGGAAAAACAAGAAGCTTTAAAACCACATGATACAAGAAAACGTATCTGGGCTATCGTGTCCAGTGCATCAGGTAATCTAGTAGAATGGTATGACTTTTATGTTTATTCCTTTACATCTATTTATTTTGCATCACAATTCTTTCCCTCAGATGGCAATGACGTTACGCAACTTTTAAAAGCGGCGGGTGTTTTTGCTATTGGTTTTCTTATGCGCCCAATCGGCGGATGGCTTTTTGGCTTCATTGCCGATCGTTACGGACGCAAACGCTCAATGCTTATCTCTGTTTTTATGATGTGTGGTGGTTCGTTCTTAATCGCCCTACTTCCTACCTATGAAACCATTGGAATGGCAGCAGGAATTCTTTTACTTTTACTCAGAATGCTTCAGGGGCTTTCTGTCGGTGGTGAATACGGTACAACAGCAACTTATATGAGCGAAATCGCCCTCAAAAATCGCCGCGGATTTTTTAGCTCTTTCCAATATACCACACTGATTGGTGGTCAACTTCTAGCCAGTCTCGTTATATTCATTTTAGCGCTTTATCTCACCGAAGATCAGCTAAAAGCGTGGGGCTGGCGTATTCCATTTGCCATTGGTGGATGCGGCGCAATTGTTGCGATTTATCTACGCCGCACACTCCATGAGACAACGACCAAAGAAAGTCGTTCTAGTGCACAAGCTGGTAGTATTAGGGGACTTCTGAGCAACCACCGAAAAGCTTTCTTTCTGGTTATTGGCTTTACAGCTGGAGGATCGCTCACATTCTACACCTATACGACTTACATGCAGAAATATCTGATCACAACCACTGGCTTTGATAAACATACAGCCACAACAATCATGACGGCTGCACTCTTTGTTTTCATGTTACTCCAACCCCTCTTTGGTGCTCTTGCAGATAAAATTGGAACAAGAACTTCACTCCTTATTTGGAGTGTCTTATCTATTATCTTTACCATTCCTGGACTTAATATGATTGGTAGTACTGATAGTACATGGATTGCTTTATCAGTCATTACTGGAATGCTCTGCATTATGAGCTTTTATACATCTATCTCTGGCATTGTAAAATCAGAAATGTTTCCTGCTTCAGTACGAGCAATAGGAGTTGGGCTCTCTTATGCTATTGCCAACGCACTGTTTGGCGGTTCTGCTGAATATGTCGCACTTGGATTAAAAGATCTTGGATATGAATCTGTCTTCTATTTTTATATAACCGGCATGATGATTATTGCATTCATTGCTGTTCTCTTAATGCCAGATGCTCGCAAAAAAGGGTATTTACAAGGAGACGATATTCATTAACCTTTAATGTTAACAAACAAGGATTTTAACAAAAAAGCCCAGAGTACTGGGCTTTTTTTATATCCTTTCCGATAGAAGTTTAAAGCTCACAATTTTTTATCCCTTCAAACACTCTAAAGAAGCAATGTTCCCTCCTGCACACGCCGCTTATAAAAATAAATGGCTTCATATTATTATGTAATAAATACTTCTTTAGCTGAATTTAATTCACTGAAGATAAAAAACGTTTGATTTATTTTAATATTCCCATGCCCACTCAAAATCGAAGAAAAGTGATTATCTTTCAAGATAATTTTATCAATAATAAAGATTACACTCATGATTTTGTTTAATACGTTCTTAATAGTACCCCCTCATGCAAAACAAATTCTTTCATGAAAATAGAAAATACCATTATATTATGAATTCGCACACTTTTTTGAGAAACATTTCTCAATGCACCCAACTCCATTTCACAACGACACCCGTGAATGACATAACGTAAAAGCCCCGTAAAATATAAACATGAACATTACTCTCTTTACACTTAATAAAAGTGCAAGCCGCTATCATTATACTTTTGACGAACTCTTAATATTGTACTCCCCCTTAACACTTAAGCTCATTCATAAAAAGTATTTTAACAGATACACCAACCTCGCATGAAATAGTCAATAACATCATTTTACGAAACAACATCAAGCATATAAACTAAAGAGTATCATATCTTCATAAACACTCTGCATATGCAAATAATTCACAATCAAACAAAAAATAATATTTCCTTAAGGATAGTAAAAAGCGTATGATTTACGCAATGTAACAACACCATGAGCCCAAAACACCACTGATAGCTCTAGAAAAAATCTTTATGTTTCCCTAAAAAATTATCATGATACAATGGCGTTTTTATAATGCACATCGTAAATAGCTTTAAAAAGAAGAAAAGTTATAAATCTAAAAGGGGAATACTTCATGAATAATCAAACAACTTTAGATCCACATGATACAAGGAAACGTATTTTTGCTATCATATCCAGCGCATCAGGAAATCTGGTAGAATGGTACGACTTTTATGCTTACTCCTTTGCATCGGTTTATTTTGCATCACAATTTTTTCCTGAAGATGAAGATATTGTTACACAACTGTTAAAAACGGCAGGAATCTTTTTTATTGGCTTTCTTATGCGTCCAATTGGAGCATGGCTCTTTGGATACATTGCGGATCGTTATGGACGTAAACGCTCAATGCTTATTTCTGTTTTTATGATGTGTGGTGGCTCTTTTCTCATTGCCATACTTCCCACTTATAAAACCTTGGGAATAACAGCAGCATTTCTTCTCCTTTTAGTCCGTATGTTTCAAGGACTTTCCGTTGGCGGTGAATATGGTACAGCAGCAACTTATATGAGCGAAGTTGCGCCCAAAAATCGTCGTGGTCTCTTTGCTTCTTTTCAATATGCAACAACGATCTCAGGTCAACTTCTCGCAAGTTTTATAATATTTATTTTAGCCATTTACCTTAACGAGGATCAGTTAAAAGCATGGGGATGGCGTATTCCCTTTGTCATTGGTGGCTTTGGAGCAATCGTTGCAATTTATCTGCGTAGTTTGCTTCATGAAACAACAACCCACAAAAGCCGCTCTGAACAACACGCTGGTAGTCTTCGAGAACTTTTTCGCAATCATAAAAAAGCTTTCTTTTTGGTTGTTGGCTTTACAGCTGGTGGATCTCTCACATTTTATACATACACCACTTATATGCAAAAATATCTGATCACAACCACGGGCTTTGATAAACAAACCGCAACAACGATAATGACTGCCGCCCTCTTTGTTTTTGTGCTACTCCAACCCCTTTTTGGTTCCCTAGCCGATAAAATTGGAGCAAGAGCTTCACTCATTAGTTGGGGGGCATTATCCATTATCTGCACCATTCCTGTACTTAAAATGATCGGTAATGCCCATAATCCATGGACAGCACTCTTAATCATTATTGGAATACTCTGTGTTATGAGTTTTTATACGTCCATTGCTGGTATCATAAAAGCAGAATTGTTCCCTGCTTCAATCCGAGCAATTGGTGTTGGATTTGCTTTTGCCATTGGCAACGCACTCTTTGGCGGTTCTGCTGAATATGTAGCGCTTGGATTAAAAAATATGGGATACGAATCTGTTTTCTTTTTTTACATCGTTGGTATGATGGTCATTGCACTCATCTCTATTCTTCTTATGCCCGATATAGATAAAGGAGGATATCTCGATAAAGACGATAGACTTCATTAAACTTATTTTCTGGATAAAAAAAGCCCAAGAAATTGGGCTTTTTTTGATCTCCTCTCCACCCTAGTAAAGAACGAAAAGCCCGCCCCGCATTCGTCTTACAAACAACTCAGTTTCTTTTAAATTGTCTATAGTTACTGCCCTCTTTATGTAATTTACTTGATAAGATTCTATGGGCAGCCCTACCCTAAATATTTATCACGATATCTAAAAAACACCTCATACGGAAAACCTTATCTGAGGCTTACCTCACCCTCCTAAATGATGATGTGTTATGATACAATAAGATAATTAAGGACACAAAATCCCCTTTTACATTACTTAAGCTTTTTGAAATATTTTCAGTTTTGGGGCTTTCTGCTCATAAAGACCATCTCTTCTATAATCTTCCGGTATGCCAATAATTGCATTCTTCTCATAAAGTTTAAAGGTATCTTGATCTACTTTTCAATGTCCTCTCCCTTTAAATGCAACGTGATAACTTTTTATTCTATAACACAAGTAAAAATCTTAAAACGAATGACAACATAACTCTAATAAATCATCTTAAAGAGTTTCCCTAAGAAATTGTTATAATACCATTGAATTTTTCTGGAAATCATAAACAATTATGTTTAGAAAATATGAACTATAAATCCAAAAGGGGAACAATTCATGAAAAATGAAACAACTTCAGCATCACAGGATGCAAGAAAACGTGTTTTTGCTATTATAGCAAGCGCATCAGGAAATCTCGTAGAATGGTATGATTTTTACGTTTACTCATTTGCATCAATTTATTTTGCATCACAATTCTTTCCCTCCGATGGTGATACGATTACGCCACTGTTAAAAACCGCAGGTGTGTTTTTTATTGGCTTTCTTATGCGCCCTATTGGAGCTTGGTTTTTAGGGTTTGTCGCCGATCGTTATGGACGTAAACGCTCGATGCTTATATCCATTTTTATGATGTGTGGTGGCTCTTTTTTCATCGCCATACTTCCCACCTATGAAACCTTAGGAGTAACATCAGCAATCCTTTTACTTTTAGCTCGGATGATGCAAGGACTTTCAGCAGGTGGTGAATATGGTACAGCAGCCACTTATATGAGCGAAGTTGCCCTCAAAAAACATCGTGGGCTTTTTGCTTCTTTCCAATCAGCCACCCTTATTACAGGTCAACTTCTTGCCAGCTTCATTATATTTATTCTAGCATCTTATCTCTCTGAAGATCAGTTAAAAGCATGGGGATGGCGCATTCCTTTTGTGATTGGTGGTTTCGGGGCAGTGATTGCGATTTATCTGCGTCGTTCTCTCCACGAAACAACCACGAAAGAAAGCCGCTCTCACAAACACTCTGGCAGTCTTAAGGAACTTCTCACCAAGCATACAAAAGCCGTTGTCGTAATTGCATGCTTTGCATCAGGAGGATCACTCACATTTTACACCTTTACGACTTATATGCAAAAATATCTGATCACAACCACCGGCTTTGATAAACATACCGCAACAACGATTATGACAGCTGTACTATTTATTTTCATCCTATTCCAACCCATAGCTGGTATCATAGCCGATAAAATTGGAACAAAAACTTTACTTATCATTTGGAGTATACTCTCTGTCATCTTTACATTTCCTGGACTCTGGATAATCGGTAATACGCATAGTATATGGGTTGCCTTTTCCGTCATTATTGGCTTGCTCTTCATTATGAGCATGTATACATCCATCTCTGGTGTCGTCAAATCAGCAATGTTTCCCTCTTCAATACGCGCATTAGGCGTTAGCATCTCTCATGCCATTGGCAACGCCTTATTTGGTGGTTCTGCTGAATACGTTGCGCTTGGATTAAAAAAGTACGGTCATGAATCTCTCTTTTATTTTTATATAACCGTCGTGATGATCATGGCATTCATTGCTCTTCTCTTTGTCCCGAGTATGCGTAAAGGAGGCTACCTCCAAGAGGATGAAAAACATTAACCCTTTTTATCAACGAAAAAGCCCAAGAAATTGGGCTTTTTTTATCATTATCACAAATTTAATATTGTTTAAATTTTATGAAGTGCATTAAGTTGCTTAGCAACTAGATAATAAAAAGTCATACGACTTTTTCTACGCTCTCCAGACATCATCTCAGCCACTTTTGAAACAGCCATTTTAGCACTCTTCTCATCGGCTTCTAAAACATCTTGAACCCATTTTTCAACACGTTCTAACTCTTTTAGATCCGATGTAGCAACAAGCGCTGCATCCTGCTTTTTCATCACTAAAGCTAAACGACGGCTAAGTCGTTCTACTGCTGCTTCATCGGGATTTGAATCATATAGTTTAATATCTGCTAGATTATTTGTCATTTTGCATCATCTCCTCTCCAAAAATGAGCGGACTATACTTTACAGCCGCATCATATAGCTCCATAAATAATTAGAGGATTAAAAATATTAACAACCCCCCTTTTCCTAAGACTGTTCTTCATCTATATTTAGAGGGCTGGTTCACCAGCTATGGTAATAAATGGACGGTGAAATAAACCTATTGGACCCGGGGGCGGTACCCGGCGCCTCCACCAAAATATAAGAAACCAAAATTATATTTTGGTGGGGGCGAAATAGGATCGACAAGGGTGTAAAGATCGCTCTTTTACTCGGCATTGTACCACCGTTATCGGGCTAAATGAGTAGTTGCAAATGACAACTATGCGGAAGCACGTCTCGCCGCTTAAGGTGGTGTGAATGTTTCAATTTGAGCCTTAAACCGTCGCAGGTTTAAGCGGGGTTCGGAGGCACCTGGCAACAGAAGCCTTCACTTTTTTAAATGTTGTTGATTGATCTTTCAGACATTATCAGACATTATTTACCATAGAGTTTCGTATTTATTCGATTTATTGAGGTGCATCGTAGAAAAAATCTGCTAATTTAAAATATATTCTGTCACACAATATCAATACGCCCCATTCTGCTACGTGAAATAAAAGGAATAAACTTCGATGGTTAAAGATCAAATCCGTTACGATATTCTCGTTCAGGATGCGCTTCGTGGAGTTATCCGTAAAGTTTTATCGGAAGTTGCCAAAGCAGGTCTTCCGGGAAATCATCATTTTTTTATAACTTTTTTGACAAATGCCCCAGGCGTTAAAATTTCTCCTCGGCTAAAAAATCGCTATCCTGAGCAAATGACAATCGTCTTACAACATCAATTTAGAGATCTCAGTGTTTCAGAAACAGCTTTCGAAGTAACCCTCTCTTTCAGGGAAATAACCGAAAAGCTCGTGATTCCTTTTACTTCCATTCAGGTCTTTTATGATCCTGTAGCAGCATTTGAAGCAGCATTTGATCTGCCCTCAAATCTGACCTCTGGAGAAAGTGAAAATTCAGAAAATACCTCAACTACGCCTATTACCTTATCAAACAAACAAAAAAAAGAAAATACGCTTACAAAAGAACAAAATCTCAGTACAAATAAAGAACCTTCAAATAACGATGCAAAACAAAATCAAAGTGCTGATGTTGTCTCTTTAGATTCCTTTCGGAAAAAATAATTTTTCTCATGACTGAATTGATTAATCTTCGCCAATTTCGAAAACAAAAAAAACGTACAGAAAAATCTCTTTGTGCTGAGCAAAATCGTTATCGTTTTGGACGAACAAAAACTGAAAAAAATTTTGAGCAGCAAAAATCTTTAAAAATGCAAAAATTTCTTGATCAAAATCGTTTGCGAAACGACGAATAAAGGTGGAAAAATGCACGAAAATAATTCTATCGATTGGTCAAAAGTCATTCCACGAAAGATATCTGTTCGCGTTGATGGACACGCAACAAGCGTCTCTTTAGAACCACCATTTTTAGATATTCTAAAAGATATAGCCCGCAAAAAAGGACAATCTTTAGCCTTTATTATTACCGATATTGATAGCAAAAGACCACAACAAGTAAATCTTTCGGCTTCGTTACGCGTTTATGCCCTTCAAAGCGTTCTCACCCAAAGCCTTTAATGGTTGTGCTTATTTTTTTACGTTCTCTTTCTGTCTGTTCAACTGAAACTGTTGTGACTTTTTAAGAGAAGTTTTTTTAATCTAGAACTTCAATAAAAAAAAGACTACAAAAGAGAGATAATGAGTAATTTTTCTGATCATACCATACCTTTCTTTGAAGAAGATTCCCCTCCAGACCATGATAAGAAGAGCTCTGGTTTTTTCTCCCATACTCTAAAAGAACAAAAATCATATAACACAGACTATTTAGAACAACTCAATCCAGAACAGCAACAAGCTGTTATGAATACTGATGGACCTCTTTTAGTTCTTGCAGGTGCTGGTACAGGAAAAACACGCGTTTTAACAACCCGTATTTCTCACATTTTACGCTCTGGACTTGCCTCTCCTCAGCAAATACTTGCTGTCACTTTCACCAACAAAGCAGCCCGTGAAATGAAAATACGTATTGGTGAACTTATTGGAGAAGTTGTTGAAGGTATGCCTTGGCTTGGAACCTTTCATTCCACTGGAGCTAAAATTTTACGCCGTCACGCAGAGCTTGTTGATTTAAAAAGAAACTTTACAATTCTCGATAGCGATGATGTTCTTCGACTTTTAAAACAACTTATTCAAGCTGAAGGATTAGACGATAAGCGTTGGCCCGCACGAAACCTTGCCATGATGATTGATTCTTGGAAAAATCAAGGACTTTCACCAACACATATCTCAAAAAGTGATGCTCATTCCTTTGGTAACGGCATGGGACGTGAACTTTATCACAGTTATCAAAATCGATTAAAAGATCTTAATGCTTGTGATTTTGGTGACCTTCTACTTCATTCTATCTCTATCTTCCAACATAATCCAGATATCCTTCGCGAATATCATTCTCAATTTCGTTATATTCTTGTCGATGAATATCAAGATACAAATACAGCACAATATCTTTGGCTTCGCCTTTTGGCCCAACATCCTCAAGGTCAACATGTTAATCTTTGTTGTGTTGGCGATGATGATCAATCCATTTATGGATGGCGTGGTGCAAAAGTCGAAAACATATTACGTTTTGAAAAAGATTTTCCTTCTGCTAAAATTATTCGTCTAGAACGCAATTATCGCTCAACATCTCATATTCTCAAAACCGCCTCCCATCTCATTGCGCATAATGAAGAAAGACTGGGAAAAGTCCTTTTTTCTGCTCAAATAAAGAGCGAGGAAGAAAAGGTAAAAATTCATTCAGCATGGGATTCGGCAGAAGAAGCACGAGCAATTGGAGAAGAAATCGAACGCGCACAACAAACCGGTCATGCATTAAATCATATGGCGATATTGGTACGCGCATCATTTCAAATGCGTGAATTTGAAGATCGCTTTGTAACGCTTGGCCTTAATTATCGCGTTATTGGTGGTCCTCGTTTTTATGAGCGAATGGAAATACGTGATGCCATGGCTTATTTACGCGTTGTTGTCCAACCCACTGATGATTTAGCTTTTGAGCGTGTTATTAATACACCGAAACGCGGCATAGGAGATGCAACCCTGCGCATTCTTTATGAGAGTGCACGTGCACGTGCTGTTCCTCTCTTTTCTGCTGCCGCAGACATCATTGAAACAGATGAATTAAAGCCTAAGGCACGCAGTGCGTTACGAAGCCTCATTGAAAACTTCCGCCGCTGGCAAAATATGCTTCAAGACACTCCTCATAGAGAACTTGCCGAGATCGTCCTTGATGATTCTGGTTATACAACCATGTGGTTAGAAGATCGCTCACCAGAGGCTCCTACAAGACTAGAAAATCTTAAAGAAATGATTCGTTCCATGGAACAATTTGAAAATCTTCAAAGTTTTTTGGAACATGTTGCACTCGTTATGGAAACGGAAAATAATGAAAATATGGATGCAGTCAACATCATGACACTTCATTCAGCCAAAGGACTTGAATTTGAAACAGTTTTTCTTCCAGGTTGGGAAGAAGGACTCTTTCCCCACCAGCGCTCATTAGATGAAGGTGGACGTTCAGGATTAGAAGAAGAACGGCGTCTTGCTTACGTAGGTCTAACAAGAGCAAAAAAACATTTGCATATATGGTTTGTATCGAATCGAAGAATTCATGGACTTTGGCAACCTGCTCTTCCCTCCCGTTTTCTAGATGAATTACCAGCAGAACATATAGAAGTTGTAGAAATGGAAACATCCTATGGTGGTTATGGAAAATCTTCCTTTCAATATCACGATTCTTTTTATAATGACTATGCAACACCAAGACAAAAGCGTGCACAAAAAAACAAGAATATTGAAGGGAAAGTTATCTCTCAATCAATCTCTCATGTACCATCAGATTTTTCTGTCAATGATCGGATTTTTCACATAAAATTTGGTTATGGTCATATTACAGCAATAGACGATCATAAATTGACAATAATGTTCGAAAAAGCCGGAGAAAAGCGTGTACTAGACAATTTTGTAAACAAAGCTTAATTACAAGCAAACCATGATCCGTTTTTCCAAGAGATCATTTTGTTTTATTCTGACTATCATTTCCATTTACGAACAAAGGCTTCAATGGGCAGATTTTGCATATCAGGCAATGCGTCGTGAATTTTATCAAGTGGCCAATCCCACCAAGCCATATCTAAAAGGCATTCTATCACATGATTGGGAAAACGCATCCGCAATCGCTTAGCAGGCACCCCAACGACAATCGTATAAGGCATAACATCTTTCGTTATAACAGCGTTCGCGCCAATGATAGCGCCATGACCAATTGTCACTCCAGGCATAATAACCGCACCATGTCCAATCCACACATCATGCCCAATAATAACACGTTTTGCACAACGCCTTTCACGAAAACCACTATCTAATGCCATATAACGAAAATATTCGTTTGGACGATAGGTTATTTTATGCGTTGAAACGCGCTCCATAGGATGCTCCAACGCATTCATCCGTACATGAGATGCAATAGAACAAAAACGCCCAATATCGCTATAAATAGCCTCACTATTACGCTCTAAATAAGAAAAATCTCCAACGGTTACATCCCGTAAAATCACCCGCTCATTAATTTCCACATAGCGCCCTAATTTACAACCATACAGCCGCGCTGTCGTATGGATACGAGGTTCACTTTCATGAAATCGAAGATCTTTCTCAATATTCATACATCTTTCACCAATGTTTTATCAATAGATATGGAAAGACATACCAATCAAGCCAATAAAATCAACCATGAAACAAACATTGCAAAACAAACCTGCCGATGTTACAATTTCTCGATCTATCTAAGAGAGTCAAACTATGAAAAATGTAATACGCATCTTGGGGCTGACAATCATATTTCTTGCAGGTGTTTTTATTTATGATACGCTGACAAATAAGCCTTTAGGTGATAACTTTACTCTCACTGATTCTAATGGAAAAAATATTACTGAGGCTGATGTTCGAAGCAAGCCTTCAATAATTTTTTTCGGCTTCACTATGTGTCCTGAAAGCTGCCCTACCACACTGATGAATCTTGATCGATGGCTTACAGCCCTTGGGCCTGAAGCTGATAAATTAGGTATATGGTTTGTGACTGTTGATCCTGAACGTGACACACCAAAAGTACTCCATGATTATCTCAGTAATTTTAACAATAAAATTGTTGGCATTAGTGGAGATCCTGATAAAGTTCATAAAATGGTCAATTCTTTCAACATCGTTGCTGAAAAAGTCCCTGAAACAGATGGAAACTATACATATAACCATACAGCAGCAATTTTTTTACTCAAAAAAGGTGGAAAATTAGCTGGCGTTATTCGTTATGACACGAAAGAAAGCGATAGCGAATTAAAAGATGAAATCGCCATTGAACGGTTAAAAAAACTCATCTTAAACTAAAAAAAGCCGATCAAAAGAAAGAACAGCATGTCGCAACAAATTCGCCTCTATTATACTGCTTCTAAAAATGAAGCAGAACGGTTCTATACCCTTATAGAAACAGCCTTTGACGAAGAAGGTTATCCTCTTGCTCTTACAGAGATAGATGAACAAAATGCTGTATATGAGCTTTCTCTATATGTCGATCAAGACAATCAAGAGAACGCATTAAAACATTTTGCAAGCGTTCTCTCTATAGATTTTGATAAAATTAATATGGAAGTTTTACCCAACATTGATTGGGTACAAAAAAGCCTAGAAGGACTAAAACCTGTGCAAGCTGGTCCTTTTTTCCTTCATGGAAGTCACAACCGAAACGCCATTCCAGCAAATGTTCTCCCTATTGAAATTGAAGCTAATCAAGCTTTTGGCACCGGACATCATGGAACAACAGCCGGTTGTTTAGAAATGATTGCCAAAGTCATGAAACACGAAAATCCAAAAAATGCCCTTGATCTTGGTACTGGGAGCGGTGTACTAGCCATTGGCATAGCAATGCTCAAACCCATTACTGTGCTTGCGTCCGATATTGACCCAATTGCTGTTCAAGTTGCACAACACAATATCGAATTCAATGGTGTCAAGGAATATATTACAGCTATTACAGCAACAGATTTTTCCCATGATGCAATTGCATCACGAACCCCTTTTGATCTCATCGTTGCCAATATCCTTGCTAATCCGCTTATTGAACTTGCGCAAGAAGTGGTAACGGCACTTCAAAAAGGGGGATCACTTATACTCTCTGGAATTCTTGAAGAACAACATGCCCATGTTTTGGAGACTTATATAAAACAAGGACTGAAGCATATCGAAACATACCACCGGCAAGGATGGGTTACGATACACCTGAAATAAAATAAAAGAAAAGGACGTCGTTATGTATCAATCTTTTGAGGCGACAACAAATCCTGCTTATGCAGCAGAACGCATTTCTTGCCTTCGTAAAGAACTCGATCACCTTGGACTCGATGGTTTTCTTGTTCCGCGGTGCGATGAACACCAAGGAGAGTATGTCCCTCCTCATGCTCAACGCCTTAGCTGGTTAACCGGCTTTACTGGATCAGCTGGGATTGCACTGATTTTAAAAAACAAAGCCATCATATTTACAGATGGGCGATATAAGCTCCAAGTTCGCCAACAAACTGATCCTGATATTTTTAATTATGAAGATCTCATAACTTGTCCTCCCTCACAATGGCTTGAAAAAAATGGTCAAAAACTTTCTATTGGCTTTGATCCATGGCTCCACACGATTGCTGCCACCGATGCATTAAAAAACGCATTAGAAATGAAAGCAGGTGGAAAACTTGTAGAAGTTCAACATAATCCCATTGATCTGCTCTGGCATGATCAACCAAAATTACCACAATCTGCCTTATCAATTCACCCTCTCAAATATGCTGGGTGCGATACAGATGAAAAACTCGCTTTGATTTACAAAGATATACAGCAAACTCATGCAAATGCTTTTATTTTTACAGACCCCTCTTCCATTGCATGGACATTCAATATACGGGGCAATGATGTTTCCAACACGCCTTTTTCCCTTTGTTTTGCTCTCATTCCACTTAACAAAACACCAGCCTTATTCATTGACAACAAAAAACTTGGTGTAGAACAGAAACAATATCTGGAACGTTATGCAAAATTATATGAACCAGAACAGCTTATTCCCAAGATCAAAGAGTATGTTCAAAAAGGGACAGTGTTTGCCTTAGATCCACAGCTAACATGCGAAAAATTACGAACTGTTATTGAAGAAAAAAATAGCTCTTTTATCACACTTACCGATCCTGCTGCTCTACCACGTGCCATTAAAAATGACACAGAACTCAATGGCGCACGCAAAGCGCATCTACGCGATGGTGTTGCCCTAACCCGTTTTTTTTCTTGGTTAGATAAACAAATACCAGGGTCAATAAGTGAAATTTCTGCTGCTCAAAAATTAGAAGAATTTCGCATAAATACAGCAAAAGAAATGGGAGAAAAACTTGAAGATCTTTCTTTTGATACAATCTCCGCAACAGGAGAAAATGGTGCCATTATTCATTATCGTGTAACAACGCAAACAAATAAACAACTCAAAGCCGGTGAACTTTACCTCGTTGATTCAGGTGGACAATATCGTGATGGCACGACTGATGTCACACGTACAGTAGCAATTGGGAATATTGGAGAAGAAGAAAAACGCTGTTTCACTCTTGTTCTCAAGGGCATGATTACTCTTTCAACTGCTTGCTTTCCCAAAAGAACCCGTGGACAAGACCTTGATGCTCTTGCACGCATCGCATTGTGGAAAGCTGGTTTTGATTATGCCCATGGCACCGGTCATGGTGTTGGATCTTATCTTTCTGTCCATGAAGGACCGCAAAATATTTCTCGCAAAGGGTGCCAAGAACTCATCTCCGGTATGATTCTTTCAAACGAGCCAGGCTATTACCGCGAAGGCGCTTTTGGTATCCGTCTTGAAAATTTGATGATTGTGAAACCAGCACAAAAAATTGATGGTGGAGATATAGAAATGCTCTCGTTCGAAACACTCACACATTGCCCCATTGATCGACGGTTAATCCTTCCAGAGCTTTTGACACAAGAAGAACGGCAATGGCTCAATGATTACCATGCGCGCGTTTATCAGATGAATGCACCTTACTTAAATGAAGAAGATAAAAAATGGGCAAAAGAAGCAACAATGCCCCTTTAAATGAAGCAACCTATAACTTTTACCCTTTCTACAAAACACTACACCCTTCTCTTTTAAAGAGAGAAGTGCGAATTTACCATCAGCAAACACAAAAAATGCTTCTATGAAATACTTCAAGTTTTTTTGCCGATACGGCAAAAGCCTTCCAAAATTGAAACAGAACGGGATACACTCGCAAAAGATAATGCTTATCAATTATCCTCCACCATCTCCACATGAGTTATAGCCTTATTCTGCTATATAGAAATTTTCATTATATTTTGTAACCCTCCGCGTCGCATTTCTAAAACGCCCATTATAACCAACTTATTACGTCGTTTAGATTCAAAAATTCTGCATATTTATTTACAATTTTTACCTTGCTTCACAATGATAATTTATAAATTTTACTAATAATAACCTTGTATATTCTTCATCATAATAGTTTAAGTTTAATATTTAAGTTCAACGTTAATTATTTTAAATAACGTAATAAATATCAAAATATATTGGCATTCTATGTTTGCAAAAAATAGCCCCTTTATCTCCTTTTTGATTCCAGCTCCCCCAAATGTAAGAGAGATAACCACACAAACAGCATATGCATCTTCTAGAAAACATCCTCTAAACATTATGTTTCTCAATCAGCTGTAGCCAAGCCTCTTCATCGATAACCTCAACACCTAATTCTTCAGCTTTAGCCAATTTGGAGCCCGCTCCAGGTCCTGCAACAAGAAGATCTGTTTTTTTAGAAAGTGAACCAGATGTTTTAGCCCCTAATCGCTCTGCCAATGCTTTTGCTTCATCGCGTGACATATGCGCCAAAGTTCCTGTAAAAACAATGATCTTCTCCGCTATTGGTGAAGAATCTGCTATGATAGGCTCCTCATCAAGAGGAGTTACTTCTTCAAGCAAAACAGATAAAATCTCACGGTTATGCTCTTCTTGATAAAAATCAACAATTGCGCTCCCTACCTGTGGTCCAATTCCTTCGATATTGGTAAGCTCTATCCAAGCCTCATTTCCTTCTTCATTTTCCTTATCACATGGCATAAATGCTTCCATAGCCGCAGTCTCAAAAGCTGTATAATTTTTATAAGCACGTGCAAGGCGGCGTGCATTCACTTCGCCAACATGACGAATCCCCAATGCAAACAAAAAACGGCTCAAAGGAATTTCTCGGCGCGCATTAATGGCATCATACAATTTTCGCACTGAAACAGTACCAAAACCTTCCATATTTTCCAAACGTATCAAAGACTTTTCTTGGCGCCGTTGTAAAGTAAAAATATCGGCTGGTGTATGAATACAAAGCGCCTCATCTTGAGCATAGAAAAAAAACTCTACCTGTTTTTTACCCAAGCCCTCAATATCAAAAGCATTGCGTGAAACAAAATGACGAATACGTTCAATTGCTTGTGCCGGACAAATAAGCCCCCCTGTACAGCGACGCACGGCTTCTCCCACTTCACGAACAGCATGACTCCCACAAGCTGGGCACAAATGAGGAAAAATAAAAACAGCAGCATCTTTCGGGCGTTTTTCAATGATAACATCAATAACTTGAGGGATCACATCACCAGCACGTTGTACAATCACGCTATCGCCTACACGGATATCACGTCCTTCACGAATGGGCTCTCCTTTATGACCAATTCCCTTAATATAATCCTCATTATGCAAACTAGCATTGGTCACCACCACTCCACCAACAGTAATAGGCGTAAGACGTGCAACAGGTGTCAAAGCTCCCGTGCGACCAACTTGAATGTCAATATCTTCCAAAAGCGCTATCGCTTTTTCTGCTGGAAATTTATGGGCGATAGCCCAACGCGGCGAACGAGAAACAAACCCCAAGCGCTTTTGGAGCATCAAATCATTAACCTTATAAACAATACCATCAATATCATAGCTTAAAGAATGACGGCATTCTTCGATATCGTGATAATAGCAAATAATATCTTCTACTGTCTTAAAAACTTTTGTTAATGGATTGATAACAAAGCCATACTCTTTTAGCTTTTTCATCATCTCCATTTGACTTTCTGCCAATATTTCACTCACCTCACCACAAGCATAAGCAAAAAATTGAAGTTTTCTGCTAGCAGTTATCCGTGAATCAAGCTGACGGAGAGAACCAGCCGCCGCATTTCGAGGATTGGCAAAGGTTAACTTGCCCTTCTCTTGTTGGCTGATATTTAGTGCTTGGAAATCTTCCCGCCCCATATAAACTTCACCACGCACCTCAATGATATCAGGAAAATCACCTTGCAAAACTTGTGGAATATCAGCAATTGTTCGGGCATTTGCCGTCACATTTTCACCGACAGTTCCATCCCCACGCGTTGCCGCACGCACAAGCTGCCCCTTTTCGTAGCGCAAAGACAAAGATAAACCATCAATTTTTGGCTCCGCTGTTATTTCCAACACTTGTGTTTCTGGAAGCCGTAAAAAACGACGAATACGCTCAACAAATTCAGTAACATCTTCAGAGCTAAACGCATTATCAAGTGAAAGCATAGGCTGTGCATGAACAGATTTTTCAAATTTTTCAGAAATTGGTGCTCCAATTTTATGTGAAGGAGAATCAATACGTATAAGTTCTGGAAAAAGAGCTTCAATTTCTGCATTACGACGACGTAAAGCATCATATTCTGCATCAGAAATTTCAGGCTGATCATCACGATTATAAAGCACATCATGACGTGCAATCTCTTTTGCCAACCACTCTAATTCACGTTCTGCTTCAACAGCTGTGAGATTTTTATCTGCATCTTTGTTCATAAAATCTATTCCAAATTACAAGCGCTGCCACAAGGGCCTCCCACGCCTCCTCATCAAGTGAATCTCAATAAATATAAGCTTTCTAGTATTTTTATCGCTGACTAATTACCTTTATGCGAGAAGCTTTTGAGCCGCTGCACGCGCTTCTTCAGTAATCTGTTCTCCAGCCAACATACGGGCAATTTCTTCTGCACGCTCATGTTCTTTCATTTTATGAATCGCAGTAACAAAGCGTCCTTTATCATGACTCTCAATTTTTGAAATAAGAAAATGACCATGCGCTTTCGATGCAACCTGTGGAGCATGCGTAATAGCGAAAACTTGGACATGTTCTGATAAGCGTTGCAACCGTTGCCCAATAGCCGCTGCAACAGCCCCCCCAACGCCTGTATCAATTTCATCAAAAATCAGCGTCGGTGCTGATCCTCGATCAGATAAAACAACTTTTAATGCCAGCAAAAAACGGGATAATTCACCGCCAGAAGCCACACTAAGCATCGGCCCAGCACGTGTTCCAGGATTTGTCCGCACCCAATATTCAATACGATCACATCCCTCTGCACTCCGCTTTTCCATATCACTTTGCATTTCAACAATAAATTCAGCCCTCTCTAACTTCAATGCCGGCAACTCAGCCATAACACTTTCAGATAAATGCTTTGCTGTCTCCCGACGCTTTATTGTTAAGGCTTGCGCCAATGTATCATAATTTTTCTTTGCCTGCTCTGCCTCATCTTCAAAACATGTCAATATAGTCTGAGCCTCTTCAAAATCAGCGAGTTCTGCGTCCATTTTATCGCGTAACTGAATCAATTCATCCGCAGAAACTTGATATTTACGAGCAAAACCCCGAAGAGAAAAAAGACGCTCTTCTATCCGTTCCAATTCATCAGGTTCAAAATCTAATGCTCGTATTGCCGTCTCAATACCTTCTTGTGCTGTTGCAAGTGCATGCAATGCCTCATCAATAGATTTCACCACTGGTGCAATAAGTTCTTGCGCCTCAGGAATTTTCCGCTCCAAACGCCTCACCAAATTAGAAAGCACTGGGATTGGTGATTTTTGACCCGTTAAAAGATCATCCGCTTCTTTAATATCTGTCGCTATTTTTTCTAATTTAAGCATATCAGCACGACGAAGAGAAAGAGCTTCCTCTTCACCAACTTTAAAATCAAGCTTTTCAAGCTCTTCTACACACGCACGAAGATAATCAACCTCCCGTACAGCACTCTCTACTTTAAGACGCTGCCGTTGCAAACGCTCCTCAAATTCACGCCATGTGTGATAACACTGACGCAAATTTTCCACTTCATCTTCAAGACCACCAAAGGCATCTAATAATTGGCGATGTGTAGCAACATCAACAAGCGCACGATCATCATGTTGTCCATGGATTTCAACCAGCAAACGGCCAACACTCCGCATCAATGCAACACTAGACACCTGATCATTGATAAAAACACGGCTACGTCCATCACTTGATTGCACACGTCGTAAAATAATATCACCCTCATCATCAAGACCATTCTCACGAATAAGTTGACGTGCAGGATGTGAAACAGACACATCAAAAACAGCTGTGACCTGCCCGCGGTCAGCCCCATGACGCACAAGCGAAGCATCACCCCGCCCCCCTAGAGCAAGTGATAAAGCATCAAGGAGAATAGACTTCCCCGCACCCGTTTCTCCAGTTAAAACCGTCAACCCCGCTGTAAAATGAATATCGAGCGTTTCGATCAAAACAATATTATGAATCGAAAGCTGTACCAACATAGAGAATCAACGTACCCTCTTCTTGTCACCACCTAAAGCATTTGAGATCCAAGAAGATTTATGCTCACGTGGTGATATTTTATTCTTCTGCAAGAGATTATAAGAAAATTTATACCACTCACTTTTGGGATAATTACGTCCTAAAATAGCTGCTGCCGTCTGTGCTTCCGCCGTTAAGCCGAGAGCAAGATTAACCTCAGTCAAGCGGAAAAGTGCTTCTTCAATTTGATTTGTATCAGAATACTCTTCAACCACGGTACGAAACCGTCTACTTGCCGCAAGATAGCGCCGCCCCTCTTCATAATAACGGCCGATCTGCATTTCTTTACCAGCCAGCTGTTCGCGCCCAAAACGGATTTTATCCTTAGCATCCTTGACATATTCAGAATTTGGATAGCGCTCTATAAGAAGCTGCATAGCAGCAATAGCGCGTTTCGTATCACGTTGATCACGCGTAACATCGGGAATCCGACGGAAAGAAGAAAGACCAATAATATAGTACGCATAAGCCGAGTCAGTTGACCCTGGATAAAGCGTAATATAGCGTTGAGCCATACTAATTGAATCATCATACTTTCCGAGTCGATAATTAGTAAAAGCACCCATGACCAAAGATTTACGCCCCCAGTCTGTATAAGCGTACTGTTTTTCAATCTTCAAAAACTTCTTCGATGCATCCCCAAGCCGCCCACTTTCAAGGCTAGCAAGCGCCTGATTATAGAGAACATCTGGTGGCTCTATTTTCAAAACATAAGCAGATGGATCAAGGGTATTTTTCTCTTTAAAGAGACATCCCGCTAACATACAGGTGCTTCCTAAAAGTACCCCCCCCAATATCTTGCGTACAATGTTAGATTTTCTATATGTCATATTTCCAATGCACACATGAGATTTTTTCATAGTTTTTCCGGCCTCCAGAGAATATCACCTTGTAGCAAAAACAATTTATCAAAGGTTTTATACCATATCACTTTAAAATCCACATAACCAATTTAACAGTTTAGGTCAATCATCCCCTTAAAAATCAAATAAACGATAAAAAAATCTTGCCAATTTTTTTACTTTTTCTCTAAAAAGCTTTTTTCATAATATGATTCGTCTGCCAAAACAGCCTTCACCAATTGCGCATTAATTCTATGCCCACTACAATAAGAACGAAATAATCCAATAAAAGGTGCCCCAAGCAAAGCAGTATCACCAATCGCATCAAGCATCTTGTGCCGAACACATTCATTCTCCCAATAAGGACCATCGGGATTTAAAATTTTATCATTAAGGTCGATAACAAGAGAATTTTCCAAAGAAGCGCCTCTCGCCTTTCCAGAAAGCCTTAATTCTTCCACGTCTTTGATAAAACCAAAAGTGCGCGCACGTGACAAATCATCCCTAAACCCTCGTGTGGTAAGATCAAAACTGAAATGTTGCTTACCAATAGCAGAAGAAGGAAAAGAGATCGTTATATCAAAACGACGTCCATCGAATGGCAAAAACTCTGCAACACCATGAGCTCCTTCAACCCGCACCGGCTTTTTTATAATGAAATAAGAACGCAACGCATTTTGCTGTACAATACCAACATCTTCAAAAGCTTGGCAATATAGCCACGCTGAACCATCCAAAATAGGAATCTCATTATGTGACACTTCAATAACAAGATTATCCAAATTATAAGCAGCAATTGCCGCCATCAAATGTTCAATTGTTTCAACCCTTACATCTCCATCTCCAAGTACTGTTGATAATTCAGTTTTTCCTGTTTGCGATGCATGGGCTTGAAATATTTTCTCTGTTCCGTCTAATCCACAACGCTTAAAAACAATACCACACCCAACATCCGCTGGACAAACCTTTACCACTGACAAACAGCCACTATGAACGCCAATCCCCTTAAATGTTACTGCTTTTTTAAGAGTAGACTGATATTTTGGTACTAAATTCATCATATCATTTTATTAAATTGCTTGTACATCTTTTAACAAAATTTATAAAACTATAAAAAATATTCATAGTAAATAATACAAAAAAACCGCTTATTGTAAGCGGTTTTTTTAAAACAAAGTATTTTATCCAAAAAACAGTAATATATTTTACTGTATAATTTTTGTCTGATCATTAAAGAAATAATAAAATTTCTTACTTTACCTCATTTTTCATCAATTAATTTGCCTGACGACGTAAAAATGCTGGTATTTCCAACTGATCTTCTTCACTTATAAAAGTACGCTGATCTTGTGGTACCTGAGGATGCAGCTCACCAGAACGACGTGGAACATAAACAGAAGCATCTTGAGAAAGCGCCTGAGAGTTTTTATTGTAAACATGAGAATCTTTCTGCTGAGACGATCTAACAGCAGGCTCCAGCCTCGCTTCTGGCTCAGCTTCTTCACGATGTGTCAAGCTCTGTTTCAAACGCTGCCAAAGATTACGAGGACCCTGATCCGTCACAAATGTTCTTTGGCTTTGTCCATGAGCAACAGGAGGAAAATCCTTTAACTCAGGCATACGCATTGGAGCGCGCGCTTGCATTTGTTGCATTTGTTTTGGTTGCACTGGCTTTTCTTTTTGCTTCACAAGCCCTGTCATCTCATCAAGAACATGCGCTGTTGCCTCCATACTCACAGGAGCCGTCATCGCCTGTTGAGAACCACGGCTTACTTGCATACGAGGCACATTTGATCTCTGTTCCTGAACAGCATTTGAACCATACGCAACAGCATTCGTGGCACTTCGTGTCGTCATTGCTTCTGCAGGTTGTGCAAAAATTTGACTTTTGGGACGGAACTGTTCTCCGGTTGATTTACCCTTCTCTATTTCAAGTGATTCGATCACTTCTACCATTGACTCAGAACGCAGAGGCGATGATTGAACATGAAAAGAACTATGTGACGTTCCAGGATCGCTCTTGCGTATTGAAGAAGCAGGCCTTTGAATCTGAGGATGAGAGGACTGAACCACATCACTAACTTCACGATCAATACCGGTGGCAACCACAGAAACACGAATAACACCTTCCAATGACTCATCATCAATAGCGCCAAAGATCACATTCGCATCAGCATCTACTTCTTCACGAATACGATTAGCAGCTTCATCAACCTCAAAGAGAGTCATATCACGACCACCCGTAATAGAAATCAATAAACCACGCGCCCCACGCATAGAGGTATCATCCAACAATGGATTTGCAATAGCAGCTTCAGCCGCAGCCAAAGCACGCCCATCACCAGATGCCTCACCCGTTCCCATCATGGCTCGACCCATTTCGTGCATAACAGAACGAACATCAGCAAAATCAAGGTTAATCAAACCCTCTTTAATCATCAAATCCGTAATGGAAGCAACACCAGAATAAAGCACTTGGTCAGCCATAGCAAAAGCATCAGCAAACGTTGTCTTATCATTTGCAATACGGAAAAGATTTTGATTGGGAATAACAATCAATGTATCGACAGACTTTTGTAATTCTTCAATACCAGCCTCTGCCGTTTTCATACGACGTGCGCCTTCAAACTGAAACGGCTTTGTCACAACACCAACAGTCAAAATACCTTTTTCACGCGCTGCGCGAGCAACAACGGGAGCAGCCCCTGTTCCAGTTCCTCCCCCCATACCAGCAGTAATGAAAACCATATGAGAGTCTGCAAGATGATCAATAATTTCATCAATACATTCCTCTGCCGCCGCTTGTCCAACTTCAGGCAAAGCCCCAGCACCCAAACCTTCTGTCACAGCTGCCCCAAGTTGGATAACACGTTCAGCCTTTGACATAGCCAAAGCCTGTGCATCCGTATTTGCAACAACAAAGTCAACTCCCTGAAGACCAGCATTTATCATATTATTCACGGCATTCCCGCCACCACCTCCAACACCAAAAACGGTAATGCGTGGCTTCAATTCCGCGATATCTGGCCGATGCAGATTAATCGTCATTTTCTTTTCCTTCTCATAAGACACCGCAAGCCAAAGCGATGAAATTTATCCAACTAGACTTAACTAAAAACTCTCACGCAACCACTGACCAACACGCTGAAAATATCCACGCGTGCCCATCGATAAATGATTTCCTGCCGCCTGCATTGTTTTTTCTTCAAAACCCACCAATTGCGGATAAATTAACAACCCAACAGCAGATGTAAACGCCGCCCCTTTTGCAAGAGAAGGAAGCCTCGAAATACCTAAAGGCCGCCCGATACGAACATTTCTTCCTAATATAGTACGTGCCATTTCTGGCAATCCTGTTAACTGGCTTGCTCCCCCAGTCAAAATAACACGTTTACCAATGATGTGACCAAAACCAGAACGATTTAAACAATCACGGACCATTTCTAAAATTTCTTCAACACGCGCACGAATGATACGCCCAAGAACCGCGCGAGGATATTGAGTTTCACGCTGTTCACTCCCAATTTCTGCTACATTAATCATTTGCCGCTCATCAGCACTTGTTAAAAGTGCTGAACCATAAACAACTTTTAAACGTTCCGCCTCTGTTAAAGACATAGAAAATCCGCGCGCAACATCAAGAGTGACATGATGCCCCCCAACAGCAAGAGCATCTGCATGAATAAATTTCCCCTCAAAAAACACTGAAAATGTTGTTGTTCCACCACCAAAATCAATACATGCAGCCCCTAAACGCGCCTCATCATTCATCAAGACAGCAAGACCACTTGCAAAGGGAGTAGCAACCATTGCTTCAACACTCAAATGTGCACGATTAATACAAGTTTCCAAATTACGCAAAGAGGCTGTTTCTGCTGTTACCACATGCACGTCGACACCAAATGTTTCCCCTGCCATGCCAATAGGATCAAAAATTCCTTTATCTCCATCCAATACATAAGAAACTGGAACTGAGTGCATAACATGACGTTCAGCATCAAAGGCTTTACGCGAAACATCTGAAAAGGCCATACGCATATCACGCTTAGTGACTTCACGACCATTCAAATGAACCTTTCCATTAATCAAAGCACTTTGTAATCGACTTGAGGAAAAATTCACAATCACTGAATCCACCACCAAACCCGCCATTTTTTCTGCCGCATCAACAGCCAATCTTATTGATTGTTCTGCTGCAAACATATCCATGACAACACCGGATTTAATACCACGTGAACGCTGCACTCCAAAGCCTAGAATTTCCGTAGAATGTGTACGACCATGTAAATAGTGTGCATGCTTCAAAGGACGCAAACAAGCAATAAGACAAACAATCTTACTTGAACCGACATCAAGTACCGTTAAAAAACGTGTTTTACGCCCCTTCAAATGATGTGATCTGAGTAGCATCATAGGCTTCCTGCCTTTCGCGCTTTTAAAATACGTTCTTCTTCTGCTACAGTAGTATGATAACGCTCCAACGTTTCATCTGATAAAGAAACAGTAATTCGATCAGCAAGACGTAAATCAACACTGAGAATATCGCGAGATAAAAGATCTTGCATTGTACCGGACGAAAAAAGAGAAGAAAGCCTTTCAAGAGCACCATTTTCAGGCAACATAACGCGCATTCCATTATTCAAAACAAGATCCCAACGTCGATCACCTACCCGCACAAAAGCACGAATACGATCATATACTTCCGGATAGACTGACAGCGCTTGAATAAACACTTTAGCAGCATTTTGTGCACCCTGCCCAACCACAAGAGGTAAATCCCGAACAATTTCTCCTTTAAAAGGCACAATGACACGACCTGTATTATCAACAATATCCATTATGCCATCATGTTGCCAAATGGCATAGGGTTCACGCTCCACGATGGAAATGCGCATTCTATTGGGATAAATTTTCTGAACATTAGCCGATTGCACCCAAGCCTGTTTTTCCAACAGAGAACGCGCTCTTTCAACATCAAAAGTGAATATAGAAGGCGCAACATCAAGTTTTAAAATTTTAAAAATATCCTGCTTTGCCAAGCGCTTATTACCGCTTATATCGACATGAGTGACCACAAAACTACTATCCAATATGATCGTATTTACGACCACAGCCATCTGACCACTTGATGAAAGTCCATAAAAAGCCGTAACAAAGAAAAACCACACAACAGCAAAAGAGCCGAAATGGCGTGGAATATGAATATTGACAAAAACAAACTCAAACATAAACCGAAGAAAACGACGATAAAGACGTGGCAAAGCCGGCACTGAAAGCACCTCCATCGGAACATTTGTTTTATTAACATTCAACGCATACATGATGCGTCCTCCACCATCCATTGAACAATATCGCCGTAAGTACGGCCGCTCGCTTTTGCAATATCAGGAAGAAGAGACGTCGAGGTCATACCTGGTTGCGTATTAATTTCAAGCCAAACCAATTCTCCTGTTTTTTCATCAAAACGAAAATCAGAACGGCTAACACCTCGACACCCTATCGCCTGATGGGCTGCTAAAGACATTCTTTGCACACTTTGGTAAATATTTAGTGAAAGTTGTGCAGGACAAATGTGAAGAGAACCACCCGTTTTATATTTTGAGTCATAATCGTAGAATGGAAAGTGTTTATCGGGAAGAATTTCACACACATCCAGCACTTCGTTCCCCAAAACAGCACAAGTCAATTCACGACCAGGAATATATTTTTCAATCATCACCTCATCGGCATACCCCCACTCAGCTCCCCCAATATTATGCGGCGGTGCAGCTTCATTTCCTTGAACAATGACAACACCAAAACTTGATCCTTCACACACAGGTTTAATTACATAAGGAGGCTCCATGGGATGCGTTCGGCCCAAAGCAAAGCGGCTCATGATACGAGAAGGAGCAACACAAACCCCAACATTTGCAACGATAATTTTTGCACGTCCCTTATCCATTGCCAAAGCAGATGCCATCACGCCAGAATGAGTATAAGGAATTTTTAAATATTCAAGAATCCCCTGAATCCGACCATCTTCACCAAATGGACCATGCAATGCATTGAAGGCAATATCGGGCTGCAACTGTTCAAGAACAGAAGCAATATGAGCATCAACATCCACGCGGCTCACGCGATACCCCTGCACCTCTAAAACATCAGCACACGCCGCCCCTGAAGATAAACTTATAGACCGTTCAGAAGAAAAACCTCCCATTAACACAGCTATATGTTTATCTTTCATAATAAATCACCCTCTTTCGCATACTATATGTAGCCTATATAGAATACATCAGCACTACATACAGGAAAAACAAAGTTTATCCTTGCGAATCAATAACCTAGCATTTTGCATAATGAATCAGACTCAAAAGCCTGATGCAAGAGATTCTTTGTTAATTTATTGATTCTTAATAGAAATTTTTTATTATCTCTTTGAAATGACTCAATTTTTTATTTTCACTTTTTAGTGAACAATAAATCAATGAAATGGATCAAAAGGAGAAACACTTCGACCACGCTCAAATTGACCAATACGCTCTATTTCCCATTGTAAAAGGTGGGCTGAATTTGCAAAAACACGCGCACGCACTGTTTCTCCCAATGCTTCAAGATCATATCCTGTTGCTTGCCCTGTATTAATCATAAAATTACAGTGCATTTCACTCATTTGAGCGCCACCAATCTGTAAACCACGACACCCTGCTTCATCAATCACGCGCCACGCGGATATATTCTCAGGATTTTTGAAAGTTGATCCCCCTGTTTTTTCGCGAATAGGTTGCACTGTTTCTCTGTGGAGGGCAACTTCATCCATAGCAGCACGAATATCATCTTTATTGCCGAGTTTTCCTTCTAATAAAGCAGCCGTAAAAATAAAATCTTTAGGAATATCACAATGGCGATAGGAATAATGCATATCTTTCACACTCAAGATATGACGTTGCCCTTTACGATCCAGCGCATAGACCTCGACAACACGCGCTGCGGTTTCAACACCATTCGCACCCGCATTCATTTTGAGAGCTCCCCCAAGACCTCCAGGAATACCATGATAAAAATGAAAACCTGCAATCTCAGCTTCTAAAGCGGCAGCAGCTAAATGTTTATCCGCCGTACCAGCACCAACTAAAAAGCCTTTTGGAGAAACTTGTTTCACTTGCCCAAATTTTTTTGGCGAAAGACGAATCACAACACCAGGAACCCCCCCATCACGCACCAGAAGATTAGAACCAATACCGACAATTGTTACAGGAACAAATTCAGGCAAATTTTGAAGAAAGAGAGCCAAATCTTCTTCATCAACAGGCTGATAAAAAAGCTCTGCCAACCCGCCCGTGCGAAACCACGTTACCTTACGCATCTCAACATTAGGTGTAAGCTTTCCTCTCACGCCACCCAACAGTGGTTGCAATTGCGCCAATAGCGCCTCACCATCAATGTGCTGAAAATTTATCATGACCATCCAATACCGCTAACTGATGAGGCAAAGCACAAGCCCATTGTGTGATATTGCCAGCACCAAGAAAAACAACATAATCCTCTGCCTGAGCAAATTTTGAGACAAGAGACACAACATCTTCCAAACCATGTATCAAGCGCACATCACGATGACCCGCCATTTTAATATGCTCTACCAATTCTTGAGAACCAAATCCTACAATAGGCTCTTCACCAGCCGCATAAACGGGCGTAATCAACACTGTATCTGCATCATTAAAACAAGCAGCAAAATCATCAAATAAATGATACAAACGCGAATACCGATGGGGTTGTGCAATCGCAATAACACGCCCTTTTGCACTCTCACGTGCAGCACGCAAAACAGCCTTTATTTCAACAGGATGATGTCCATAATCATCAAATATTTCAATGCCACGCCAACTTCCTGTTCGCGTAAAACGCCGTTTTACTCCGCCAAATTCTGCTAAGCCCCTTTTTATAGCTTCATTTGAAATGCCAAGTTCATGCGCAATAGCAATCGCCGCCGTTGCATTGGCAACATTATGCTGCCCTGCCATGGGCAAAAGCAAATTTTTCAACTCAATCTTTCTTCCTGTTTTGCGTGAGCGAACAAGAACATCAAAATGCGTTTTTTGACCATCCATCGAAAGATTAAGAAAACGAACATCCGCTTGTGGATTTGCACCATAAGTGATCACCCAACGATCATCAATACGGCCCGCCAATGACTGAACCTCTGGATGATCAAGGCACAAAACAGCAAAACCATAAAAAGGAACATTTTCTACGAATTGCCGAAAAGCCTCACGCACAGCATCAAAACTTCCATAATGATCCAAATGCTCAGCGTCAATATTAGTAATAACAGCAATATCAGCAGGCAGCTTTAAAAATGTACCATCACTTTCATCAGCTTCAACAATCATCCAATCGCCATCTCCTGTACGAGAATTCGTACCATAAGCATTAATAATACCGCCATTAATCACCACTGGATCAAAATGACCAGCATCAAGAAGGGCTGCGACCATTGATGTGGTTGTTGTTTTACCATGTGTACCACCCACTGCAATTGCACGCCGAAATCGCATCAGCTCCGCCAGCATTTCTGCACGTCTGACAAGCGGCAAATGTCTTTCCTTTGCAGCAATATACTCAGGATTTGTTTTTTTAACGGCAGTAGAAAAAACAACAACCTCTGCATTCCCTAAGTTTTCAGCACAATGACCTATATGAACGTTAATTCCTTTTTTCCGCAAACGTTCAACATTTGCACTTTCAACTTGATCTGACCCTTGAACTTTATAGCCAAGATTATAAAAAACCTCCGCAATTCCACTCATACCGATCCCCCCGATTCCGATAAAATGGATAACGCCTATATCAAGTGGCATTTTCATTAAAAAGCTCCTCTTTTATATCTGACAACAATCGCCCTGCAATTAAGGAATCAGCCATATCAGCAAGGCGACGGGTTGCATGAGGTTGTCCAACTTTTTTTGCAGCAAGCGCTTGTTTTTCCAATAAATGGGGCGCACAACAAGCGTGCATTAAAAGAGAAGAAAGCTTTTGTGCATTTAAATCTTTTTCTGATATAATTTGCGCTCCCCCCACACGAGCAAGCAAAGCTGCATTGGCAGCCTGATCATGATCTAAAGCATGGGGATAGGGAACAAGCAGAGCAGGTCTACCAATCACCGCTATCTCACAAACGGACGAAGCCCCAGCACGCGACAAAATAAAATGAGCATGTGCCATACGTTCAGCCATATCATCAAAGAAAGGAGCAACTTCTGCTTGTACCCCCATATCACGATAGATTTTGATCAACCTTCCTGCTTCACCGCGGACTTGCTGTACAATTCGTAAACGTTTACGGTTCTTATCATCAAATAAAGCAATAGCTTCTGGAACAATATGTGAAAAAGCAGAAGCCCCTTGGCTACCTCCAAAAATCAAAAAATTAAATGGCTTTTCTCCCTCTGAAGAATGATAAGGAATTTTGGCCGCCTTCAACACAGCCTCACGGACAGGATTCCCCGTCAAAAGTATTTTATGAGCATAAGCGCCATTTGGTGACAACAAACCACCAGCGATTGCACGCACAAAAATTGCCAACATCCGATTGGCACGCCCCATAACAGCATTTTGTTCATGAATAAATGTCACACGCCTCGTTAAAGCCGCAATAAAAAGAGGAGGAAAGCTCGGATACCCCCCAAATCCTCCAACAAGAACAGGACGTAATTTATAAAACAACGCCAACGATTGCCCCATACCCCTTAGCAAAGACCAAAACGTCTTTATCAGAGCAAAAGGATGGCGTCGTGTAAATGTTGCCGATGAAACGATATGAATATGCTCTTCATCAAAACACCGAACAAAAGGGCGTGCTCTTTCATCTGTTATTAAATGAACATCATATCCACGCTGCCTTAATTCAACAGAAAGGGCTTCAGCAGGAAAAAGATGTCCACCTGTACCACCAGCCACCAAAATAATAACTTTTTTATCATTCATAAGGGGTATCCAAGACAGAAGAGGAAGAAAAAGCTGAAAGGCGCGCTTCTGGCCAACGACGTGTTAAACTAAGCAAAATGCCCATTGAAAACGCAATCGCCACCATCGAAGAACCACCATAAGAAATAAAAGGCAATGTCATACCTTTTGGAGGAATTAAGTGAAGATTAACGGCCATATTAATAGCTGATTGAAAGCCAATCATCATTGCTATGCCAGTAATACCAAGACGTATAAAGGAATCACGTGTATTCATGGCTATATACAATGAACGCATAACGATAAAGCCAAACAGCATCATAATTAATAAACAAAGAATAATACCATATTCTTCAGCAGCAACGGAAAATACAAAATCTGTATGGCTATCAGGAATGATACGTTTTACTGTGCCCTCCCCAGGACCTTGCCCAAACCAACCACCATTCAAAATAGCCTCACGTCCCACATCCACTTGAAAAGTATCTCCTTCACCTGTCAAAAAACCATTGATCCGCTCGCGCACATGATGCAGAAAAAAATAAGCTAAAATAATTCCTACAACGCCTAAAATGAGAAAGAGAAAAATAATAGTAAGAGGGACACCAGCAATAAAAAACAGCCCCCCCCATGTTGCACTTATTAAAACTGTTTGTCCAATATCAGGCTGCAAAACCAGAAGCACACAACAAATGGCATAAAGTAGAATCGCTAACGTATAACCCAGAATGCCCCTCTTGCGTATCTGTTCCGAAAAAAGCCAAGCGGACATAACCACAAAAGCTGGCTTCATAAACTCTGAAGCCTGTACAGAAAAACCAAATAGTAGAATCCACCTCCGTGCTCCCTTTAATTCTGGACCCCAAAATAAGGTTGCAACCATAAGAGCAAGCGTTACAATGAGCAAAAGAGCACATAAACGACGAATATTAGAAAGCGAAAAAAAGGAAATGGTAACCATCGTAAAAAATGCTGAAATGCTAAAAATGATATGCCACCGAACAAAATAAAAACTATCAGCAATTCCGATTTTTTTTGCAATAATAGGGCTGGCAGCAAAAGACAGCATAATGCCAATTCCCATTAAAATTAAACAAGCTGCAAAGATAGAGCGATCAATCGTCCACCACCAATTAGCAATTGGATCTCTATCTGCACGCGTCACCATGATATCCACCTTATCCATTTTATAAATTATCTCAAAGTGATATGGTTCCCCAGCCTGTTTAACAAACACTTTAAAAACTAAATTACACAAAAAAAGATTCTGGAGTCTTAACGCAAAAATATTTTTTTATAACTGATGCTTTTTTATTGTAACTGCATCACAAAAGAGACAAATGCTTCGCCTCGCATTTCATAATTTTTAAATTGGTCATAACTTGCACAAGCAGGTGACAAAAGAACCGTCACCTCTTTTGCCTGAAAACCCATTGCGTCAACAGCTGCTTCACGCACCGCATTTTTCAAAGTTAAGCTCATAGAAAAGGGAAAAGCAGATCCAATAGTGCGAGCAAATTCTTCCGCCGCGCTCCCAATCAAATAGGCTTTACGAATTTTAGGAAAAAATTCTCTAAGAGACTCTATTCCTCCCTTTTTTGCCTGTCCCCCAACAATCCAAAAAATATCATTAAAGGTGGAAAGCGCAGGAGCTGTTGCATCTGCATTAGTAGCCTTGCTGTCATTGATAAACAAAACCGCCCCCATTTTACGCACCTGCTGCATACGATGATCCAACCCTTTATAACTTGCCAAATGCTTGTTCACAGAAAGATCAGTTATTTTTAAAGCCTGCAATGTTGCTAATGCCATAAGGGCATTTTGCGCATTATGACTCCCACGTAACACCGCCATAGGAGCAAGATCTGCAAGCATATGGCGCTGTCCTTGACGAACAGAAAAGAGCTTGGTCCCATCTGCATAAAAACCATTTTCAACAAAATGATCCTTGGAAACTGCCTCAATTTGCTTCCCCTCATGAAGTAACTGTTGATATAAAACCCGACAAGCTGCATCATCAACTGAAATGAAAGCCTGAGAAGCCTGAGCAATCAGATGCCTTTTGGTTTGCACATAACAGGCAAAACTCCCATGTCGATCAATATGATCAGGTGTTAAATTCAATAAAAGTCCAATGGTCGGCTGAAGAGAGGGAGTAAGATCAATTTGAAATGATGAACACTCAATCACATAAATACGTTTTTTTACAAACGGTTTAAGGGTCAATATTGCCTTTCCGATATTTCCCCCCATCTGCACATCATAGCCCATTTTTTCCAACAAATGCGCAAGTAAAGACGTTGTGGTTGACTTCCCATTCGTCCCCGTAATCGCAATGAAAGGAACATCTTGGTCACAAAAACCATAAAGCTGTAAAAAATCATGGCGCGCACGAACAAATAATTCAATATCACCGATAATTTCTATATTTTTTTTTCGTGCTTTTTCAACAACCCAATGGGGTTGAGGATAATTTACAGGAACTCCAGGAGCTACAATCAATGCAACAAATTCTGACCAATCTTCATAACGGAGATCTCGTGTTGGAATATTGTGCCGAAAAGCCATTTGCACGCTTGAAGGACTATCATCCCACGCCACCACTTCTGCGCCACCGCACATCAATGCTTGTGCCGCCGCCAATCCCGACGTCCCTAATCCAAAGAGAGCAACTTTTTGACCTTTATAACACGCAACAGAAATCAAAATCTCACCGCAATTTAAGTGTTGAAAGACCTATGAGAGCGAGAACAATCGAAATAATCCAAAAGCGTATCACCACTTGGCTTTCAGTCCAGCCTTTTTTCTCAAAATGATGATGTATCGGTGCCATAAGAAACACGCGTTTTCTTGTTAATTTGAAATAACCAACCTGAATAACGACCGAAAAAGCTTCCACAACAAAAAGCCCACCAATAAGAACCAAAACAATTTCGTGTTTCGTAGCAACCGCAACAGTCCCTAAGAGTCCTCCAAGAGCCAATGAACCAGTATCTCCCATAAAAATAGCTGCAGGTGGTGCATTAAACCATAAAAAACCAAGCCCTGCCCCAACAACAGCTCCCAATAAAACAGCCAATTCACCTGTTCCCGATACATAATGGATTTGGAGATAATCAGCAAAATTCATATTACCAGAAAGATAAGCAATCAGAGCAAAAGATAAAGCTGCAACCATCACAGGAACAATAGCAAGGCCATCGAGTCCATCCGTTAAATTAACCGCATTACCCGTCGCAACAATGACGAAAGCAGAAAAAGGAATAAAAAACCAGCCCAAATTGATAAGATAATCTTTTAAAAAAGGCAAAGCTAATCCAGATGAGCCAATTTTCAAGATGGCAAAAGCCGCAATTGCCGCAACAAAAAACTCCAAGCTTAATCGTGCTTTCCCAGAAAATCCTTTGTCTGTTTGTTTTGTGACCTTAAGATAATCGTCATAAAATCCAATTCCCCCAAAAGAAAGCATAACCAATAGCGATACCCAAAAGTAAATATTCGATAAATTACCCCATAAAAATGCCGATACCACAATGCCGATTAAAATCATCAATCCACCCATTGTAGGTGTTCCAGCCTTTTTAAAATGTGTTTGAGGACCATCAGCACGAATCGGTTGCCCCTTACCCTGCCGCAATTTAAGAGAAGCAATGATGCTAGGTCCAAACAAAAAGACGATAAGCCCCGAAGTAAGCATAGCCGCTATCGTGCGAAAAGTAATATAACGAAATACATTCACACCTGGAAGCCAATCACTAAACGAAGAAAAAAATAGCATCATGGAACAAAAAAACCTCTTAAAACTATGAAGAAACCGCTTTATAGCGATCAAGCAATGCAGTCACAATATTTGATGAACAAAGGCTATTGGATGATTTAACCATAAGCAGATCCCCAGAAGAAATTTCTGCTAAAAGAAGCGATAAAATTTTCTCAATATTTTCAGCATAATGAACCTTAACACCAGCAGACAAATCACTGACTAAAGATTTCATCGCCTCACCAAATAGAAAAACCGGATTAGCACCAGAAAGACGTATTGGTTTTATTAAATCACGATGAAGCTTTTCACTATACTCCCCTAACTCTAGCATATCTCCTAAAATAGCAATTCGCCGCCCCCCTTTCCCTACAGGTCCTGTAGCAAGAAGCTCAAGTGCAGCACGCATAGAAGCAGGATTTGCATTATAGCTTTCATCAATGAGATAAAATTCACCCCCATTTGATAAAGACAGTCGATAACGAACACCTCGCCCCTTTTGAGAAGAAAAATGGCGAAAAGAAAGAAAAACAGGCTCTAGCTCAACCCCCATAGCATCACAAGCAGCAATAACCCCTAAACTATTTTGCACAATATGGCGCCCAGGAGCACCAATTTGGACCTCCCTATCCCGCCCCCCCATACGCACAATCATAGAAGAACTATCGGTTAGAAGACGTATATCATGCGCTTGATAATCAGCATCTTTAGTCTCACCAAAGCTTAAGATCTTTTTTACACCGCATTTCTTTGCTTTTTGAACGAGATAAGAAAAAAAATCACTATCCGCATTTAAAATGGCAATGCCTTCCTCATCCAATCCTTCAAAAATTTCAGCTTTTGCCTTTGCTATTTCTTCAAGATCCTTGAAAAAACCCATATGTCCTGCACAAATATGCGTAATGAGAGCAACATGCGGACAAACCAGTTTGACCAGAGGGCGAATTTCATCTCTGTGATTCATGCCAATTTCAAAGATACCATAATCACTCTCCACAGGCATCCGCGCTAAAGTGAGCGGAACCCCCCAGCAATTGTTTAAAGAAGCGAGATTCGCATGAACATTCCCAGCCGTTGCAAGTGCTTGTTTCAAAGCTTCTTTTGTCGTTGTTTTTCCCACCGATCCTGTTATCGCGATAATCTTAGCTCTTGAACGTTTGCGTGCAGCTTGTGCAAGTTGTTCTAAGGCTTTCAAAACATCAGGAACGACAATGAGTGGAGACGATATCTTTTTCATATCCCTCAAACGGTGTTCCGCAACGATAAGAACGCCTGCACCTCGTTCATAAGCTTGCGCAGCAAAATCATGACCATCAAGATGATGCCCTTTAATGCAGAAAAAAACATCCCCTTCCGCAAGAGTACGGCTATCAATGGAAACCCCAGAAAAAGTTTCTGGCAGGCTTCCCATTACAACACCATTAACTGCAGCAACAAGTGCTTGCTTATCCCATAAAGCTGTCATTTCTTTCGGTCCTCTAAAGCTTCTATCGCTTTCAGACGATCTGAAAAAGGATAAGTTGTCTGCCCTATAATTTGGCCATCCTCATGACCTTTTCCAGCAATGATTAATGTATCACCAACTTTCAAAAGCTCCACCGCGTAAGAAATAGCCTCTCCACGATCTGCTATCTCTATTGCTGTTGGCACCGCCTGTAAAATATCCTTGCGTATTTTTTCTGGCATTTCTGTGCGAGGATTATCATCCGTTACAATAACAATGTCCGCTTTATCCGCCGCAATTTTTCCCATCAAAGGTCTTTTCCCTTGATCACGATCTCCTCCACAACCAAAAACAACGATCAAGCGCCCTTGCGTAAAGGGACGAACAGAAAGCAAAACCTGCTCCAAAGCTTCTGGTTTATGGGCATAATCAATGTAAACAAGCGCATTATTTTCTGTCTTTCCCACAAACTCTAACCGCCCAGGTGCCCCCTGCAAAGTTTCAAGCGCAGAAAAAACCTTACGAGGTGAAACGCCCGTTGCAATTGCTAACCCCGCTGCCATAAGCGCATTGGCGACCTGAAAATCTCCAGCTAAAGGCAAATCAAATGTATAAATATTGTTTTCCACACGACACTCAATACACTGTTTTGAGCGTTGATGTTCGACACGATTAATCGTGATAAATTGCCCCTTACGACCAATTGTCAAGACACGGCGGCGCGCTTGTGTAACAACATCAATAACCTTTTGTGAATAAACATCATCAGCAAAAATCAAAGCAGGAGCAGATACAGGCAAAAGTGTATCAAACAACCTCATTTTAGCCCGCAAATAATCCTCTACCCCCGTGTGATAATCCATGTGATCTCGCCCTAAATTGGTAAAGGCACCAGCCGTTAAACGGACTCCATCAAGTCGTCCTTGGTCAAGCCCATGCGAAGAAGCTTCAAGAGCTGCATGAGTCACACCTTCATGAGAAATTTCATAAAGAAGACGGTGCAAGACGACCGGATCAGGTGTTGTGAGAGAACCATAAACATTCCGTTTAGGAGAAACAACACCAACCGTTCCTATACTCGCAGCACAAAATCCAGCATAAGTCCAAATTTGCCGAAGAAAAGAGACAACAGATGTTTTACCACTTGTACCAGTCACAGCAACAACCGTTTCAGGCTGAGAACCGTAAAAACGTGCAGCTGCCAACGCTAAACTATGACGAACATTAGAAACACGTAAAATGGGAACAGATAAATCCTCAAGAACAGCATGATAATCTGTAACGATTGCTCGTGCGCCACGCTTTATCGCATCATCTATATAGTGCCTTCCATCACTTTTTTTTCCTTGAACAGCGACAAAAACATAGCCTGGCAAAACTTGCCGAGAATCCACACTTATTCCTGTTATTTCTATTGAAGAAAGACTTTCATCTTCAACACATTCTGTAAAAACTGTTCCCAACAACATAATAACGCACCTTTATATTCATTTTACCGTTGTTTAACGAAACTTGAATTGCTCTTTTTACTTAAAAGAGGCTCATATTCTTTTTTAAAATCGGGTTTTACACCAAGAAAACTAGCTGTGCGACGAACAATATTAGCAAGCATTGGTCCAGCATTCATTCCCGCTGTTGCTGAACGCTGTCCCTCCTCTGGCTTTGGTTCATCGATAATTGTTAAAACAACATAAGCAGGATCTTCAATAGGAAAAGCAGCAAGAAAACTATTGAAATTTTTTGTTTTAGAATATTTTCCATTTTCAACTTTTTCAGCTGTTCCTGTCTTACCACCTACACGATAGCCTTCTACTTTTGCATTACGTCCAGAACCAATATCACTATTTAATTGATAAAGGTAACGCATATTTTGACTTGTTTTAGCCTGCAAAACCCGTTTTGCATGGTGCAGAGTTTGTTCTTTTGTCCGTTTTAAAAATGTCGGAGCAATTAACCAACCACCATTCATTAAAGCAGCAGCCCCGACAGCTGTTTGCAAGGGTGTTGTTGCCATACCATGCCCAAAAGAAATCGTCATAGAATGTATATCCTTCCAATGATGTGGCACAATAGGGTGGGCAACTTCAGGCAACTCTGTTGTGAGACGATCCAGTAATCCAAGTTTTTGTAAAAAACCACGATGTTTATCAATCCCTATCGCCAATGCCTCTTTAGCAGAACCAATATTAGAAGAATAAATAAAAACCTCCCATAACGTTAAGGGTCGATTTTTTCCATGAAAATCATGAATAGTATACCCACTACTTGCTTTTATTGGCTTTGAAGCATCAATAATACTGTTTAAATGAAAAATATTGGAATCAAGTGCCATGGCGGTCGTAAAACTTTTAATAATTGATCCCATTTCAAAAGCTCCTGCCGTCATCCGATTGAGACGATCACTTTTTAAAGCTTCGATAGGATTTCCAGGATCAAAATCTGGTAGTGATGCCAAAGCCAAAACTTCCCCCGTATGTATATTTAAAATAACAGCTCCTGCAGCAATTGCCTTATAACGCTTCATAGCCTGAATAAGTTCATCATGAACAATTGCCTGAACACGCACATCAATCGAAAGCTGAACTTGTTTTAACGATTCTTCCATGGCAAGACCAGCGGCACGCAAAGCACTCAACCCCGCATCATCAATATATTTTTCCATACCTGCAATGCCCTGATTATCAACATTCACCATACCGAGAATATGGGAAGTTACAGGTCCATCAGGATAAAAACGACGAATTTCAGTCCGAAAACCAATTCCTGGTATACCAAGAGCCATAATTTGCGTCTTCTGCATTGGTGTTAACCCCCGCTGTATCCAAGAAAAACTAGATTTTCTTTTTAAGCGCTTATAGGTTTCCTGCCAATTAAGATCAGGCAAAACTGTTGAGAGCAATTCAATTGTTTCATCCACATCAATAATACGTCGTGGCTCAGCAAAAAGTGAATAAGTTTTAATATCTGTTGCCAATAAACGACCATTACGATCAACGATATCAGGCCGTGCCATCAATTGAAGAACTCCAGGCCCTTTTGCTTCTTCAATCTGTCCACCTTCCAACCCATAAGAAATAAGGCAAGCCCCCATGATGCCATATAAAATTAAAAAGCAGAACAACGAAAAAAGCAAACGTGGACGACTAGAATAGGGACGACGAACAGAAACATTATAATTATTCAACGAATTCTTTAAGCGCTTTTTCTTCTGTGAGAATAAAAAAGTCGATTTCATTACTGCGCGCCTTTTTGGACAACACTATTGATCTGAGAAGCCCGATTATTTGTCAAAATATCTTGATTATCTTCCAAGATATTTTGTTTAATCACTTCTTCAATTTGATCATGTACCCGTACCGGAATGTCTTTAAACTCCACGATTTGACGCGGCTGTATAACCTCTAACCCAAGTTCTTTCTGATAACGTTTCGCAAGTTTTTGCATGCGTGAAGGCCTTATCATCACAGCCCACTCAGCATGAAGCAAACTTACCGTATTTTTTGCTGCAGCAATTTCATGCTCAAGATGAAGAACTTCGTTCATTCGCTTTTGAACATCATATTTTACCTTATAAGTAAGTCCTGCCATACAAATCATAATCAACACTAAAATCATATCAAATGTACGAAAAACTGTCATTTTTTGCTGCCTTCAAAACTGGCAATCTCTGCTAAACCAAATAATTTCATATCTGCTGCAAGAGCCTCTGCTTCAGTCCGTACACCAATACGCAACCTCGCAGAACGTGAACGAGGATTTTTCTGTAACTCCTCTTTAGTTGCCGTGATCCCACCTCGAAACAAAGGAAAAAATGTTGCTGGAGCAGCCTTCATTTCAGGCAGATAGCGTGATCTCATACACTCTCCAGAACGAGCCGAAAAAAATCTTTTGACCATACGATCTTCAAGAGAATGAAAACTGACAACCCCCAAACGACCTCCAGCTTTTAAAACGCGTTCAGCAGCAAATAAACCACATGCCAATTCACCAATTTCATCATTAACATAGATACGAAGAGCCTGAAATACACGTGTTGCCGGATGAATACGATCTCCCGGCTTACGTCCTATCAACGTTTCGATAGCATACGCCAAATCACCTGTACGCAAAAAAGGCTGCACAACACGACGCTTTTCAATCATACGTGCAATTCGCCCCGCATAACGCTCTTCCCCTAATATCTTAAAAATACGTGCCAAATCCCTTGCTTTTAAATGATTGACAACATCGCTGGCTGTAAAACCAGTCTGAGCCATTCGCATATCCAATGGACCATCTTTTTGAAAAGAAAAACCTCTTTCTGCTTCATCAAGCTGCATTGAAGAAACACCAATATCCAAAATAACTGCATCCACCTTCTCTTCAACGACACGATCGAGCTGTGAAAACGCCATATGGACCAAACGAAGGCGTGGAAAAAATTCTTCAACAAGCGATTGTCCTGCACTGATAGCATGAGGATCACGATCAAGAGCAATCACCTGTGCCCCTGCCTTTAACAAAGCGCGCGTATAACCACCAGCACCAAAGGTGCCATCAATCACTTTTGCTCCAACCAATGGCATAAGCCCAGCCAAAACTGGCTGTAACAACACTGGAATATGGCGTTCAGCTCTTTGATCCTGCTTTATCAAAATAATCCGTCTTGAAGTTATGCTGTCTTAAATCAACAGCTCTCTCATGGCAACTGATCTTAGAATAACCTAGCCTTCAACTTTCACATTAATCACAATGAACGAAAAAACTAAAGTTATCCCAAAACAGATCCTAACGCATTATACTTAAAGAAATGTTATAATTTTTTAAAACACTCTTTGCTCAAGTGTCCATTTCAAACACATAGACTCCATAAAAGACCATATATAATTGATCTTATAAAATATCGCGTATCATCATGAAATATCAGTCGGCCTATAAGCCGGGTTCTGTAGAGTAAAGCTTACACTTTACATGGCAACCATTCATCTGGGACGGATGTTACCATCCGCCTCGTGCAACCTACCCGAATGACTCGCCCGGAAATCGGCTGCAAATTAAATTTTGCACGTCATTTCTATTTGGTCTTGCTCCCGGTGGGGTTTACCTTGCCACATTCATTACTGAATGCGCGGTGGGCTCTTACTCCACCCTTTCACCCTTACCTATAAAAATAGGCGGTTTACTTTCTGTGGCACTTTCCCTAGGGTCACCCCTGCCGGGTGTTACCCGGCACCGTCTTTCCATGGAGCCCGGACTTTCCTCACCTGCCGTATTTCAGTATCAGACAAGCGCGGCTGCCCAGCCGACTGACATACTGATTTATAAAACATTTTCTGCTCCGTGAAAATAGCATCTTAAAATATTTTATGACAAACCTCTCTCAACAGATGTTTTTATTTTAATGAAGCCAGATAAGTCTTTACTTTTGCGCAATATTTCGCTGAAATAGAATTCATTTTTTTTGCAGCATGACCTGCGTTATATTTAAGGATTGTACCACACGTACTTCCACCACTGAGTTTATAGGCCCTTGCCAAATAACGCATACCATATTCAAGATTGGTCGCAGGATCGTACAAATCCTGTACAGAACCACTAAAGCCCAACCCTCGTGCCGTAGAGGGTTTAATTTGCATCAAACCTATTTCGCCAGCAGCCCCCTTTATACCTGCCTTATAATTACTTTCAACTTTTACAACAGCATGTGCTAAATTAACGGGAACATTATATTTATTCGCAAGTTTCTGAATAAGAAACTCATAAGGACGAGCAGAAATCTTAGAAGCAACAATCACTGAGGTTTCTCCTGATTCCGCAACATTTAAGACACTATGAGTCCAACTTATATCAAATACAAAAAATACAGCACATGCTGTATTTAACAAGATTTTCAAAAATTGCATTTTCTTTCTCTTCACTCAAACATTCTCAAATTCTAGCCGCAAGTAATTTGCAAATGTATTATACAAAAAAGAAAGCAAAAGAACGTCTTTAAAAAGGAAATAGTAAGACAATTTCAAGCTAAAATTATGAAATAAAAGAATATATCTTTATGCACAAGTCTCAGATTTCTCTATATCATAAAATAAAAAAATAAAAAGACTATAATTAATCTTATAGCGTATCAAATAAAATGATATAATCTATAACTTGCGGCTATCTCTGTTGTATCAATCAATTTTTATATTAAAAAAATAGCATCTGAACTAGATGTAATATTTTTTACATAAGATTATTAATTTTTTTATTGAGATCAATCCCTCAAAGAAAGAGAGACAAGAGCATCTTTTTACCGAAGATGCTCGATATCAAAAAAGGTTCACAAAAAATATAAACCGTTATCAACGCTTCTCTCTGATTAATAAACACCCACTGCACTCTTTATGTCCGATAAAACCTCAAAAAATCACAAAACAAATCCCCCCATCATTGCGCATAAAAAATTCATAAATATACTAAAACCATCATACTCTTTACCAATTCAAAATATTGGAACAGACTTTTAGCTCTCAAGATGTCTCAAAGAAGCTTTTTAATTCCTTTTTAAAAGAGTTTTTATCCACACAAGCCTCTACTTGTGGTATACAAGAAACTGATTTTAATTTTTTCACCATGGATAAATTTAAAATGAGAGGATTTTACAATTCTTAAGATTCTCATTCAATATAAAATGATAAATTATCATTATAAAACAATATACTAAAAAAGTTATATCCGTTTTTATCCCTACAACAAAGCTTAACAATTACTTGTGTCTATTTTTTTTGAAAAATGTTAGAAAACTCAATACCCCCAAAGCCTTTTTAAATAAAAATAGACCTCTCATCTTCATTCAAATATTTTTTCTTTGTCACAGACTATCATCTTATCAGTCTTGCACCTCATTTTCAGAAATCATACAAGTGGATAAATATCCTAAAATCCGTAGAACAAAAAAGCTTAAATCCTTTAAAAAATTTTATTTTCTCATATCAAATAAAAAAATAACCGGCATATAAAATGCAGTTAACGTGTTTTATTATAATCAATACTGCTTTTGTCATTGTAGCGATTGATAATGCAATTAACTTGGACCAATACCCTTGATAGACTTTCTATCACTCCTGTAATGATTGCAACATTACCCTTATACTCCAATTGCTTACCTTTTGAGAGATAAATTTTGTTAATACCTTACAAATTGATTATCTCCTCGCACTTTTCAAAATTTCACGAAAAGCTCTTTCTCCTTAAAATAAAACCCAAAAGCGCGATTAAAAAAATAGCTAAAAATAAGCATTAGCAACGGAAGGACGAGAAATCGCTTTCGAGAGAGCCATAGCAACAGTTTCACCAGATTTTTGAGCCTGCTCACGACTCTGACCACTTTTAGAAGCAAGCGCAATTACATCACGACGCAGCTGCGCAATAAACAACTCTTGCTGTTGAGGGGTCATTTTAGAAAGATGCTTGATAATATCTGGAAAAGATACGGATAATCTCTCTAATAACTCCTCCTCTGTTACATCAAGCTGCTGAGAAGAAAAAGAAGAGCGACCGGAAAAAAACTGATAAACAGCACTACTTTGAGAAGCAAAAAAGACAGCGCCAGAAATAAAAAATACAAATAAAATAAAAATAATACGATGTGAAAAAGATCCCATTATCTCTTACCTAAAGATCACAGAATACAAACATAGCTTCCTTTTATGATTCTCCTTATAACATGCAACAATGCCTCAATAAAGAAAAATCAAATTATTAAAAATGAATACGCTAACACTATCCGCCCAATAAGACTCGCCCCTCTATGTATTTAGGTACTATAGGCGAAACAATAACAGATCTTACACTCCCCCCCTAATAACACCTTACATTTCCTAAAATAATTACAAAAAGCCTGACTGAGGAAATCCTCAGTCAGGCCAGACAATCTAGGGGATCCACGCGGGGGGGGGGGGAGGAGGTTCCCCGATTGTCCTCTTACATCAACCACTAAGATAGCCGATGCAATATTCTTGCTATGGAATAAAATTCTTTAAACAACAAGAAATTCTTATCATCTTCTACGCAAAAAAACATAAAAGAATTATAAATTGTTTAAAAATGTTTAAATTTAGGCAAAAAAAGTTCAAAATGACCCAATTTGAAGCAATTTTATTTCAAGAAGCATCAATTAGAATCTACGATCATTATAACTTTTAAATAGTTTCTTTCATAACTCTGATGATCATATAAAAAAACAGTAATTTCTACGTATCCACCCTATAAAAATCAAACTACGTAAAAGTAGAATCACTTTTCCAACAGCAATCACCACAAAAAGAAAAACGTAGATTTTTAAAATCTTACACAAATAACCGTAAAAAATGGAAAACATCTTCTTGCAAGAAAGCTATGAATTATTTAAATAAAACAATAAATTAGAGAAAATAAAATCTTATCTATCTTTATAAAAAATTTCTGTAAATGATCATTAAAATATTGTTACATCCCTCATGTAACAATCAATGAGGAACTTAAACAGCTTAATCTTATGAAAAAATGAGAGCTCTGAAGGTATTTGTTTCGAATCACGCCCCATCGTCATTCCAAATAACGATAAACCATTTTACAATAACCAACAGTCTCTAACGCATTTTAACATAATAAACCGAAATCAATGCAGACATTTTCTCTTAATCTCTATCATTTAAATGATCCCGTAAAATAATACACACAGTAGTTTCTATGCTCAAAAATTTTTATAATCTGTTCTTCTAACGTAAACAATTCATTGATTTACAATCATAACTCATCATTTTACAATTTACATGAGAGATCTCAAGAACGTAAGGTTCCCTTATTTTAAATCTTCGTCTATTGAATTAATGAATAGCCATACTATAGCACATCACAAACAAGAAGAAGCATATGGATAAAAAACATAAAACGATGATGCCGGCTTACAACTTTTACTTAAACTAAAGACGATGATGCCCTATCAATTTTACGCTATACCCACGGACTGCGTCATAAGATGAGCGGCAAACATAAAAAGAAAGAAAATACTTTTGGCAAAAACAATGGACTTATTTAATAACCTTCATAACTTCTCATGATAAAGAGATACGAAACTTTAGTGTAATATCACACTTTTCTTTCCTACTTTCAGCCACAGACTATCCCTAGATCATCGCCGATCTTATTTTTATGAATATAATGCATTGTCTTACCCTTTTACTTTTTCGTCTTTTTAGAGCATCTTTTTGCACCCCTCACTAAAAGTTCCAACGTACTCCTTATCTAAAAACCTGTTTTAAAGAGATATTTTAAGATCTATTGGGCACCACCATCTTTGACATTTATGAAGGTATGAGCCTTCACTATGATTATATTGTGCGGCATTATATCATATTGCAGCCGTTCTCACATTTAGAAGATGTATTTTCTTTTACAAACGGTATCATTAAGATAAATACCTTCTTTTGTAGCAGACAAACAGACTCTTTCGGATTCTGAAACAGGAAATTTGAAATGAAACAACATTCCTGTATTTAAACCTCTTATTGAGTCTAAAAAAATCAATGATCTTTTAAAATCAATATATTGGCTAATAACATAAATATGATATCAAGAACACCTTAAATAATGATCCTCATAGGCTTAACTCTATAGAAGGTGCTTCATTATACAGCCTACACGCCGCTATAAAACACCAATACTCCCATATAAAAACATAATACAAATGTAAAAAACAATAGCTTATCAATGATTGAATAAAGTTTTATCTCTACGCTATTCCTTGAGAAAAATCAGAGTATAAAGCACGTTAACAAACGCGATTTATGCAAAATCTACTTGTTTATCTTTGATATCGTCAACCAATAAACGCGGATCACGAGCAAGCCAAAGCGTAGCAATCCCCTCCTCACTGTTTTCATTTTGTATAGGAGTAAGACAAACCGTTTGTTCTAGAACAAGTCCCGCATTTTTAAGCCATTGTTCTATTTGTAAAGCCGAAAATCCAAAACGCATATGCACTTGATCAGAATATGAAGACTCAATTTCATGATAACCAAAATCCACAATCAATAAACGGCCATGAGGACGCAAAACACTTGATATCTCATGAAGGAATATTTCAGGATTTTCAAGAAAATGTAAAACCCAATGAAGAATAACTAAATCAAAAGTTGTATCTCCAACAGACAAGTGAAAAACATTGCTATCAAGCACAACTTGAACCGCATGCGTATAAAGATTAGAAAACAATTTTAAGATAGAGTCTCCACCTCTTCCAATATTCAACATCGTCTGAAATGGTTTATCGCCAATGATTTCAAGTAACGAGTTTTCTACACCATGATCTGCCATATAGGATGACCGTAATACATCCCGTTGCAACGCATTTTGTAAGAAATGCTTCTTCCTCGTTTTTTGACGCTGCTTTTTAACATCCTTCAAACGTTCTAAATCATGCGCTAACAACACATCATCCTTTGGCAAAGCCGAAAGAATACCTATCACAATGTCTTTACCCCAAAAATCATGACAAAGCTTAAAATAAAGGTTATCCCCCTTCTGATAACGCTCAATCAATCGTGCTTCGTACAATAAACGTAAATATCGTGATATACACGCTTGCGACTGATCAAGAATAAAAATAAAATCAGGAATTGTTAAATCTTCATGATGTAAGAGCCTAAGAACACGTAAATGGCTTACTTCTGCGACCGCTTTCAGCAGCACAATCATTGCATCTAAACTTGCACTTTTTTTCATAATTATCCCCTAAACATTCCTATAAACATTTGTTTATAGGAAAAAAAGTCAAGCATACAACGCATATTCTCATCTATTTTGCTCTCTCTATTTTATCATACTATGAAAAAAATAGGCTAATGTAAAAAACGAACAGATCTTATCTCCCTGCTTCTCGTTATAATGAGAATACATTGATTTATAATAATAATTCATTTTTAACTTGAATAAAAAACCGGAATACCGTAGATTTTTCTCATTTCAAATCTATTCATGATAAATCAATCCAAATCATTCTCTTACAGCTCATAAACGGAGGGGACAGATGGATAAAAATACCTTTTATGCCCACCTAAAAACAAGAACTGCATACTATTGAGAAAAAATAACATGATAATGCCAGCTTGCATTTTTATTAAGTAAAGATGATAATGCTCAATGACCAAGGCATTTGTAGAAGTAATACTATACGCTCCATCCCCTCCTTTTCATTGCAGTTTTACAAAAAATAACCGGTTATATATCATGAGTAAAATAACCCTATTTAGGTCATAATTTCATAAAGTGTCTCTTACTCTTTTCAATGAATAAAAACTCCCACAGAGTACACACACACTTTATTTATGAAATAACAAACGCAATAAAATACACTATTATTCTAACAAAGTTGCGATAAGATAAAAAATTCTAGCGTGTAAGAGGTTTATAATTTGCATGCTTAGGATTAAGAGATTCCGCCCCAAGACGACGAACTTTATCAGCCTCATATTCAGCAAAATTACCTTCAAACCATTCTACATGACCATCACCTTCAAAGGCTAAAATATGTGTTGCCAATCGATCAAGAAACATACGATCATGCGATATGATAACTGCACAACCAGCGAAATTTTCCAATGCATCTTCCAATGCACCCAATGTTTCAGTATCAAGATCATTTGTCGGTTCATCAAGAAGAAGCACATTTCCCCCCTCTTTTAGAAGTTTCGCCAAATGTACGCGATTGCGCTGCCCTCCTGATAAATTTGCCACCTTCTGCTGCTGATCTGCCCCCTTGAAATTAAAAGCCCCGCAATAAGCGCGGCTATTCATCTCATATTTGCCTAATTTAATAATGTCATTTCCACCAGAAATTTCCTCCCAAACAGTTTTATCCCCCACCAAGGAATCGCGACTCTGATCCACATAACTCATGTGAACTGTTTCACCGATACGTATCTGACCTGAATCGGGCTTTTCCTGTCCCGTCAACATTTTAAACAAGGTCGACTTTCCCATACCATTGGCCCCAATAACGCCGACAATGCCACCAGCAGGAAGTTTAAAAGAAAGAGAATCAATCAATACACGTTCACCATAAGCTTTAGAGAGATTATCAACCTCAATAACAACTTGTCCTAACCTTTCTCCAATAGGAATAATGATTTGCGCCTCTCCAGGACGGCGCTCACGTGCTGCTTGAACCAACTCATCATAAGCCTTAATCCGAGCTTTTGACTTTGCTTGTCGCCCTTTTGGACTAGAAGCGATCCATTCTTGCTCACGTGATAAAGCACGTTGACGCGCTGCCTCTTCACGGCCTTCCTGAGCCAAACGCTTGGCTTTAGCCCCCAAATAAGCAGAATAGTTCCCCTCATAAGGAATACCTCTACCGCGATCTAATTCTAAAATCCAACCCGTTACATTGTCGAGAAAATAACGATCATGGGTTATCAAAAGCACAGCCCCAGGATATTCACGTAGATGCCTCTCAAGCCAAGCCGTCGTTTCAGCATCTAAATGGTTTGTCGGTTCATCCAAAAGTAATAAATCAGGTTTTGACAAAAGCAATTTACAAAGTGCAACACGCCGCTTCTCACCACCCGAAAGTTTTGTTACATCCCCATCGGCTGGCGGACAGCCAAGAGCAGCCATAGCCATTTCCACTTGACTTTCTAAATCCCAAAGATTCTGACTGTCAATAATGTCCTGAAGCTGTGCGCTTTCATCAGCCGTTTCCTCGCTATAATTCATCATCAATTCGTTATAACGCTCAAGAATTTCCTGTTTATCTGCAACACCTTCCATCACATTACCACGCACATCTTTGCTCGCATCAAGCAAAGGTTCTTGTGGTAGATAACCACAGCGTGCTCCTTCAGAAATCCATGCTTCTCCCGTATATTCCTTATCTAGCCCAGCCATAATACGTAAAATAGTTGACTTCCCTGCACCATTCGGCCCTAAAATACCGATCTTCGCATCTGGATAAAAAGACAAATGAATATTTTCTAGAACTTTTTTATTGCCGTAAGACTTGTTAAGCCCAGCCATATGATAGATAAATTGACGTGCCATAAATTTCTCTTTATATTATGCGATATTAAAGATTAGGATTTTGAAAAAACTGCTTTTGCTTTTTGAAACTGTACAGTAAATAGCACTTACGTCGTATCAAAAGCTTTCGCTTTATATTGGTACATTTTTTCTAATCTCACAAGCCCCAGTATGGTCCTGAATGCAAAAAAACATCCCCCTAAAGAGCAAAAAGCAAATCTTTTTAGCTGTACCTGAAACCTGTTATCAAACATTGCCTCTCTTTTCCATACCAGATATAACATTGTATTTTTATCGTATTAAACCGACTTATCAATGTAATATGGTACCACAAAGAAAAGCAATTCTCTATGCGCCTTCTTTTCTCGCTTTATGGGCTTTATATTACGCAGTAAAAAATCCTTCTCTTTTTTCATCGATTTTTTGCTACGGAAAGCAATGGACTTCACCCCTTGCCTTGATATGGCTTAAATTACGTTTACAAAACGACCGCCGCCTTATGGGATCTGACGTCCCAAGCCCAATGATCATGAAAGCTTTGCATCAACACGTAGCAACAAATGAATACAGTGCCCTTCCCATTGGTACGTGGTTACAATTCGTAAAAAACTATAAAGCCAATTGTAAAAACTTATCCATCCCCCTCTTTTGGCTTGATAATTATAAAAATAATATCAATATCCAGCACATCATTTCAAAACTTCAAGACGACATATAGCTTTTTAAAAATACGATAAAAGCTCATCTCGTATAGGAATATATTTATGGAAAAAAAAGCCTTAATCGTCATTGATGTTCAAAATGACTTCTTACTAGGTGGAGCACTTGCCGTACCTCAAGGTGATGCTATTTTACCCGCCGTCAATAATCTCATAAATCATTTTGACCACGTTATCTTAACCCAAGACTGGCATCCCAAAAACCATTGCAGCTTTGCTTCCTGCTATCCTGAAAAAAAGCCCTATGATACAGTCATTCTTGACTATGGTCCTCAAATACTTTGGCCTGATCATTGCATACGAGGAACACAAGGAGCAGAATTCCATCCATCTCTTAGAGTAGAAAAGGCACAACTTATCCTTAGAAAAGGCTATAATCAAAAAATGGATAGCTATTCTGCTTTTCTTGAAAATGATCAAAAAACACCAACAGGTTTACAAGTTTATCTCAAAGAACATGGTTTTACTAAGCTCATTATGTGTGGCTTAGCAACTGATTTTTGTGTCGGATTTTCTGCTCTTCACGCTATGCAATGCGGTTTTAAAGTCAGTGTTTCATTAAATGCCTGTGCTGGTATTGATGTAAACGGATCACTAAACACTATGCTTAAAACAATGAACGAAGCCGGTATAGAACTTTTAATGGTCTCTTAAAATATCCTTCTCTAATCTACCATTATAATACACTGATTTATAAAGGATAAATCATTTTGCACATATTTAAGTAAGAGTCCAGAATATCGTAAATTCTCTCATTTCAAACCTGTTTCAAAACCATTCTCTTACACGTTACAAAGAGAATCCAATGTATGAATAGAAATCGTTCAAAAAAACATGCAAAAAGGCCTCTTATGAACCATTAATGCAAAAGTTTGTCATAGTATTGAAAGCTGGTAAAAAGTATAACATCAGCTTTCTATCTTATATTTAGGTCAAAAAGTATCCTAGAGATTGTACATTATTGGCTTCATGGGTAGTATCATGCAATGAACTCAACTTTAAAAAAACGCAAATAAGCAATAAAATAGTATTTTATTTTGCATAAAAGACCTCTTTCTATTCAAAGATATGCGATAAACAAAAGTGTGAAAAAGGAAGAAATCTCCATTACTTAGATACAACATGTTTATCTAATTGACGATGCTTAAAACGAATCGAAGAATATAATGCCATTCCAATAATACAGACTCCCACAAGTCCTGTTAAAACTTCAGGAACCGATATAATCGTTTGCAGATACATAATCACTGCAAGAACTAGAATTGCATAAAAAGCACCATGCTCTAAATAACGATAATGCAATAATGTTCCTGATTCAACCAACATAATTGTCATAGAACGAACGTAAAATGCTCCGATACCAAGACCTATCGCAATAATAAAAAGGTTGTGTGAAAAGGCAAAAGCACCAACCACGCCATCGAAAGAAAAACTAGCATCAAGAACTTCTAAATAAAGAAACGCCCCTACTCCCCCGTGAGCTACTGTTGTTAAAGTCTTTTGAGGAGTATCCAAGAGATGACCGACAACTTCAACACCGATAAAGGTCAAAAGTCCATAAAGTGCTGCCAATAAAAAAGTTATTTTATTTTCTGCATCAATCTGAGCTGAAACAAATAAGATCAAAATCAAAACAATTGCAATATCAATTCCAACAAGTGCCCCAAACTTTTGAGCAGGTCTCTCTATAACATTAAGCCAATGTACTTCTTTTTCAGAATCAAAAAAATATTTTAAGCCAACCATCATAAGGAAAGTTCCTCCAAAAGCAGCAATCCCCATATGCGCATCGGTTAAAACTTCAGCATATCGATGTGGTTCCCATATCGCTAATTTGACTGCCGCAATTGGATTAATCCCAACAGCAACGACAACCACCAATAATGGAAAAACAATTCTCATCCCAAATACAGCTATCAAAATGCCCCATATAAGAAAACGACGACGCCACAATGGACTCATTCTACTAAGAACACGCGCATTGATAATAGAATTATCAAAAGATAAAGAAATTTCCAAAATTCCTAAAACAAAGCAAATAAAAAAATATTTAAGAAAACCAGTAATACTTTCCGTTTCAAACCAACCAATAACCCCTCCTAAAAAGACACCAATAATCGTGAAAAAAAAAGCAAACCCAAAATAGCGTAATAGGGCCATGATCATTCCTCAAAGTTTATTTTCTACTTCATCTAAGCACACCCAGTACCAATCCAAAGTTTGCATCTCTTTAAAGTTGCATCTATTAATGCAGAGGTGTATAGAATATATATGGTAAAGTTACATGAAAATTCTCTCAAAAAAAGCAAGAGACAAATGTAGCAACAAGGAATTTTGTTTTGAAGTGAATATCAATTGTCAATACAATAAGTGCAAGATTGCTTTCTATCTACATAAATAAAAAAAATAACAAGAAATTAAAGCTATAATATTGACATTATATCATAGAATATTAATACATAGTGTGCTTTTATTATTTAATGATTTATACCATGATGATTTACCGAGGGAGATAATTCGTGGCACGTCCTGAAACTGAATCAAAAACCATATTTGGAAAACGTTTACGTTATGTACGTCTTGCTTTAGGCGATCCATCACGTGAAACCTTAGCTAAAAGTTTTAGCATGACAAAAAATTCCATTGCTTTTTATGAGCGTGGAGAGAGAGAACCCAATCTTAGTGTCTTACAAACATACCGCACGTTATATGGTGTCAATATTAATTGGCTTTTAACTGGACAAGGAAAAATGTTTGACACCGAATATACAAAAGGTGATTTTGACTGGAATTATTTTATTAAAAAAATCGAGGGACTGGAAGAAACACTTGCCGATAGTGATCGTAACGAAAAACTAAATCAAGAAAAAATCGACAGTTCTTATGAAAAATTGCAGCAATATTTGTCAAGACAAGGTTTATCAAATGGTTTTAACCCTAAAACTACAACCTCTCTTATCGATATGAAAGCTAAAATGGCCAATTCTTATACCCTTAGCTTATTCATTGATTTACTCATTCGAAGCGTATCCCAAAAAGAGGTTATAGCTAATCAATAAACGTCTATTTCAAAAGAAAAAGCAAGAAATGATTAAACACCAGTATGGAAAGAAGTATTTTTTTACTTTATCCGTGCTGGTGAAGTTTTATATAATTTATAAACTTTATTTCTGTAACGACAGAAAAATATTTGCATTGTAAATGAAAGTATAGTGTCTTTAAATTAAAAACAATAATTTTATAGTATGAAATTCTCATTCACATCTTATTGACAATAAATTTTTTCTTGTTAAAAGAATAATAGCTCTCATAGAAATTATTTTTTAAGGTCAGAAAATTTAAGGGGAATATATTGACGACTTCCTAGAGAGACATACATTAATGTTTACAAGCGGATTAGTTAAATATTTATCCTGAAAATTATCAGCTATTTTATGAGGTGGGAAGCATGTATTTTGAGGTGTTTCAAGGAGTTCACAATCAATGGTACTGGCGTTTAATCTCAGGAGATGCACAAAAAATTGCTTTTTCTAGTAAAGGTTATCCAACAAAACAAGATATCCTAATCAATATTGAGCAAATAAAAGAAATTACACATAAGGCTCTTATTAGAGAACTACAGTCCTAACGTTCTTTACCATTAAAACAAGCGTTTATTTTGTATAATGGTATGGTAGTTACTTTTGTGACAAATGAAAAGTGATTGATTTGCCCTCAATGAGAGGAAGTTTTTGTATTATTTCTGACACTCACAAAGAACATTCATATTCTTACAGATTATATGTTTATTTTCAATCATACTCAAATCTCTATAGCCTTTATCAAAAAGAAAATCTCTTAAGTTTTGTATTTTTCATAAAAAATAAACGCACATGAAGAGAAGATAAATCATCAATGAGAAATATATTTACTCTACAAGATATTAATATCTTTTACGTTCATATTCCTCTTCTGTATCTGATAATCATAACTGACTTACCCATTTCATCTTCATAAAAAGCAAATATCTCTTTCTTTCTATTATCATGCAATTTTTTATACCTATTAGCTGAAACTATCGTAGCATTTATACCTTACATCTAAAAAGAACGTGCAAAACTGTTTCCAGCAATAATATAAAATTGCTGGATTGTATAGACGCGCTTTTTAATAACTAGCCTACCTATAAACTGGTTTATCATCATAAACTCTTATTTTATGATCAACGACGCTCTGTCTTATAACCTTAAATGTTGTCATAAAATCAGAGTAAACTTGAATATTCTCTTCCAATACAATCTCTCCATCAGCACCATAATTGGCTTCATTAAAGTTTATCTCTCTCGTCATTCCAATCTTCCTAACACATTTCCAAACCCTTTAATGCAAAATATGAATACAATCACTCTTTATCATCTTCAGATTTAAGCATTTTTTTATATTTCTTTTCATTTTTTTCATATTGCTTAATTTGTTTTTTCAGTTTTTCAATTGCTTGGTCGCGTCTTTTAATCACCATACTTTGCTCTCTAATAGCCCTATCTCGTTCTTCAGTCATCTTCATAGAATCTCTTAAAAACTCATGCTTTATTCTTCTAGATTCCTCTTTTAAAATTTTCACTTGACTGCGATAATATAAAGAAAATCGAAATATAACCCCGCTGCACAACAAAACAACAATCATTGCTCCCAATAAAATTTCGTTTACACTCATTTGGATCTCCCTTAATTGTCGCTCAAGTGATGATCTTGACCAATTTGTTTCATCCTCAATCAAAAAAAGAATGCAATAAATTGCATGTTCCAAGTGTGAACAATCACTCTCGGCGTTCTTATTTTCTCCATTAAAGCATTGATAAATGACGCAAACAAATCTCTGAAAGCGGCTAAATCTACACTCACACCAATTATTTGCGACACATTTATTGACACAAAATACAAAAAATAAGGAACGTCAAATAAAACTAACGACGCAATCCAATCATACAAGCCTTGCCCAAATCGTTCCTATCTTCCTTTTTTACGCCATGTGGAATGCGGCTATATATGAAAGTTTTTCATTATTACAAAAATCTTCAGTGTCACAAAGCACAGCATTTCTGTAAAATTTTGCCTTCCCACAAATCTTTACATCACCACAAACTAAAGCATCATTATAAACTCGAGCCTTTCTAAAATCACGAGTATCACCACAAAATTCAATACATTGAGCATTCAAAACTTGATCAAAAAAGACCGCATTAGCATAAACATATGCATCTCCACTCATATTCAAATAACGATAAAGTTCTTATTTTTCATAAACATGCGAACTCTTACGAACAACTAAACAACCATATGTTAATGCATTGTTATCAATAACAATATCATTATAAACACAGACTTCATTATAAACCGCAGCATCATAAAAACACATTCATCCCCATAAGGGCATTGATCGAATGTACAATTCTACCAAACAACCACCTTTGTGGATCAGATTACCTTCCTGTTTAATAAAATATCCAAGATCACTTTTTTGATATTTCCCATTTTTTTACGCATATATAGGATATACCATCTGATAGTGATCTAATTTATTACAATAAAGAAGAAATCAGTATTCTTTATCTATGCAATTTACATCTTTTCTACAGCCATTATCCTATCTCTTAAGGCTCTAAAGCTTCGTTATATTCACACACTACCTCAACGCAGAATTTTTTTTACAAATTCTGATGTTGGGGTATATCTTGATTTATAATGCTGCTACGTATACTATCATAGTGAAATCTCATAAACATACGAGTGTGTATCGCCCTTTCTGGTATACACATTTGCTTTTTCACAACCGTGGAACTAAGCAACCATTTTTATTGATTCGAATCTGAAAGTGTATGGGGACATTTTGTTATTAGTTAAAAACAACTCTATATGCTTCCTTAGCGAAGAGCTACACATGGATATTTTCACGCTCCTTGTATCATATATTCTGGATTCGCAACGCAATATTAACGCTATAGCGTAAATATGTAAAGGTCTAAAAATGACAAAGACTGAAAAAGATTGGTTCCAACGCTTAGTTGAATTGATAAAAAGTGACGGACGAACAATGATTGAAATAAGCAGAGCTGCAGGCTGTGGACAAAATTACGTCCAACAAATGATAAATGGAGGCAAGAGGCCTTCTGTAGATAAACTCATGGCTATTTTGAATACACTGGGAAATGCTAGTGCCATATATGTAATAACTGGTTTCAACATCTCCGATGAAGACTTAAAACTCATAACTTTGATTTCGTCTGGAGATAAAAAGAAGATTGAAGCCTTAAATGTTCTGTTGAATGAGCAGAATCTGTAGCATTTTCTACTTTATCCAATATCGCTTGCTTTTGAGACGTCGATAAAGACTCCCATTTCACAATAATATCAGATAAAGTTGTTTCAAATTTTTTATCATTCTTCATAGTCATACTCCATGTAGTCACACTATATAACGCTAAAGCGTTTAAAATATATCTCATACCTTAGAAAAAAATATTTGCAATAGGCAGTATGGAAGCAATTGTGTACAAACTTATTTTACAAAATCAGATGAAGTTCTATTAGTCATGTACCATGGTGAAACAGAAAGCATCACACGATCCAGACCTTCTTATGAAAATTGGTATAATCTATCAAAAACGCGAATAATGTTACGCAGATCTTGCGATTCGGACCAATAAAAACTAATGTGAAAATATCCCTGAAGACACTCCTGAACTCTATATAAGAGAACACGAAAAAGCTTTTTTGAAAAAAATACATCACAATTTATTCTACATAGCACCATCTATGTTTTTTTAACAATATTGCAAAGCGAGAATATAACAATGTTATAGGAATAAATTCTTATAAACAGAGCCACACTACCTAAAACTCTGTAACACATTTACAGGTAACCTCCCCTCTAAACGCACCTTGTAAATACTAATATAAGTCTCTATCATAAGCAAAAATGATACTATCAAAAAAATAAAACGAATCACCCCGCACAATCTTTGTACGTAAATTTTATATAGATTTACAACAAGAGAGAAATTCCCTTATGCAAATGACGAATTATATTTTAAAAGTATGACTTTGAAGAAGAAGTATACTTTTCCAAAAAAACACCCTCCCTGCCAATAATTTTTCATAAGAGAAAAAACTCATAATAAAGATAAAACTCTCTATACGATCAATACGAGAAAAATGTTAGCAATACAAAAAAGTGCTAGGGTTACCGCAATATTGCCAATTCCTTATCAGAGTAAAATCAAAAAAGACATCTGCTCTTCAATAATAATTCGGATCACATGAAAACTCTATAATTTAAACATTAAGCAAAAAATACACAAAAACAGAAAATGGCATTTTAACAAATTTTCCAATATCATAGAAAACATTTCTTACAGAATAATAAAATGCTTATTACAATAGAATCTGGATGATGCAAAGCGATAGAAACAATCACTCAATTGACTTTTCAAAGAACAATTAATAAAATTCTTTTCAAAAAACACGCCACCGTCACTATGAACAATATTTCTCAAGATATTAAATAGAATTCCTTTCTTGGGAAAAAGAAAATATCAACGAATGTTATCATCGTTGCCCCATGATACATATGAATGCCCATAGATCACATTCTCTTATACACTAACCTTTCATCACAATGATGCTATTCGAACGTCTAAAAGACATTAACATCACTTAGAAAAAAGCAAATTTACACTAAATGTTTTTTGAGCCATTTGTTCTGAACAGGTACAATCTTTAAAATTGGTTTTATTGAGGTCTGTTTATTTGCAGAACAAGTATAAATAAACTTATCCAATGAAGCTTTTAGCCTTCTATTTTATGAAGAACACCATATAGAAAAAGTACAAAACAGTATATGAATTAAGAAAGTAAATAGCGACCCATATCAGTTAATCCAAATGCTAAAAGGTTGCAAATGAGAGAACTTCTTTGATGAGACTAAGAAAACATACCATCATATTAAAGCGACTGAGAGAAAAAACTGCAACAAACAACGACCAAAAGCTTCTAAAACAAACAGGAAAATAAATAAAAAACGAAAAAGGTAGAATCTCAAAACTTTTATATAAGCGATCCATTTTTCTATTGTACATTTCCCTATTGGTGGGCCCGGAGGGACTCGAACCCCCAACCAAGCGGTTATGAGCCGCTGGCTCTAACCAATTGAGCTACAGGCCCTAAATAGGTTGTTTCTCTCTAAACTAAAATGCCCTATGATACAAGAGCTGACAAAGATTATAACCCATCTTTTTCTCTTTTCTATTGGTTTTTTTTCAGTGCTCTAATTTCTTTACAAAAACTCTTAAAAATGAGAGAATAATTAACTGACAAATATAAAGGTATAGATATGATAGAAAAGAAAATTCAACCACTGAAGAGTTCTCTGGTTAAAACAGTTATATTAGCATTTACACTCTTAGCCACATCGTTGACTGTACGTGCTTATGCTGAAGAAAATAAAATGAAAAATGCAACGATTACAGTGACAGCAATCGGAGAAAGTCAAGCAGCACCGGATATGGCCATTATTAATCTAGCCGTTGTTACCTATGACAAAACTGCCCAAAAGGCATTAGCTTCCAATAATCAATCCATCAATGATATTATAAACGCTTTTAAAAACAATGGCATCCAAGCAAATGATTTGCAAACATCAGGCTTATCCATTTATCAGTCAACCTCTGATAAACACCACGAAAAAAAGAATAATGAAAAACTCTATCATGTTTCAAATTCTTTAACCGTGCGCATTCGTGATCTTACCAATGCTGGTAAAATCTTTGATCAAGCGATGACACTAGGTGTTAATTCAGTTAACGGCATTACTTTTACCAACGCAGATACAAAGCCATTTTATCAAGCAGCACGTAAAAAAGCCATTACTGAAGCCATTGAAAAAGCGCAAACGATAGCGCAAGCAGCCGATTTAAAATTAGGAAAAATTATTGAAATCAATGAAAAGGATGATTACTATCACCCAACACCACGTCTCATGAGTAGAGCAGCAGATGTAAGCTACGCAAATACAAATTTTGCAGGTGGTGAATTAAATTATAACGTGAGCGTCACTGTAGTCTTTGCGATCGATTAAGTCACAAACAAGTTGTATAAAAAATCACATTACTGGCCTTCACGTAGAAGACCAGTAATGTGATAAAGATAATCTTCCTCAGATAATAATTCGTCTTCGTAAATCTCTATTTGTCCGCGTGCAGAAATATGCGCTGTATGTACCGTCTGACAATCCCCTGATACCAATGGATGCCACCAATGAAGATCTTTTCCCTCATAAATTAATCTATAAGCACAACTTTCTGGAAGCCAACGCGCTGTTTTAACTGTCGTAATATCTAGCGATATACAATCTGGTACAATTGATTTACGATGAGCATAATCTCGACACCTGCAGGTTTCCCCATCTAAAAGACGACAAGCAATACTGGTTGCATAAAGATCACCCGTATCATCGTCCTCAACTTTATGGAGACAACAACGGCCACAGCCATCACAAAGGCTCTCCCACTCAGAAATGGAAATCTCTTCTAATTTTTTTACTTTCCAAAAGGGAAGTTCTCCACTCATAAACTCAGACACACCTTTTTTAATTAAGACGATCTATAAAAAATGAAACATTTAATTTCTATAATTTCATCTATTTTTGTCTCTTAAAAAGATTTAACTCAATGTATACTTTAAACCATGTTCTTAAAATCTATCTGAATAAAAGAGAATATTCAAAAAATAGCGTATATAAATGAACGTAACCTATTGAAACATCTCTTTATAAACTGACAAAGAGTAAAATGCGTCACCTAAAATGATAGAAAAATTCCGCAAAGAATATACATTTTTCATCAAAAAGTCCGTATGTTGCAATATAAGTTTATTCCTAATAGATCTCATTTCTTAAAAACGAGCCGCGCTATACGCAAGGTAATGTTTTTATCGTTCATTTCTTGAAAGCTCCCCTACTCTCTACTCCATAACCACCCTTTGCCCTATATCTATTCTTCTGAGACAGAGAAGTATAAAGCCCCAAAGCTAAGAAAAACATTAAACATCGAAAACTTTCTAGATTGTTCAAATTCTTCCTATGTTTTTCTCAAGAAAGCATCCAAGTACAACGTGACGCACCTCCCCCTTCATTAAGAAGAAGGAGGAAGTTATTAAAATGCACACGAATTCCTTTATTTAAGAATCGAGAAAACTGCGCAATTTTCGTGAACGGCTAGGATGTTTTAATTTACGAAGTGCCTTTGCTTCAATCTGACGAATACGCTCTCTTGTAACTGAGAACTGCTGTCCCACTTCTTCCAATGTGTGATCGGTATTCATCCCTATTCCAAAACGCATCCGCAAAACACGTTCTTCTCGTGGTGTTAATGAAGCAAGAACGCGTGTTGTCGTATCTCGCAGATTAGCTTGGATAGCTGCATCAATTGGTAATAACGCATTCCTATCCTCAATAAAATCACCCAAATGGGAATCATCTTCATCACCAACAGGCGTTTCGAGAGAAATAGGTTCTTTTGCAATTTTAAGAACTTTTCGTACTTTTTCTAACGGCATAGAAAGCTTGCTAGATAATTCTTCTGGTGTTGGTTCTCGTCCAATTTCATGGAGAATCTGACGCGAGGTACGAACGATTTTATTAATTGTTTCAATCATATGAACAGGAATACGAATTGTACGTGCCTGATCAGCAATTGAACGTGTAATAGCTTGACGAATCCACCATGTTGCATAAGTTGAAAATTTGTAGCCGCGCCGATATTCAAACTTATCCACAGCCTTCATCAAACCGATATTGCCCTCTTGAATAAGATCAAGAAACTGCAAACCACGATTGGTGTATTTTTTTGCAATTGAAATGACAAGACGCAAATTAGATTCTACCATCTCTTTTTTCGCAATTGTTGATTCGCGTTCACCTTTCTGCACCTGCATAACAATCCGACGAAATTCACCAATCGAAATAGCCGTTTCTTGCGCAAGATTTTGTATTTCACTTCGCAGTTTTTGGATTTCTTTTGCTTCACGCACCGAAAACTCTTTCCAACCAGGTGTAGGCAAAGCAGAAATATAATTCATCCAATCCGCGTCCAATTCACGCCCTTGGTATTCTTTTAAAAAGTCCTCATGGCCAATGCCATAGCTATTGGCAATCCGTTTCAGCTTACCTTCATTATGAATCAATCTCTTATTAATGTCATAAAGCTGTTCAACCAAAGCTTCGATACGATTTTGGTTTAAAGAAAGGGATTTTACTGCTTGAATCAACTCACCCTTTAATTGAATATATTTCTTCTTCTGAGAAGATGTAAGAGCCCCCTCTTTACGCTCTGCCAAACTGCTTTCAACATGCTGATCTTGTAATTTTCGTAATTTCACATAGGTTTGAGCAATAAAATCCAATGTTTCCATAACTTGAGGACAAAGTTCATTTTCCATTGCAGCAAGCGATAAGTTAACATCGTCCTCGTCCTCTTCATCATCGTCTTCAATGTTTCTCTCTCCTGCGCTCTCCCCCATATTACGTATACCAGAAGACATTTTTTCTTCTACGGTCTTATCAACTTCACTTCGCTCAATAACAGGAGCCTGCTTTGCTTCTGGACCAGCATAAGTCGTTTCAAGATCAATAATTTCACGAAGAAGAATACGCTGCTCTTTTAACTCGTCACGCCAGATAATAAGAGCCTGAAAAGTCAAAGGACTCTCACAAAGTCCTGCAATCATTGTCTCACGCCCTGCTTCAATACGCTTAGCAATGGCAATTTCGCCTTCCCGCGAAAGAAGCTCAACAGCTCCCATCTCACGCAAATACATACGCACCGGATCATCCGTACGATCTGTTACTTCGCGTTTATTCGTTGTCGTTGCAATTGCGTGGCTAGAGGCTTCTACTAAATCACCCCCCTCTACCGTAACTTCTTCTTCATAATTTTCAGACTCGACTTCATCCTCATCATCCACAACATTAACCCCCATCTCAGAGAACATCGCCAAGATATCTTCAATTTGTTCGGATGTAACCTCGTCAGAAGGAAGAACTGCATTGAGTTCATCCATTGTTACGTAACCATTTTTTTTGGCAAGTTTAATCATTTTCTTGATGGCATCATCAGAAAAATCAAGAAGAGGACTATCCAAACTCGCTTGGTTTGTTACTTCTGCATTATCTTTCTGTTTAACCTTTGTTGCCATACCATAACTCCACTCGATCACTTCACAGTTTCCATGTAACCATAGTTTCCATGTGACCAGTTTTTTTGTTCTCACTAAAATCTACCAATAGTTACTCATATATACTTCCTGTTAAGAGATTACCATTGGAAAGAATACATTTTGTATACGCCCTGACATCCAGACAAACTTGACATCCAGACAAAAACGCGGGAAAACTCCAGAAGTTTCCCCGACACCTCTCAGCCCTTCTGAGATAATCTCTGCACCCTATCGTAAGAACCAATTTCCCGCTTTTCCTAAAATTTACCCGCTTTTCCTAAAATTTAATTGTCATCTTTATAAAAATGTCACTCCACATAAACTTCCTCATCTAAAATTTAAGTGACTGATTCGCATTAAAAAAGCGAATCATTTTATCGTATCTTGTGTATTCCCGTCTATTTTTTCATCCAACCAACTTCCAAATCCTTCAATTAACGCTTCTGTTGCCTGCATCTGCTCCAGCTCATTTTTTACCTCACGAAGCAGATCAAAAACCTCACTCTTAGGATTTTCTACAAGTTGCTCTTCAATATCCTGTAACCTCTTATGTAGGTGGTGTTCTTGAAGATGCAAGTAGACAGCTTGTTTTAATATAGCACGCGCATCTTCTATAGGGGCTCCACCAGGAATAATACGCATACCAATATTTTGCACAAGATGTTTCATACGCTCTAACAGAGCCTTTTGCCCTCTTTTTTCTAAGAACGCAACCATCGTCTCTTTATCATGAAGCTGTTGGTCCCCAAGAATTTCCAACATAGCTTGATGAAAAATTATCAATTGAGTATTTTTTAATTCTAACTCAGAAAGAATTTCAAAATTTTCATACCACAACTCAGGATAGTAAGCTAAAGTGAGTAAAATGACTGCTTCACGCAAAGGGATAGATTGCGAAGAATTTCGTACTATTTCAGAATTTGCTAACAGAGAAAAGGTTTGATCTTTAAAGGTCCTATTTGGTGAAGATTGACCATATCGCCCTTCCCCCTTTTGTTTTGAAAAAGAGGGACGAAAAAAATCAAAAAGGCGTTTTTTTACATCTTGCAAATAATAACGACGGACATCTTCATCCTTAATCGTAAAAATTTGTTGTTTTAGTTGTTTTTCTAGCGCTGCTCGTGCCTCTGGAATTTCAAAATGCTTTCCATAGGTAGCACGCCACCATAAAAGCTCACTCAAAGGAATAGCTTTTTGCAAAAAAGAAGAAAAAAGCTGTGCTCCACCAGCACAAACAATTTCATCAGGATCTTTCCCTTGTGGCAACAAAACAAAGCGTACACAAACCCCAGCCTTTAAAAGAGGCAACACACGATCAGCAACACGAAAAGCAGCTTTTAAACCAGCATCATCACCATCAAAACACAAAATAGGTTCCTTCCCCATCTGCCATAAAAGCTCAATTTGCGCTTCCGTTAATGCTGTCCCTAAGGGTGCTACAACTCCTTCAAAACCAGCTTTAGTCAATGCAATGACATCCATATACCCCTCAACAACAAGGAGTGAATGAATTTTTTCATCGCCAACAAAGCGACTATTTTTGCGAGCTGCTGCCGCGTTATAAAGTATATTTCCTTTATGAAACAGCACTGTTTCAGGGCTATTGAGATATTTTGCTCGTGTCTCTTTCTCTAATGCACGCCCTCCGAAAGCCACCACACGTCCACGCAAATCTTCTATAGGAAACATAATGCGATTTCTAAATCGGTCATAAGAATCCGCGCTCTCCTCATGCACTGAGAGAAGCCCACATTCTTCCATTTGCTTTATTGAAATGCCCCGTGTACCTAAAGCTTCTTTCAAAGCCGTACGCCTTACCGGTGCAAAACCAATGCGGAAACGCTCTACAAGCTCTGGTGTAACACCACGTGCATCCAGATAACGACGTGCTTGTATACCTCCTTTATCGCGTAAATTATATTGAAAAAAATCTGTGGCAATTTTCATCACATCATAAAGGTCAGCTTTTTCCAGTTGACGTTTATGACTTTGTGAATCCAAAATAGGGAGTTTCATTCCCGCAAAATCAGCCAAACGCTCTACACTTTCTGAAAAGTGCAATCCATCAAGCTCACACAAAAAGGTAAAAATATCTCCACTTACACCACAACCAAAACAATAATAGCGCCCTTTATGATCATCACAATGAAAACTTGGCGTTTTTTCACCATGAAATGGACAACAACACCAAAAGTCTCCCCGTGAAGGCTTACTTTTTCGAGGATCAAAATCCACCCGTTGCCCAATCACTGTTGAAATTGGGAGTCTCGTACGCAGTTCATTAAGGAAATCGGGCGGAAAACGCATTATCTCTCACAGAGTTTGAAAATTCTTTTTTGCATATTTAACGACTTTAGAGCATAATTCCAATACTTCCTCTTAAGCAGTTGTAAAATTTTAAATCCTCAACTGCATATATTTTTAGAAATGGAGAATAAAAAGTGATCGAATTTATTGCTCAATATCCGTGGTTAGAGGCTATTTCTTGGCTTGTTATTCTTACTATAGCTGCCCTTTTAGTGAACTTTCTAGGACGAAAATTACTTATTCACGGAGCAAAAAAACTCTCTTCTTTTCTCCCCCAAAATACAACGATCGATATTAATAATGCTATTCAATACATAGCGGATATCATTTCAGCTTTTATTCTTTCAATTGGTGTTAATTTTATCTCAACATTGCCCGATGCATTTAGCACTGTCATCAGTAATGTTGCCAACGCCTTCATTATCTTCTTTGTCGTCCTGACAATTTCTTCCTGTCTCAATGTCATTAACATCCTTTACGAACAACGACCAACAGCACGACTAAAACCAATAAAAGGTTATATTCAAATTGCTAAAATTGCACTTTTTGCTGTTGCAACAATTTTAATGGTCGCTACATTGATTGACCGCTCCCCTCTTATTCTCTTCTCCGGTCTTGGTGCAATGGCCGCGGTTCTCATGTTAATTTTTCAAGATACGCTTCTTTCTCTCGTTGCCGGTATTCAAATTTCATCCACTGATATGGTTCGTGTTGGGGATTGGATTGAAATCCCCAATCTCGGTGCCGATGGTGATGTTATTGAAATTGCCTTGCATACTGTTAAAGTTCAAAATTTCGACAACACCATCACCTCAGTTCCTATCCGTAAACTTGTGACCGACCCTTTTAAAAATTGGCGTGGAATGCAAGAATCGGGTGGCAGACGCATCAAACGCTCTCTTTTTATTGATCAATCAAGTATCCATTTTCTCACAAAAGAAGAACAAAAATATCTTTCCCGATTTAATTTATTAGAAAATTATTTCACACAAAAAGTAGCAGAAATTGATCAATGGAATGCTCAATTAGATAAAAATCATGATGTCTTAGCCAATACGCGCCGTTTAACCAACATTGGAACTTTTCGTGCTTATGTTTTTGCTTATCTACAACAGCATCTAAACATCAACCCTAATATGACCTATATGGCACGACAATTACCTCCTACAGAAAATGGTTTACCCTTAGAAATCTATTGCTTTACGAACACCACCGTTTGGATCGACTATGAACAAATTCAAGGCGATATCTTTGATCACCTTTATTCCATTCTGCCCTGTTTCGGTCTAAAGGTTTTTCAAAATCCAAGCGGTTATGATTTTAATCAAGTATTAAAAGCAAAAGTGAAATAAAAACAATAAACTTCAATTTATTAATTTGAGGCAACCACATTCACAACAACAAAGAAAGAATAAAGTATCATGAATGGTTCATTGGTACTCCTTCATCTTGCCGGCGCTATTTCTTTACTTCTCTGGGCCACACGCATGGTGCGCACAGGAGTTGAACGCGCCTATGGTGACAGACTTAAATATAAAATGTGCCACGTCGTTTCAAAACCATTGTTTGCCGTAAGTTTTGGACTTTTTACAGCAATGATTTTACAAAGCTCTACAGCAATAACACTCCTCGTTGGCTCTTTCGTTGAATCTGGTTTTGTCTCTGGAGTAGCAGGACTTATGGCTGTACGTGGAGGAGAATTAGGATCAGCAATCGTTGTAAAAATTCTCACCTATGACCTCACTCTTGTTGTACCCTTGTGTCTTTTAATTGGCACTTGTATCTTCATGACAACAGAAAAACGTGAATGGCGTCAAATAGGACGTATTGTCATCGGTATTGGTCTTTTGATTTTATCTTTAGAGATGATAAGTACCGCGACAGAACCTTTACGTGAAAGCGAAATTTTACCTAGCATCATTCGTTATCTTTCAACCGATCCTATTTCCACTTTTTTGTTGGCTGCTGGCTTAACCTACCTCTTACATTCATCCATTGCAGGAATCATTTTGCTGGTCAATTTTGCCAACTACGATCTTATCCATACGCAACTCTGTGTTGTCATGGTTCTTGGTGTCAACTTTGGCTCTTCTCTTATAGCACCACTTTTAACGCGCAACGCCTCTCCTAATACCCGCCTCGTTCCCTTAGGAAATTTACTCATGCGTGGGGCAGGGTCAATCCTTATACTTATCTTATTTCTCTCCTTTCACCCTCCCATCACATGGCTTGGCAATAACGCCCCTACTCAAGTGATCAACGCCCATATCATTTTTAATGTTTTCATTCTCCTTGCTGGAATACCACTTTCAAAATGGGTTTTAAAATTAACCACTCAGATCGTGAATATAAGTGCAAAAAAAATGCAAGCCGACAAAACGCTCAATTTATCCGATCAAACAGCTCTTGATGACAGTGTTCTTGATCGCCCAACTCTCGCCCTCTCGAATGTCATGCGTGAAGTCATTCATATTTGTGATCTTGTAGACATCATGCTAGAAAAAATTATGGGACTTTATGAAAAGCCTGATCCCAATATTATTCGTGAACTCAACCAACTCAACACCATATTGGACAAAAAACATATCGCCATCAAACTTTATCTTGCCCGATTAGCGGGACAAAAATTATCTGACGAAGAAGCTCTTCAAACGCAAGAACTTCTAGGCGCCTGTATAAAATTAGACCAAGCAGGCGATATCATTATTCATAATATGTTGATGCTGGTTAAAAAGAAACAACAAAAAGGTTTACAGTTCAGCAGCGAGGGCTGGAGTGACCTCCTTCGTTTCCACGCCATTGTACTAGCCAACGCGCATATAGCATTTAACGTTCTCGTCTCACGTGATACACACACTGCACACCTATTGGTACAAAAAAAAGATCAGCTACGAAACTTAGAAAAAGAGATGAGTTTAAAACATTTTAAACGTCTGCGTGAAGGGGATCTCAAAAATGTAGAATCATCCAGTCTTCATCTCGACACTGTGCGCGACCTTAAACAAATCAACTCTCTTTTGACCTCAATGATCTACCCCATTTTAGAAGAACAGGGACTTCTTCAAAGTTCTCGTCTACGCAACCCTGCTGAAGAACAAACAGAAAAAACTTAAACCTTTCAAATAACTTGAATAAAACACACATCACATCGATTATTCAATTTTGAATATGGTCAAGATATTGATTTAATCAAAATATCTTATTATTCGACAATTTAAATGAGCTTTCTGCATCGTAAGTTTCTTTCATTTAAAATCTATACATGATGAATTGCTCAAAGTCATCTGCTTGCACATTACAAACAAAGCAGCATGTAGAATAGAACTCTTGAAGAAAGACGTAAAAATGCCTAACCATCTCAAAGCCAAGACTGTTAAACACATAAAGAGTAGGTCAAGAGTATGATAGTTCCAACCTAAACCCGCCTTGTAAAAAGGGAACCGCTTCACAGTAGCAGCAAAACAGAAATACTCTATAAGGAATACAAAACCCCACAAAAATGCAATATTTATATCAAGATCTGTAGAGGTTAAACCTATACAGCCACGCTATAACGTGTCAACAAAGCAGTTTTAATTTCAAACATCATTGATATCAATTGGCAAGCTCAAAACTTTTAAATATCCATTTTACTTATTGCTTTAATCACAGTTGTTTTTTTCAATTTAAGAGAGAGCTTTAAAAAGCTTATAAATACACTTTATGAGTTCTTAAAACATTTTCACTAATATTTTCTTATTTTATTCGTATTTCTAAATTAATTAATTTGTTTATAAATTAAAATGTATTATATATTTATACTTATTAAGTATTATTATGATACAAATGTGACTATTATTTTAATATAAAGGAAAGTAATAAGTAAAATCTCTAAAAGCAATATCCTTTCCACTGGGTAAAAAAGGAATAAACCTTGATTTTTACAAAGTTTACTCTAGTTACAATTTAAATTCAGGCAAAGGAGGGTATCATGGAAAATGCAAACATAGGTTGGATTGCAGCTATTATTATCGGCGGGATTGCAGGTTGGGCTGCACAGTATATTATGAAAAGCCAAACAGGAATATTGTTAAATATTATCTTAGGGATTATTGGCGCTGCGCTAGCAAGCTTTCTTTTTAGTCTTTTAGGTGTAAGTTTTGCTGGTTGGCTTGGCTATCTTATTTCAGGTTTTATAGGAGCCTGTATTCTTATATGGATAGGACAAAAAATTCGATCATAGAGTATTTATTTTTTACACCTTTTGGGATTCAATACAAAACTAGGAAACAACGAGCAGAGTTTAAAATATTCCCCTGTAACTTGTTGTTACCAATTTTGATATGATGGTGAGATGCTTAAGCTGCGATTTTAGGCATACACCATCATCGTATTATAAAACCAAATGCAGTAAAGAACTTTATAACGCACCATTTCATACCTATATAAACTTACGCATATCAGGAGAGATATGTTGCGTTATTTTAACGAAATACGAATTATTTTTGTACCACGTGCGCAAATCCAGCTTATCTCACTGTAATAACAACCCATAAGGTTACAAAAATCACTAACGATGATTAAAGATTTTACCGTATAATGCTTAACACCTATAAACTCTATCAACAATACCCTTTTTACCGAAAAACTCGAAGCGCTTTTTTACATTCTTAAGAAATAAAGAGAGACGGCAAGAATAAAATGATAAATATTTTTTTCTAATCTATGAAAGAAAATAGTATCTAAAATAAATATAAAAATTAAATTATAATGTTTTTTAAATTTATTTTTAATAATAAAAATATATAAGTAAAAATTAATAATATTAATACAAATTTATTATAAAATTAATACACATTATGTGATGTAATATTTCAAAATTTTAATAATATAATATATTTTAGATTTTGCAAAAATATATGCATTACTATAAACTTATTTATTATAAAGAATACGATCTCCTTTACATCTCAATTCAAAAGATTTGAATATCTCTTCTCTTTCTAAAGTATAAAATAAAGTTTTGTTCCTCTTAAAATTTCCTCTTTATATCATCTTGCATAGATGAATTTTTAGCTCTTCTTTATATGCGTTACAAACGAATTTTAAAGCACGAAACATTTTTCCCATTGCTCTCATGCGATAAAGAAATTTCCGTAATGCATTGTGAAAGCGCTTTGAACAAAACATAATACTTTATTTTGCTTTTTTAAATGAAAATAATCCTATAATATATACTTCCCGCATATCTTCTTTTAAAGACCTTTGCAATCGACTTTCCCTTTGATATCTTCCTGTTAAAATCTTGCTGCTTTTATACTCCTTGTATTACAATAGAGCTATCTATTTAACCCAACATAACATATGGAATAAGACTTTAGCTGTGGAGTAAAACGATGTCTGATCTTGAAGATTCCATCTTACCGCCTCTAACGTGGTTCTCTGATCAAAATCCTCCAATACCAGAAAACGTTCGCGATTGGCTCATGGAATCGGGCTCGATGACGCTTCGATTAAAGAAATATTGTACCTGCCTCCAAGTTCAACCACAACGCGAATGTTTTATTACGCAAGATAAATTAACAGAAGAAGCAGAGCATCTCCCCGAAAGTGCGCGTTATTGGCTACGCGAAATCATATTAATGGGAGATAATAAACCTTGGCTCCTTGGACGCACTGTAATTCCACAAGAAACCCTCCTACACAATCAAGCCTTGATGCATTTGGGAACTGTACCTCTAGGACATTATTTATTTAACAATGACAAATTAACCCGCGATTACATTCATATTGGTCAACAAGGTGCGCTATGGGCACGCCGTTCCCGTTTGCGGTTAACGGGTAAGCCATTGTTGCTAACTGAACTATTTTTAACAGATTCACCACTGTATCCCCACAAATAGAGGTTACTCATTTTATTCTGCATAACTTATAGATTTCATATAGCTTATAAGGGATTTAATCAGAGAAAAGAATTTCAAAATTATCTCAAGAACACATTAAAAACAAAGATTTCTTTTCAAAATATCCTTTTATTTCATCAACTCAGCTTAAAAAATCTCTTCCCTAGAAAAAACGTTCTAAAATTCTGATTTTCTTATCATTAAAACCAGCACTTGAATTAAAAAGATACACACCATATTGATAAAACCATCTATATTTAAATTTCTTGCTGAATAATCACTACTCTAAAATACGGTAACTCTTTATCAAACAAATGCTTTGAAACAGCAAAAAAGACAATAATACACTCGCCAAAATTGGAAATCTGTATCAATTAACTTAATCATCCTGTTTAAAAATTTTTAACAGTGCGAATAATAGATTTTTTTTAAAAAGTAAAAACTCTATAACCTTTTTGTTTTTTAATGGTCTAACAGCTTTGAAGAACAGAAAAATATAATACTTAAAAGAATGTTTATTGCTCTATAAGAGCCAAAAAAATTTCGTTGATATCAAAAAAATATTTTTTTGATAATAGTATGTATATAAAAAATAAATGATATTTATCAACATCCTACTGACTTACAAAGGCGACGCACAATAAAAAATATTTTCCAATCCCCTTGAATTAACAAGATCTATTGCAATTTTTGACGAAGACTATTGCACACTTTAGAAAAATTCATTTGCCCCGCATACCGTTCCTTAAGCCATGCCATCACCTTACCGATATCGCGTAATTTTTCTGCCTTTGTTTGTGCCAAAGCTTCACAAAGAACCTGTTCTATTTCCATCTCCTTAAGTTGATAGGGAAGAAATTCACGAATAACTTCTATTTCTGCTTGTCCTCTCTCTGCCAATTCCAAGCAACCAGACTCTTTATAGGCTCGCATCAATTCTTCACGCTGTTTAAGCATTTTAGTGAAAACAGACTGTATCTGCTGATCATCCACTTCTAGCTTCCCTTCATCATAATAAAGAATATCACGATCCCTAACTGCAGCATTCATTAAACGAAGTGTAGCAAGACGCGCACTATCTTGCGCTTTCAAAGCAGCCCTAAGAGCCCCATCAATCTGGTTACGCAACATAAATTTATCCAATTTTTGTTCAAGAAGAAGATGCCTTTTAACCAATCTTTATCCATCTTGCAATGGAGAATAAAAAAATAATTAAGGACTCGATCTTCGAAAAGCTAAAACAAGACTTTACCTCTTCATGGAATGTACTTATACTGCCTATTTCAAGCGAAACGTTACCAGAATAATATACACAGCATCCGCTAAAGGTATGATTTTTGTGTAAAGTTGATCATTATACCTTTCAGAGAATAAATTGTGGATACATACTATGATACAAGCGACTTCACCCAGCCACCCTTGGAGTATCAAAAAACCGACAGCCCTCTTAGTCTTAGCAGATGGAACCGTTATTGAAGGCAAAGGAGCAGGTGCTACAGGTATAGCTGAAGCTGAAGTGTGTTTTAACACCGCCATCACAGGCTATGAAGAAATCCTCACAGACCCGTCATACACACAACAAATCGTTAATTTTACTTTTCCTCATATAGGAAATGTAGGGGCAAATAGCGAAGATATTGAAGATCTCTCTCCTCTCAATTGTCATGGTGCTGTTGGCGCTATTTTCAAAGCAGACATTACACATCCCTCAAATTATCGATCCAATGAAAATCTTCATCAATGGCTTAAAACGCGTAAAATTATTGCACTTTGTGGTATTGATACACGTGCACTCACAATTCTTATTCGTGAAAAAGGTGCACAAAATGCTGTCATTGCACACGATGCTAATGGAAACTTTGATATTCCTTCTTTAAAGAAACGTGCGCAAAAATGGCAAGGTCTCGTCAATCTTGACCTTACGAAAGACGTGACATCTCAATCATCAATGCAATGGAATGAAAAACCATGGAGTTGGAATAAAGGATACGGTACAAACAATGTGCACAATCTTCATATCATTGCAATTGACTACGGTATTAAACGTAATATTCTTCGCCTTATGGCAACACAAAAAGCACGCATTACTGTTGTGCCTGCTCACACAACTGTAAAAGAAATTCTGGCAATGAACCCTGATGGCGTTTTTCTTTCTAATGGACCAGGAGACCCCGCAGCTACGGCTCAATATGCCATTCCAACAATCAAAACATTAATTGATCATAATTTACCAATTTTTGGAATATGTCTTGGTCATCAACTTCTCGCTCTTACGGTTGGTGCAAAGACCGTGAAAATGCACCAAGGACATCATGGTGCCAACCACCCAGTTAAAGACCTTAACACTGGAAAAGTTGAGATTGTATCGATGAATCACGGTTTTGCCGTAGATTCTTCCTCTTTACCACAACATGTTCAAGAAACACATATTTCTCTCTTTGATGGTTCAAACTGTGGTATTCGAATCATTGGAAAACCTGTTTTTTCTGTTCAATATCACCCCGAAGCTTCTCCTGGACCACAAGATAGCCACTACCTCTTTCAGCATTTTAGTGATCTCATTATGAATTATAAAAAAATATCTTAAAATAAAAAGCCTCACCTTTTAACTTCTCTCCTTTAAATTATATCATCTTCCTACGCACAATTATATTATTTTTATACCTACAACTTATTGAATAAATATTCTTATTGATCATTCTAAAACTAAAAAGAGCGCACTGAATAACTTAAATTTTTCTCCCTCCTCTTCTCTTAAGGTCGTATCCATCAAATCATTGGCTTCTCCCCCCAAGCAAGGTAAGTGTATCGATAAAAACTATTTTTAAAAAGAGTAAAGTGTCTAAACTTCAAATAAGCATTTGATTCACAATACAATTTTAAGAATTCTATTGTGCATGAGAAGCATAACTCCTCCTAAAGAATAAAAAAAAATTAAAGTGTGAGACAATGCAACAAATCTCTACTTTTTAAAAGATATTGCCGTAGATGGTTTTGAAAACTGTAAAGCCGAATAAAAAAGTAATAGCAAAACAGAAAACATCTTTTCAATTTTACAACTTTATATTCTTCCAAAATGAGGTTTTCTTTCGATTCCAGAAGTGATGCCAACAAATATAAGCAATATTTTACTTCCAATTTGCCATATAAAATTTGGAATTGTTCATACAATACTGATACATCTAACTCAGATACGTTTTAATCTTTGTTTTCAATATGCTGCTGCATTAGCACTGGATATTAATTTGCAAGCAATAGAAAAAATACGGACTCCCCCTCTACAAACAATATCACAAAATAAAAAAATTATTTTTACTAAATGAGAAGGATATATCGATATTTTATACAACACTTTGTGAAACAAATATCACAAAAACTTTCTGCCTATAAAATGATACATTTTGTTTATCTTGTGCATTCTTTAGCAAAATAGTACGTACCAGCCCCTCTCAACAAATTAACGTACCCGCAAGGCAAAAATAACTGTCGCAACGACAAGAAGAAAAAAGCCTCCAACAAAAGGAGCACCAGAAAAATAAAACAGTGCATTTTTATCTGTAAAACATTCAAAAAGAAACACATAAAAAACAGAACCAAATGTTAAACTCAACGAAATAACAGATGTCATCGCTCCTTGCAGTTCTCCTTGGACATTTGTCGGTACCTGCGCTGAAGCAATCGCACGTATAGGTGCATGAACAAGATATTCAAGCATTGTACACGCACAAACCATATAAACCATCCACCCCTGCGTCGCGAATGTATAGCCCAGCATAGCAACGGAGGCAAACAAAAGCCCCACTATAACAATATGCCAATCACTCCATCGTTTAGAAAAATAAGGCAAAATGAGAGCGACTACAATAAATTGGCCTATCCCAAAAACACTATAGGAGAGTCCAATAGAAAAAGAACTCCAATCATAGCGTTCTTTTGCAATGAAAGCCCAAATGCTTAACCATACAGATTCCGCAAACCAATAAAGAAAAAAGACCAATAACACCCAAAGAACCATCGGGTATTGTTTCAGATGCCAAAAAGCACCTAAGGGATTTGCCCGCTTAATATCAAAAAAGCGCCTATTCCATAAAGAAAGGGTTTCTGGAAGCATAACCCAAGAAAAAATAAAATTAATGAGTGAAAAACCAACAGCAAAATAAAACGGAATACGCGGACCAAACTGACCTAAAAAACCACCAATAAACGATCCTAAAATAAACCCCAATGCGGATGCAATGCCTAACAGACCAAAATTGCGTGTACGGGTTTTATCATCAGATATATCCGCAAGATAAGCTGTACAAGTTGCAAAACTAGCGCCACTTATCCCTGACAAAAGACGTCCGATAAATAACATAGAATAGCTCCATGCTATAGCACATATGAGATTATCAAGAGCAAAGCAGATAATAGAGAGAAGCAAAATAGGACGACGACCATAACGATCAGAGAGATTGCCAATAACAGGAGCAAACAAAAACTGCATCACTGAATAAGCTGCAAGTAATTTTCCTCTTTCTACAAAAGATGTACTGACCTCTTTTCCAGTTAATTGAGAAAAATACTCAGGCAAAACAGGACAAATGATCGCAATACAAAGAATATCTAACAATAAAGTGATGAACACTAAAATGAGCCCACGCTGAGCAAATTTCGGATTGAGCATTTGGTCTTGCATAACATACACACTATTTTACGCATACAATGACTCCCCCGCTCTCTTTTAACTCCCTTTTCCTTTTAAAAGTATTCTATACTGTATACTTTTCACATACAAAATAATAACAAAGTAAAAATTTAAGTAAGAGTCAAGATAAAACTATAAAATTACGTTTTAATTGGTGTATCTTTAGTTGCTATCTCATTGTCAAAGAATAAAAATTTTTTTGCATTATACGAACAAAATATTTGTGCGACAAACTCATGAACAAAATTTCATGAAACACAGAGTATTTCCAATAGTTTTAGAGACATTACGATGAATTTTATCAGACATCATTTTCCCCTCTCATACCACCGTTTTCAGGAATCTCAATTCCATTGGATACGTTAGATATACTATAGTAATTGAAACCTTTTAAAAGATAAGCTCTTAAAAAATTTTCTTACCCTCAGAATATGCTATAAAGTTAAAGCAGCAACACCAGAATAGCTTAACAACGTAAAAAGCTCATCATATTTTTAAAAATATTTATTTGACAATAATTTTGATTAAAAAATAAGTATATTATAGAGAAAAATCCTTTAATTCTATAATCTTAGAAAAGATTCATATCGTTTGCAATTTGTGGAACCTTATTTTATCTTTATATTCATTGATACTCTTAATGATTATATGCTAGCATTAAATCTAAAGATGAACATGATAAGCATTTAAAAAAATAGCACTTTTAGAAATAGTTCGTCATGAATTTTTAATTCAAAAATGGTGTATAAAATGCGAAAAATATCCCTATTAATTCTCATATTAATGTTGGTAACAGGATGTGATGTTCAGGATTCTGATTCACAAGAGAGTATTTTAGAAAATAAAATAAAAACACAACAAACAACCAACGTAAACCTAGATCCCTATACTCTAAATAAATTAAATACTCTTCTCAAAAAACGTTCAGAAACAAATTATCAGGAAAAAGGGGCACTAATTGACTTTCTTTCTGAAGCTTTTTTAGGGACACCTTACCAAGCAAATGTGTTACATGGCTCAGAAAATACACCAGAAAAACTGATTATTGACTTTAGAGGCTTAGATTGCTTCACTTATCTGGATTATGTTGAAGCATTGCGCAAATCAACATCCCAAACAGAATTCATAAATAACGTCATAAAAACACGTTATATTAACGGTAATGTTCATTTTTTAAATCGGAAACATTTTTTTACAGATTGGGCTTATAGAGAATATAAACTCGCCACTGATATTACCGCTGAAATAAGTCCCCATGCGGTAAAAATAGAAAAATATCTCAACAAAAAAGCTGATGGTGAAAGCTATCTACCAGGGTTGCCAGTTGTGAAACGCACGATAACGTATATTCCAAGTAACTTTATTAATGAGGAGGTTATAGGTTGTTTACAGTCTGGTGATTTCATTGGTATTTATACGAAACTTGCTGGATTGGATGTAACACATGTGGGCTTCTTTATCATGACAGATAAAGGGCCAATGTTAAGAAATGCTTCTTCACGAAAAGAAAACGAAAAAGTCGTTGATTCTCCTTTTATGAATTATGTTGAAAAAACACCAGGAATCATTGTTTTAAGAGCTCTTGAATAACATCATAGCGATATGAAATATCTTCTCTATTCTTAAAATATATACTGTCGTTATTCAGGTAAACATCTAACTTCGTTCAAGCTATACGGATATAATATATTTGTTTACAGTTTTAAGAGAAAAAAGTCGTTTTGATCTAACTTTGTTTATAGGTATGACAAAATCATTTTTGGAGAAATCACGGATTTGTAATCACTTTTACTGGTTGAAAGATTAAAGACAGAAAAGACTCTATTATAGTATCACGCTTTCCTTTCATATTCTCAACCAAGAGTTATCTTTAGATTACCGCTAATCTGATCTTTACGAATATAACGCAAAAAACACAAACGAACGTTTGTAAAAATAAGTAAAAGTAAAGCCAGATATGTTTGGTGTTGTTTCATAAAGTATTTTATAAAAATTCAATCTACCTCTCTAATTTATTGCATATAAATTTTTGACTTTATAGCATTGTTTTCCTTATAAAGTCTTTGCTTTTTGTTATTGTCTATCAATTAAAATAGCTCTAATGTAGAAGCATATTTATGATTAGGATGCACCAATACTGTACGAGTCCTTGTAAAATTTTGATGCCAGATTGGAATGAAAATATGAAAGCATCAATTAAAACCAGTTTCTATCTTTAGCATCATTCTTTAGTTCAGCTTTGCGATTTTCTACAGCAACGACAATAATATCCTTCAAAGAGTAGAGACATGAGCATTATTTTTTTTCATTCTTTAATGAGTCCCCATCCTTCATGCAATAAAGAACACTCTAAACAGAATCCATTGTATCGATAAAACAATACATTTATTAGCAACAATAATGATGATTAATCTATGATCACAAAATTTAAAACCCTATTCATAACTTTTATATAAAATTTATAATTAAATCTCATTAAACTTATTACGAAGGCTTCACTCCTCTTCGCCCTAAGAGACGAAACATCTACTCCCAACAGTCTGTAAACAATCCGTTTTCTTAAATGGATTTAAGCTGCTAATCATTTCATGAGATTCACTTACAAAAGAATACAGCGGTAAGTCCTATTTTGAATATTTACTTCATACTCTAAAAACACTTAATAGATCAAATTTTATATGCCTTATCTCACCACACCTTAAATGACAGTGTTTTAACGAAATAGAATAAATCTTGCCTTAAATACTCTGTTTAACCTTGTATACTTGATTGATGCAAAAATAAAATCAACAAAAGAGCATCATCGTATTTTCGAGAGGTATGAATCGCTCCATCATAAAAAACAGCCCTTATAACATAACAGACAATTCGAAAAAATCTTTTTATATAAAAGGGATCACCGTTGTACCAGGAGGCAATTTTGCCTCATCTTCAGGCTCGACATGAATAGAAATACGCACATTATCAAATTCTTTTTGAAGAACAGCTTCGATTTTATCACAAATTTTATGTGCTTCTCCTACCTGCATTATAGCAGGCACAACCAAATGAAACTCTATAAAAGTAACCCTCCCAGCAACACGCGTCCGCAAATCATGGACCTCAAGCGCACCCGATGCATTTGCAGAAATCAGCTCCCGAATCCGCATGCTTTCATTCAATTCAACGCCAACATCCATTAATCCCTGAACAGCACTTCTAATCACCTTCCAGCCCTGTAAGAGAATATTAACGGCAACGATTATCGCTAAAATTGGATCTAAAGCTCCCCATCCTCCGACAAAACCAGCAATCAAACCAATTAAAATTGCAAGCGACGTAAAAACATCAGTTATAAAATGTACTCCATCAGCTTTAAGAGCCGGTGAGCGATGGAGTTTTCCCTGCCCAATAAGAACCATTCCCCACATACAGTTTATAACAGTTGCAATAAGATGAATAGCAAGCCATATTCCAGGCTTCTGCAACAATTTAACGGTAGAAAGAGCTATCCATGCTTCTCTTAAAATAACAATTGCCGCAATAATAATGAGTACCCCTTCAAGAATTGCGGAAAAATATTCCGCTTTATGATGCCCAAAGGGATGATCATGATCTGCTGGCTTCATACTCACTTTAACAGCCCACCATGCTGCTAATGACGCAAGAATATTAACGATTGATTCCAATGCATCAGAATAAAGTGCAACCGAACCTGTGATGTGATATGCCCAATATTTCAAAGCAAAAACAATACACGCAATAAAAATAGAGTATAAAGTTAAGCTTTGTATATTGATTTTTACATCCATGAACCTCATCCTTTTCTTCACGAAATAGGGAATTAATATTTTCAACCATATCATTATACTTTTGGCATAACGACGATCTTTCCTCAATATTACAGAAGCTTCATCATACAATAAACGCCTCAGCTCACCATTATTATCGTAAAAACTGCTCAGTTACACGAACAGCACCAATAAATAAAGAAGAGAGAAAATAATAGAAAGAAGAGTTTTCCCAAGAGCAATCAAACACATAACCTTCATTATTAATCGTTTTCTGAATAACTTAAAGCCATCTCACTTCTCATAAACGAAAAACTTGTTTTTGCTCAAATCTATCATGATCATGCATTATTTTTCAGTCTTATGATGTGCATTATAACCCATCTATAAGCCATCTTTGCACCTTAGAAAAAATATCTTAGCACTCTACGGTAATCTTACAGGTCAATAGGATTTTAAAATATGATTTACTAAAAAATTTAGATATAAAAAGAAGAATAATGATTACCCTCAAAAAAAAAGAATCTGGGCATTGGGGACCCAGATTCTTTTCCCTTAGAAATTAAGGGCATACAGAACTTGGGAAATAGCGGGGACCCAAGACACTGCACCCGATACAAGAAAAATATATGATTCCGTATCAGTATTTTTACATTATACCTATGGTTGTATATTGTCAACATAAATTCTACCATAAGTTTTAAAAAATATTTTTTTATCTCTTCTTTTTAAATAAAACAAATTCTAACATCTGGAAATCATAAGAGAAAAGCACTAAAAATCTCGCATGCATTTGAATATCATAACAATCAATGAAACAGATGATTCACGCCTAAAAGCCTATCATAATATCCGTGAAAAAGATCTTGTTGGACGGCAACATCAATTTATTGCTGAAGGCAAAGTAACATTGTCCGCATTACTACACTCAAAAGAGTTTTCTGCCATCTCACTGCTCATCGTAGCAAACCGTCTCTCTGGACTTCTACCGCTTTTAGAAAAAACACAGCCCCTATGTCCCATTTATTGCGTTCCACAAAAAGTTATGGATAATATCACCGGCTTCCATGTTCATCGTGGTGTTCTGGGTATTGGTAAACGCAAAATACTGCCATCTTTACAAAGTTTTTTACAACATCTTCCAGAAAAAGCTTTGATTCTTATTTTATGTGGTATCTCGAATCACGATAATATGGGATCAATTTTTCGTAATGCAGCAGCCTTTGCCAGTAATGGCATTATTGTCCGACAAAACCTCATGCGACCCACTTTATCGCAAATCAATAAGAGTGTCTGCCGGCGCTGCTTTAAAAGTACCCTATACGCAAAACGCTGATATAGATGACATTATAGCTGCTCTAAACGATGAAAACTTTCATCTTTATGCACTCTCCCCTTCTGCCTCACACACTCTCAAACAAGCCAACAAAAGCAAAAGAATAGCACTTATTTTTGGAACAGAAGGCGATGGCTTACCACTCCACATACTACAACAATCAAACACCTTACGTATTCCCATGACTGACGGTTTTGACAGCCTTAATGTTGCCACAGCCTCAGGTATTGCACTTGCTCATTTTACCAACTTTGACCACTAAAGATGATAACACTTCAAGTTATAGAACATACCCAATGTTGTATGTTATCTACCAGTCTCCAATAATATTGCCGTTCCCTAGCCTTTGAAAGCATTGATAAAAAACATTTTTACATTTTCTTTATCATCACTTTCCACACCCTAACCCCGCTTATGACGTGCAGAAGATATAATTTTGATGGATTCAATCATAAAACAAACTTTCAATGAGAAAATCTTCCGGAAGTCTCTCATTCAAGTTTAAGATTAAAAAATATCATTATAAATCAATTTACTATGCTTTATAAAGCTGTTGTTTTTAGTTCTGAGGAAACAGGATCTTTTGTTTCGAGATTGCATAAAACGCGCTTCAACATCATTTCAGTATCAGCTGCACGTTCTGAATGTGTTACAAATCCTCCCCCAAGAATACGCGCCTCATGACCATTTCCATCATAAAGAACGCAAGCTTGCCCTGGTGCCACACCATTTTCACATTCCAATAAATCAACGGAAAAAATACCTTCTTTATAATGTAAGCGCGCAAGGTGAGGAGGACGCGTTGAACGCACCTTTACAGCCACCTCAATACCTTGAGAAGGGAAATTATCTAACGACTCATCACCAAGCCAATTCACATCACGTAAAAAAAGCTTATGCGTTTCTAACATTTCACGCGGTCCAACAATAACACGTGCATTTTCCACATCGAGATAAACCACATAAAGCGCTTCACCCGTTGACACCCCAATACCACGACGTTGACCAACCGTATAATTAACAATTCCCGAATGTTTACCTAAAATCTTTCCATCAATATGGACAATAACGCCAGGATTAGCTGCTTCTGGACGCAGTTTTGCGATAACATCTGAATATTTTCCTTGTGGAACAAAACAAATATCCTGACTATCATGCTTATTGGCAACCACAAAGCCCATTTCTGCTGCCATTTCACGAACGCGGGCTTTTGGAAGGTCACCAAGTGGAAAACGCAAATAATCAATCTGTTCTTGTGTCGTTGCAAAGAGAAAATAACTCTGATCACGATCATTATCGAGAGGACGAAAGAGTGCTCGATGCGCTCCGTTGGAACGCGAACGAATATAATGTCCCGTAGCTAAAGCATCCGCCCCCAATTCGCGTGCCGTTGCTAATAAATCAGCAAACTTAACCGTTTGATTACATGCAATACATGGTACTGGGGTCTCTCCATGAGCATAACTTTCTGCAAAAGGATCAATAACAGCTTCGCGAAAGCGCTTTTCATAATCAAGAACATAATGCGGTATTCCTAATGTTTCTGCAACGCGGCGTGCATCCTCAATATCTTGTCCTGCGCAACACGCCCCCACCCGATGCGTTGCTTCCCCATGATCATAAAGCTGCAACGTAATGCCAATAACATTATACCCTTCCTTTTTCAAAAGACCTGCAACAACCGATGAATCAACCCCCCCCGACATTGCAACAACAATGCGAGAATCCTCAGGTTGTCCTGGTAAATCAAGACTGTTTAAAAACATGTATTCATTCTCTATTTAATGCTCTGTTTAATGGCTAGCCATATGTTGACATTCTGATGCACGCTCTTTAGCACTTTTACACGATTAATTGTCTTTATATTATTTTTTTATCCTTTCCACAACCATAGGCATTACTTTCTTAAAAGCTGCTGCAAACAAAAAAAGAATGATGGAAATAAGGCATAATGGTAATCGTTTAGGAGAAAACCTTTTTTCTCTTTTGAAAAATCCGGTAAAATATTGCAAGAATCTCTTCTACACACTTCAACTTGAGCTTCTTTTTACATACCCAATCACTTTATTAATTTTTTCTTTCAGCGCTTTTAGCTCTTTTTTAAATTTCATGCTCTATAAACGAATCAAGTCCTTGACTAAAGGTAGAGGATACGAATGAGCAACTTGATAAAAACACAAATGAAATATGTTATTGGGCCAGATGGAAGTCCGCTTACAATTGCCGACCTACCGCCGCAAACAACACGGCGCTGGGTGATTCGTCGCAAAGCTGAAGTTGTTGCGGCTGTCAGAGGTGGATTGTTAAGTCTTGACGAAGCGTGCCACCGTTATACTTTGACTGTAGAAGAATTTCTTTCATGGCAAAGTTTAATCGATGAACACGGTTTAGCGGGATTACGAACGACCAAGATTCAACACTACAGGCATTAAGTTGCCATTGATTAATAACATAAAGCAATCTATAAAACAGCCAAACTTGATAAAAGTTTGGCTGTTTTATACTATATCCAAAAGATAAACCTGAAAGAATGGATTTTTCAATAATTGCTTTTATCATCCAGCCATTAAATTAGCCAACCATTGAATTAGATTGAATCAAAATATCCTTATCATCCGCAGCAATCTTCTTTTCTCGTGCTTCCAAAAGCTGTGCACGTTGCAGCTCTGTATTAGCTTCATGGAGAGCAATTTCAGCATTTGTTTTTTGAAGTTCTAAATCACGAATTGAATTGATCAGATTATCACGTCTTTGCCGCGCTGCACGCGCAAAAGCAGAATAAGCAAAATGGTGAACATCATTGTTTCCAGATTTACGTTCTTCATGAGTAATCTGTGCTTCCAACTCTAACACCATTCGTTCAAATTCTGCGATCATCATCTCAAGCTGTGCAATTTCACGGCGCTTTCCACGCACTTGAAACATCCTCAATCGCACCATATTTTCTCGTGGCTTCATACTCACTACTCCTTGATTGCGCCAACTCAAAACTCGCATTCACACCCAATAAATATCTCTTAGTTATATATCTATCCGACAAAAACAGTCTATTAACTTGAAGTTATAATAATTTTTGCCTTGCATTAAAGCATCTGAAAATACAATCTGCTTTAAAGAGCAATAACTATTTCTTTAACTTTTCCCCCATTATAAACTGAAGAGGTTTAAAGCTCTGTAAATAAACACTGAAATTGTAAAAAAGTAATTTATAAAGCTCTTTTACAAATTTTTTTAAGTTAAAGTTTATAGAAAAAGCCCTCCTTTTTTATTATGTTAAAAAATATAGGATTTTTCTAAAATAATTTTGTAGCCTCTTTCAAAAATAAAAATATTTTGTTAACCACTATCATGGATAGTGGGGAATTTAGTAGTGATTGTTACGCGTACTACTGAAATGTTCATAAACGCTTTGTTATAAGTGTTTGATTTAATGAATTGTTTTTATAACAGTGGTTTTGCTAACTGATATAAAATAGAAATGCTCCTTATGATTCGTGAAGGAGCAAAGTGAGGGATCTAAAATGCGCGTATTATTAATTGAAGATGATAGAGCAGTTACTCAAAGCATTGAGTTGATGTTAAAGTCGGCTAACTTTAATGTTTATATCACTGATCTGGGTGAAGAAGGTATCGATTTAGGAAAACTCTATGATTATGATATCATTTTGCTTGATCTGAATTTGCCTGACATGTCAGGGTATGATGTCTTGCGGACTCTAAGGTTGGCAAAAATAAAAACTCCTGTCCTAATCCTTTCTGGTATGAATGCCATTGAAGACAAGGTTCGTGGTTTTGGCTTTGGAGCAGACGACTATATGACGAAGCCTTTTCATAAGGATGAGCTCATTGCACGTATCCATGCAGTTGTTCGTCGTTCAAAAGGACATGCACAATCGGTTATTGTTACCGGAGATCTCACCGTTAACCTTGACACAAAAACTGTCGAAGTTGCAGGGCGCCCTGTTCACTTAACCGGTAAAGAATACCAAATGTTAGAGCTTCTCTCTTTACGTAAAGGTACCACCCTTACCAAGGAAATGTTTCTCAATCATCTCTATGGTGGAATGGATGAACCAGAACTAAAGATTATCGATGTTTTTATTTGTAAATTGCGGAAAAAATTGGAAGCAGTCTCTTCCAGTGTAAATTACATTGATACAGTTTGGGGACGTGGTTATGTATTACGTGATCCAGTTGAAGAGAACGTACGAAAAACCGCTTAAGCAGTGAACATGCACATTGTAAAATCTCGGAGTGTAGCGGGCCGAGATTTTTTCCCGAGATCTTTTCTCTGTTAAAAGTAGAGAACTCGCACACTAAAAATCTCATATAGAAAGCGCTTAAAGCTTAAGAAGTAACCACACCCAATTTACACATATAACCTTATCGCTCATAAGTTCAATCGAAGCCACTTTTCCCAACACAGCTTAAGCGCTTCTCTCTTATTCAAAGCTTTTTTACACTTTCTAAAACAATACAACCATCACTTTTATCAATATTTATTTTCATCTCTGTCATCTGAGCAAGTAACATTGTGTAATAAAATTGGATGACATGTGCATCAATAAGCTCTTCTTGAACTTCTCCACGAAATAACGCAAGAAAATGAGGAGGTATACGGAGAGTTCTACCGAAAACCTCAAATCGAAAAGAACGTTTATTTTCTTCTTGCAAAATCATAACAACAATTTCACCACCACGAGAAACTGTTGCGTTTGCAATCAATAATAAATTAAGCAAAAGTTTAACTTCATCTTTTTCTAACAATAAAGAAGAAGCTTGCCATTTTAAAGTTGCTTTTTCTTCTTTCATATATTGTTGAGCAACCTGCTCTGCAGTCCGTGTATCTATTTGTCCTCCACTTGCACCAGCAAAACCAAAAGCCAATCGCGCAAATTGTAGACGTGCAGCAGCACTCGCAACAGATAAACGCACCAATTGTAAAGCATCTTCTTCAGCTCCTCCTTCATCATAAAGCTCCATTGCATTTTGAATAGCCCCCACAGGTGAAATCAAATCATGGCAAATACGACTACAAAGCAAAGCAGCAAGATCCATAGGTTTCAAAGAAATATCTAACGTCATAATGATTGAAAACTCCTAGATTCAAAAAAACAAACTTTATTTTAAAGAAAAACTCTTAACATCTGATGCATAATAGGAAACATTAACAATCATGCTAAAAAATTCAGAAATAAATTCAAGAATTTAAATAACCTTATATCTTATTTTTTATTTGAATAGAATGAAATTTCTAATATTATCTTTTTGTTTATCACTAATAAAAGGAGAAAACTCCATGGCTCTCTCTCTGCTCAAATACTGGTACAAAAATATTATATCTTTAATCTTCCTTTTATTCATCACCATAAACGCTACACAAGCTCGACTAAAACCAATAGAGCAAAACGAACCTCATTATTCACTCCAAGAAATTATTGATTCTGGTCATATTTTTTTTGGAAAAACAGCCAGTGGTCTGGCTGTTGCAATTCAAAATATTTTTTCAAAATACGGTTATCCCAATGCCTATATTTTAGGAGAAGAAGCTTCTGGTGCCTTTTTTGCTGGATTAACCTATGGCGAAGGAATGGTTTTTACCAAAAGCTATGGTCAACATAAAGTTTTTTGGCAAGGTCCCTCAGTAGGATGGGATTTTGGCGGCCAAGGCTCCCGTTTAATGATCTTAGTTTACAATCTTAATGGCATAAATAATTTATGGAGACGCTATGGTGGTATTTCAGGTTCGGCCTATTTAATTGCAGGTGTTGGTTTTCATGTCCTAAAATACCATAATACCTTGTTAATCCCAATACGTACAGGAGTCGGCGCACGCCTTGGTATCAATATAGGATATTTAAAATTAACACATAGACCGACATGGAATCCGTTTTAAACGGTTTCTTATTTGAAAAGGGGTATTATGCTTATTCAATCATTTCTTTTTTTTATACTTGGAGTTGCTTTCACTTCCTGGTTACTGGTGCTTTTATCTCCTTTTATTTGGCGTAAAGCCGTTCATTTTGCGTATAAAGATGTTTGTGCGAAAATGCCATTATCACTCGCGGAAATAGAAGCAAATCACGATTTTCTTCGTGCACAACATGCTGTAGAATTAGCAAACAACCAACAAAAGTACGAATTTTTGCAAAAAAAATATGTCCAACAAAAAATACAACTGAGCCAAGTAACAGAACAATTTTATCGGCTATGCCTCCCCACAAAAGATACTCTCACCAAAGAAGCGATAGCAATCAAACAAAATATCGCCACACTACACACTTCCAAAGGAAAGACAAATGATGCGTGAAAAAGTCGCACACTATCAGCAACGCTTACAAAAAATCCAAACTCATGAGCTGGACACGACCGCTAACCACCAATTGCTAGAAGAACTCCGAGAAGAAACAAAAGAACTTGCAGCAACATTGGCAGCTCAAATAGCGCTACAAGAGGGGAATACATCACCCATCAACACATTGATTCAAAAATCCAAAAGCAAAAATGACCTAGCCTCACGTATTCGCCAAAAAATAACTTTTCTCTCCAAAAGCCCTGTTAAATAAGTTATCTTTTAAAACACCTTAAATGAAGAGTAAAATCAACAAAGGTTCATTGTAACTTTCATAACCCAAATCCTTTTTACTAAACGTGACTTTTTTGCTAAGCTAAAGGACAAAGTTTCTTAGCCCATACCGTTCTGTTAAAAAATATCTTCTTGTCTAGAAGCTTCACTTTCTAATCATATCACCGCTCTAAAGGACAACATTTCATAGGTCCTAGAAAGGAAATAATACCAAAACATTGGCCACACACTCTAACAAAAAATACCTTCTAAGATGGATCACCAATAGAGCTTTGACCATAATTTTAAGGATAAAAACACGCTCTCAAGAGTGATAAAAATCTCTTATTTTTTTGATAATCATATCCTGATCCGTTTGTGTCAAGTAAGGATGCATTGGTAAACTTAAAACACACTCTCCTAAAGACTCTGAAACAGAAAGGGAATCTTTTACATAAGGGAAGTGTTTATAAGCTGGCTGTTGATGTAAAGGAGTTTTATAATAAATCATTGTAGGGATAGAATTTTTTTGTAAAAAATCTTTTAATTTATCCCGTTCTTTTACCTTAATCGTATATTGTGCATAAGCAGAACGAATATTTTCTCCTATTTCTGGAACTGTAACAATATCTCTTAAGCCATTGGAATAGCGTTGAGCAATTTCTACACGCTTTTCCATTTCATCTTCAAAAATCGCAAACTTTTCTAGTAAAATTGCAGCCTGAATGCTATCTAGGCGCGAATTCATACCAATACGTACATTGTCATATTGCGTTTCACCTTTACCATGAAACAAAATAGAGCGTAAAAGTTCTGCAAAATGATCATCATTGGTCATCATAGCGCCTCCATCACCATAACATCCTAATGGTTTTGCAGGATAAAAACTTGTAGCAGCCACATCACCAAAAGCACCACACATAGTATTATCGCTTCTCCCCCCCATAGATTGAGCAGCATCTTCAATTACAAAAAGATTTTCCTTTGCAGCCACTTGAGCAACTTGCACATAGTCAGCAGAAAGCCCAAATAAATCAACGGCAATAATAGCCTTTGGCTTTAGACGTCCCTCTTTTTTTACCATTTCGATAGCGTGAGAAAGTTTTTCAACATCAATATTGAATGTATCAGGTAAAACATCGACAAAAACAGGTTTAGCCCCCACCAAAGCAACCACTTCAGCCGTTGCTGAAAATGTAAAACTAGGACAAAAAACAGCATCCCCTGGACCAATATTTTTAGCCATAAGAGGCATCTTCAAAGCATCTGTTCCATTAGCACATGCAATCACATGTTTAACGCCAAGATATTCTGCTAATTTCTCTTCAAATTCTGTTACTTTTGGCCCCAAAATATACTTACCACTAGCGACTACATGCGCAATTGCAGAATTAATTTTATCTTCAATACGCGCACGCTGCGCCCCAAGGTCGATGAATTGCATATTAACTCCATTGATCATCACAAGAATGCAAAAGCGCTACCTATCTCTTTTATCTATCATAATTGACATCAGCAGCTGTTAAAATCCGTAAAATCGCAATAGCATCATCACCATTTGTACGAGGTGATTGACGCGTTTCAATACAATGAAGGAAATGCCGTAATTCGCAAGTAAGCGGCAAATCTTCACAAACATCAATGTAATTCAGCTCATCCATGCTAAAAGCCCACTCTTGATTTTCTTTCCAAACGGCAAAATGGTGCATTGCCAATTTACGACTCCACGGTTCCATATCATCAAAAACGAGTATAGCCTTTGTTCCAACAACAGTTAAACGCCTCTCACGATAAGAACTCAAGCGTGAAGTAAAAAGATGACTACGCACACCATTTGGAAAAATCATATGAATATGAGAAAAATCAGAAATCTGATCAACGACAGCAGCCCCCTCACCGCGAATTTCGCAAGGTTCACATCCTGTCAACGCCAAAATCATTGAAAGATCATGAGGGGCAAGATCCCATAAAGCATCACTGTGTGTGTGAAATTTTCCAAAGCCTAATCTATGAGAATAAATATATCGCACATCTCCCACATCTCCGTTTTTCACCAATTCACACATTTTTTCAAAAGCTGGATGAAAACGCAAAATATGGCCCACCATAAAAACTCGCTCATAGGCCTCAGCCTCCTGAACTTGGCGTTTAGCATCAGAAACATTCAAGGCTATTGGTTTTTCCACCAAAACATCTTTACCATTTTTAACAGCACGGAGCACATTTTGCGTATGCAATTGTGGCGGCAACGCTAATACCAGCGCATCAATATCTCGATGAGTAAAAAGATCATCTGGTGTAACAACCTCTACACCATACAGTGTTGCAAAACTAGCAGCACGATCAATATCAATATCAGAAACTGCTGCTAAAGCCCCGAGAGAGTGGAGTGTCCGTATATGATTTTCACCCCAATGACCGCATCCTAAAACCGCTACACGTGGCACCATTTTCATGCCTTACCTTACCTTATCATATGAAAATTACACTTTTACATATCGAGGATAAAATAGAATGACAAGAGAAAAGCTTAAAAACGATGCTTGACATCTTACTATTCTACCCCTTATATCCGCAAAAGATGTAATTATCGACAATTATGATTGCTTATTTTGGCGGAGTAGCTCAGTAGGTTAGAGCAGAGGAATCATAATCCTTGTGTCGGGGGTTCAAATCCCTCCTCCGCTACCATTGCTTTTTTATTGTGTGTAGCTTGCCAGTGGTTTTTGTATTGTAGCTTGTGTGTAGCTTGCCAGCGGGTTTTGTATATTTTGCCACTAGGTTTTGTACCAATTTATTTTTTTTCAAAGAGTTTTAAAGTGGTTCTCAAAGGATCTTCAAAGATCATTTAAAGCCTCTTTTTCTTTTCTGCTCAAAATCACAATTTGAGATGATCAATCAAATTGACTGATAATTTTTCTGTATCCTAAGCACATTATTCAGGACATTATTAAAAAGAGAAGCGTCTAAGGAATTCGGTCAACTTGACCAAATTGCTCTTCAGTCTGCAATTGTGCAATGTTTGCACCATTGATCCTTTGAGGAATTGGGTAAACATTACCCTATTGCTGTACTCATGCAATTGGATCAACTTGATCCTATTTCTCGTTTTAGCAATTGGTGCAAGTTGCACCTATTCCTTACCTCCACACCAAAGTGCGAACTTTTGATTTTGGTATCAATACTCTTCAACACCGATCAAAGGGTCAAGTTGACCCTTTGATTTTTTGTCACTCAGAGGTTTCCTTTTCTCCTGCCTCTTTTCCCTTGTTTGGTGCCTCAAAGGTAATTTCTGTGGTGTATCCACTTTGTTTTTCATAGCAGTGGGTGACAGTGGAAGCTTTCCATGGCCCATTGATTTGCCCACGAAACCCTTGAAGAAGCAGAGGTTGATCCGCCATGATTTCTGGTCGCCCCGCAAGAGTCAAAGAACCACTGCCCACAGCACGACACAACCTGTCCGACTCGGAAGCAGCAGCAGCTCGTGCTTCCTCCTCACAAGTGTAACAAGTCCGTAAACGCCGCACGAGAACGCTAAACCCTGTCTGATGCTTGACTTGGCATTGCTGCCCTTTTGAGCGATCAAAATAAGCAGCTTCAATGGTGCCATATTGCGTGCGTGGCTCTAATGTGAATTCCCAGTTAGAACAGTCATACTTATGGATGTCGAGTACTGGTAAATTGTCACCGCTTAAAAATAAAAACTTATTGTCCTTGATTAAAAAACGTGCCCGCATGCGGTCGGCAAGGCGGGTTAAAAAATCAACAGCCGATTGATCTGTACGAATCACATAAGGTAAAGTTTGTTTGGTGAACTGAGGACTGACCTTTGCTTGATAGCCATGGCGTTTGGCCAGTGTCTCAACAATCTCAGCAACAGTTTTGTGATCAAAATGCTCACTCACCTGTTCTTTAAGCTCTTTACGCATCGAGGCACTTTTGCCACAAAGGCGCAAAATCTCTCCATCACTGCCCCCACAACTTACAACCGATTCGACAACAAAACGCCCCATAAAAGCACTGATGCTGTTCTCATAGCCAAAGATCACCTGGAGAGCGTTGCCCGTTTGTGGAACCTCTAAATCATTGCCATTATCATCAAATTCTGCTTCAAATGTATCGGCTTCATTACCGGCATGGTCCGTAATGGTTGCGGTTAAAAGACGCTGATAAAAAACCTCATGAACAGGTTTGTCTCCCACCTTGACCACAATAAAAGGGTGTGTACGCATTAATCCCATAACCGCTTCACCATGCTTTGGGGATTAGACAACACAAATTCAGGCAGAATGACCTTTAAGCCCCGCGGTAAAAACACACCATATTTGGCAATCTCTGGATTGGCTTCCAGTGTGGCTTCTAAATAGCCGTTTAGTCCCCCAACTTGGATGCGGTCTCTGAACACAGCCATGGCATGGTGAAAGCAGAGGAGATCGAGGCTCATATCCTCTAGCTCTACAATAACGCGCTTTTCTGGTATCTTCATAGAGTTTATCCCTCTTGGATTTGTCCCACCTGGTATTGTCCTTGTGGTTTTCCGCCATTAAAAAAGGGCAAGAGCGTAATGGAATAGCGGATGCGCTGGGATTGACCAGAGCGACTGATATAGTCGTGGTCTTTATTGATCGTGGTGATTACTACGGGTCCATGGAGAAGGACACTATAGGTCGTATCATTGATCCAACGAAGCATCTGGACCGGCTTTGCTCTTCGGATAGTTGTAGTGATGGCATCAATGGCTACACGGTCACCAAACTCTTCTGGAAACCAAACCCCATGAATGGTTTTTGCATCATTGCCATAGCCGGTAAATTGCAAACTGGGTGCCTTGCCAAAACGCTCCATACAAACCCATGAGGCAGAAAACTCTTCTTCAAAGGATTGGAAATTCAGCCAGTCCACGTAAAAGAGATGTGGACCTAACATCAGCAAAGGATCTCTCATAGACGCCCTCTCCTTGATTGTATCATTACTCTGTCCCGCCATGCAGCGCATTAGCGCGTGCCCGTTGCAAAGCATGGGCAACCGCACGACCAGTGGCCATGGGTTCACGCGCCCCATTAACATGCACTGTGACATTTTGATTGTGTGTGATGGGGGAACGGTCTTTGTCTCTTTGCTCTCTCGCAGATGAATTTACAGGAGAAGCCCCCGCAAATTGTGCAATCGGTTGAATGGCTGTTTTACCCCCCAAAAAACTTGGCAAAAACTCTCTTACATCAATGGAACCAATCCACCCCTTAATGCGGCTAGGCAAAGATTTACAAAAATCCATCAATTGTGAGATAGACGACATAAAGCCATCGACAATCGAATTAGCCAGATCTTCGCCCGCTTGTTCCATACCAGCCTTGGCAGCATCAGAGAGCTTTTCGCGGGCAAAAAAGCTCTTTCTAAACTGGAACTTCTTAAAATTCCCTTTTTACACCTCTCTCAAAGCAAAGATAAAACTGCCAAAACACGTGAGAGTCATCTAAGGATAATTGCATGAGACCATAACAGCTATAAACAGACTCCAATATTTGTATCATATTATTGTAACGATTTACTTACGTATAAAAGAAGAAGATAAAATTGTAATACAACTAAAAGTTCATACGGTTAATCAAGAGAAATTATATAGCATCACAAAACATCAATTGTTTGAAGATTATAAGTAAAAAATTGATCAAAATAAAAAGCTTTTCTTATGAAAAAGAAAAGAGTTGCCCATGAGTAGATATTATAAACTCTAACAAAGGGCATAACTTGATAATTATACCGCAACAAACTAATAGAAACAGCCTTCTTGATAATTCTGGACAACATGTGCTAGCAAATTATGAACACACCCTTGACAAACTCCCCTTTCTTCAAAGATGAAAGCCTAAAAAGAAAAAATAGAATAACAAACCATTATTCTGCTTTGTATTAAAGCTCAGTTCACATTAAACCATTGCACTTATAGCGTATAACCTGAAATCTTAACAGCTTTGAAAAAGATATAAAAAAGATGTCTGATTTTTCACTCTATTCCTAAGTAACATTTAGACACTCCTACTGCTCTTCAAGTCCGCACATATAATACGTTTTTTCCCTCATGCTTTAAGACAAAGAAACAAATCCTATTATAACTTACTGCAACTTGCCGAAAATTGGGTGTCTTTCCCTATAACACCAAGATCTTTAATTAAAAGCGGTTTTCCTATTTCTCCATTATAGGCTTTAACGTGAATGGTCTTGCCTTTCACATCTATGAGGTAATAATCTCCATTAAAAAGCGCACCAGCTATATAGATAGGGATATTTCCAAAAACCTTATCATTTTTCGCACGGCAATAAGACTGATAATGCGTGTGACCCACGAAGATTGCTTTAACATTATGAGAGGTAATAATTGACTTAAAGACCGACAAATCTTTAGCATTCTTTTTACGAATAAAAAAGGATTCACCATCAATGGAAGCAGCACGCGCATCATGAAAATTAATGATTGTCACTTTACCTCTTGCATCAGCAGCAGCTAAATCATTCCTAAGCCAATCTAAAGATTTATTGATTTGCACTTCTGTAGACTGCCCCTTCAAACCAACCGTATAGCTTGGATAATTGTGAAGCTGCACATAGTGAACATCTCCATAATCCCAAGAATAACTCAAACTCCCCCTTATCGAGCGAATATTTCCACCCGAAATGGGAACCAAGCTTTCAGTAACATCTGCATTAAAATGCGATAATTGACTACGGTATTTTTTGATTTCCGATACCATTCTTGAAACTGCACTTATAGCACAAGCATCTTTGTAAAAGCTGAATTCTTGAGGATTTGTACAATTACCAACATTATTGGCATAATCGTGATTCCCTAGCCCCTCATAGACAGGCGTTCCAAGAGTTTTATAAACATTTTTATAATCATCATAGTTTTTTTGTTGTCCAAACTCCGTCAGATCACCATTGACAATATGGAATGCAGCCTTGTGCGCTTTTATCACACCAGCAACCTGCTCATTTATCTTTAACCATGGCTCTCTGTTTGATATTCCATTGGCATCACCAGAGTTTAAACGCCACGGTTGCGGATCAGCCATAATGATAGCAGTATAATTTTTTGTAAGAGACTTTTCTTTCATCGACCAATCCATGAATGCATCATGATAAAGCCTCTTGTCTCTTTTTATTTTTTCAGAATCAAGATTAAAACAACCAGAGAGAGTAAAAGCAATCACGGTGATTACCAATTCAACTTTATATCTCATAAACCTATCGCCATAAAAACGTTACATATTATTTATATTAAAAAATTCCTCAGAAGCAATTTTTTAGATTTTATTGTCAAAAATATGTCAAAAATTCGAAATAACGAAAGCAATAATCCTTCAATGAAGGTGCACTTTGATGATATAAAAGCACTGTTGATTTCAAGCCTTCAACTTGAAGCATCTTCATTGATTAAGATTTATAAGCTTGGGCTCTGGCTCTTTCAAATGTCATCGATACATCAACAGCTTATAAAAACTTAGTCGTATACTATTAAAATATCCCCAACAGGAGAAAGAATGTATTCTTATACTAGAGCACCCAACTCCTTTGGATATCAAGATCAAATATATTAGAATATTATGATAAATAAGGTATAACTAATCAAAAGTGCTAGCAATAGTGTTTGAGTATTACCGTCATCACTTACTTTGACAAGTTATAAAAATGCAGAAGTATTACAGAAAATACTATTATTACTTTATAAAAAAATAATATAACTTATGTAATTATTATAATAATATTTATAATTTCTATAATATAGATTTACAATAAATTTAATTATATAATATAAATAATTACAAACACATTGTGTGTTAAATATAAATTAATACAAATTTAATATCATTTGTTTTTTAATTTTGACAAAAAACCAAAAATATCTTACCAAATAAAGACAATTATCGAAATTAATAACAACTATCCATTTTCACTTCTTCTTATGAAGTTTGCGGGGAAATGAATATTTGGGGGCTCTCATAAGGAGAATACTGGTGTATAAAACATCCCTTTTATCATGCACGGCTGCGGCTGCTATCATACTATTCAACATCCAGTTCACTGCACATGCTGAAACTCTTGACGTTGCCAACGAAGAAAAAGATATATCCGGAAAAACGTACGAGACTATTTATGTAAAAGACAAAGGAAAAATCACCGGCAGTACTGTAACTGTAACTGGAAATGAAAACACAAATACAGACACAGGTAGCGATAAATATGTTGTAACAGTTGAAGGTTCTAACAGTGCGCTTGAATTAAATAGCTTAAATATTCAAGGCACTGATTCTGATGTTCGTTTCGGTGTTTCTGTAAAAGACGGCGCTAACATCAACCTAACTGGGGGGAACATTAAAACTTCTCAAACTGGCGTTTATATTGATGGTAGTAAGGATAGTAGAAATATACTGCAAAATGTAGTGATATCAGATAATAAAAATGAAGCATCATCACTCCTTGGAATAGAAATAAACAACGAAAGTTTTATCACTTTAGAAAATGTAACAGTTAAGCAAGCAGAAACTGGTATACTTGCGGATGTCGTTTCTCAAGTTATAGTATCCGGAGGATCATTCGAAGGTAAAATGGATGGCGTATATGCTATAGGCGGCGCCACCATTACTGTAGATGGCGGTACTAACATTACCTCATCTAATGGTAACGGACTTCATGCCATCGATGAAAAGAGCGAAATTATAATGACAGGAGGAAGCGTCACTGGAAAAGATACAGCATTATCTGTAGACGAAGGTGGTCATATTAAAGTCACGGGTGGTACTCTAACAGCTAAGGAAGATACCACAAGTGCACCTACTACAGAAGGGGATAACCCTGCATATAATAAGGGTACTAAAATTGAGAGTGGATTCGGCGCATTGTCTCAAGGTGAAAACAGTGTGATTGAATTATCTGATACAAAGATCAATGATGCGACAATCGGGTTAAAAACACAAGAAAGTGGCGCAATCGCAATGACTGGGGGAAGCATTACAGCGTCCAAAGTTGGTGCATTCTTTTTAGATAGCAAGAGCAAAGAAAACGAACTGAAAGATGTAGTGACATCAAGTGGGAAAGATGATGCGCCACTAATCAATGGAATCAAGGCAACTAACAGTAATGTCACTTTAAATAATGTAACAGTGACGCAAGCACAAACTGCCATAGATGCATATGATTCCACAGTAAAAGTTTTAGGAGGATCATTTGATGCAGAAAAAGCAGCAATATTTGCTCAAAACGGCGGCAACATCACTTTAACTGGCGGTGCAAAAATTACATCATATAACGATGCTGGACTCTATGCGGAAGGTTCAAAGTCCATCATCGAAATGACAGGAGGGAGCATTACAGCGAAAGAGGAAGCAGTAACGACAACATACGGTGGCCATATTACTGTTACAGATGTCACCCTAAAAACAAATGGTGATGGACTTGGTGTAGCTTCTGATGACCTTGGTAGCATGATTGAATTACTTGGAAAGACAACGATTAGTGATAGTGCAATCGGGCTTCAAGCACAAAACGGTGGTGTAATCAAGATGACTGGGGGAACCATTACAGCTTCTGCAGCTGGTGCTGGCTTCTTAAACAGTAACAGCCGTGAAAACAAACTAGAAAATGTGACAATATCGAGTGGTAAAGACGATGCGCCACTGAACTTTGGAATAAAAGCAGATAAAGGTACCGTCACTTTAAAAGATGTAACAGTGACTCAAGCAGCCGCCGGTATATTTGCAGATCATGATTCGACAATAACAATCTCGGGAGGATCATTTCATGCACAAAATACAACAATATCTGCTCAAAACGGCAGCGCCATCACTTTAACAAACGGTGCAAAAATTACATCATCTGATGATGTTGGATTATATGCAAAAGATTCAAACTCCTCCATCACAATGATAGAAGGAAACGTCACGGGAAAAGCGAGTGCTTTGGTTGCTGAAGATGGTGGTCATATTACTGTTACAGATGTTACCCTAAAAACAAATGATAGCGATAAGTCATTTGGTGTATTTTCTAATGGCGCAAATAGTGTAATTGAATTGCTTGGAAAGACCACAATTAGTGGTAGTGCAATCGGGCTTGCATTCCAAAATGATGGCGCAATCAAGATGATTGGAGGAACCATTACAGCTTCTGCAGCTGGTGCTGGATTCTTAAACAGTAACAGTCATGAAAACAAACTAGAAAATGTGACAATATCGAGTGATAAAGACGATACGCCACTGAACTTTGGGATAAAAGCAGATAAAAGTACCGTTACTTTAAAAGATGTAACAGTGACTCAAGCAGCCGCCGGTATATTTGCAGAGAATGATTCGACAATAACAATCTCGGGAGGATCATTTCATGCACAAAATACAACAATATCTGCTAAAAGCGGCAGCACTATCACTTTAACCAATGATGCAAACATTACATCATCTGATAATGTTGGACTCTATGCAGAAGGTTCAAAATCCACCATCACAATGACGGGAGGAACTGTCACGGGGAAAGGTAATGCATTGGTTGCTGAAAATGGTGGACATATTACTGTTGCAGATGTGGCTCTAACTGTCACAGATGTGGCTCCAAGTGACGACTATATATCGTCTGGTGTATTTTCTGTTGGTGAAGGCAGTGTAATTGAATTACTTGGAAATACAACTATTAGTAATAGTGCACTCGGGCTTCAAGCACTAAACGATGGTGCAATCAAGATGACTGGAGGAGCCATTAAAACTTCTCTAGTTGGTGCTGGCTTCTTAAACAGTAACAACAGCGAAAACAAGCTAGAAGGTGTAAAGATATCGAATAGTAAAGACGATGCGTTACTGAACTTTGGAATAAAAGCAGATAAAAGTACCGTCACTTTAAAAGATGTAACCGTCATGCAAGCAACCAATGCCTTAGTTGCAGATGATCACTCGACAATAACAATCTCAGGAGGATCATTTCATGCACAAAATACAACAATATCTGTTCAAAACGGCAGCGCCATCACTTTAACCAACAATGCAAACATTACATCATCTGATAACATTGGACTCTATGCAAATAGTTCAAACTCCACCATCAGCATGACGGGAGGAACCGTCACGGGGAAAGGTAATGCATTGGTTGCTGAAAATGGTGGACATATTACGGTCACAAATGTGTCTCTAAATGTTACAGATGTATCTCTAGGTGACGAAGATATATCGTCTGGTGTATTTTCTAATGGCGAAGGCAGTGTAGTTGAATTGCTTGAAGGAACAACGATTAGTAATAGTGAAATTGGACTTACAACAAACGATGGTGGCGCAATAAAAATGACTGGAGGGACCATTAAAACTTCTCTAGTTGGTGCCGGCTTTTTAAACAGTAACAGCGGTGAAAACAAGCTGGAAGGTGTGAAGATATCGAATAATAAAGACGATGCGTTACTGAACTTTGGAATAAAAGCAGATAAAAGTACCGTCACTTTAAAAGATGTAACAGTGACTCAAGCAGCCGCCAGTATAGTTGCAAATAACCACTCAACAATAACGGTCTCAGGAGGATCATTTAGTGGACGTGATGTAGGAGGAAGCGCCGAAACCAGCAGTACGATTATCTTAAAAAACAATGCTAACATTACATCATCTAATGGCGAAGGACTCCTTGCAGACGGTTCAGGATCTAAGATCATAATGACGGGAGGATCCGTAGCCGCGAACAAAACAGCGTTATTCGCAATCAACGGAGGGCATATTGATGCCACAGATGTTGCTCTAACAACAGAGGGAAAAGGAAGCGGTGCATTTGTAAGTGGCAATGACAGCACAATTCAATTGCATGGTGATACAATAATTAACAATACTTTGGGCGGCCTTGGAGCAGTTAACGGTGGTAAAATCATTAGCGAAAACTTATCGATAATCGGTGGTGAAGCACTTGAAGGCCCCGACAACGAGCGCACTGGTATATGGACATCGGACTCTGGTAGTGAAGTTAGGTTAATGGGCAAAACAACCATTCAAAATGTTGATGAAGGTTTTTATGCAGACGGTGGAAGTAAAATCATTAGCGGAGATTTAACAATAACTGGTGGTGAAAGTAAACAACAAACCGTTGCTGTAAACGTTGCGGAGTCTGATAGTGCAATCGAATTAAATGGTAAAACAATCATTCAAAATTTTGATGTTGGTCTTTTTGCAGGAAATAATAGCACAATTAAGATGACGAATGGTTATATTGGAGCAGCAGAGAATACAATAAAAAATAAAATAGAAGCAAAAAAAGTTGCACTATGGGCGGCATTTAACGGACATATTGATGTCGTGAATACTTCTATGATAGCAGGAGTTGCTGGTTTGCAATTTATAGCTCTCTCTAATCCTGATCTAGATTATCCAGATGATCCACAAAAACGTAAAAGCAGTGAAATCAATTTAACCAATGCAGATATTCACGTTGAAAATGGCACAGGAATTTTTGTTGGAGCTTTTACTAACACAAACATGGAAGATATTCCAACTTTATCAATCGGTACAGCAAATCTCAAAAATTCAGAAATCCATGCTGATGTATTGTTAGGAGATGGTCTTTTCGAAGATCCAAAATCTTGGAAAAATGACAATTATTGGAACAATAAAGAGGTTAAAGCGATCTCCAATGGCACCTTCACCTTAAGCGCTGATCATTCAACTTTAGAAGGCAGAGCAAATATTTCTAAAGACAGAAATGTACGTTTTGATCTGAAAAACAAGACAACATGGACACTAAAGACCAGTACAAAAGAAAAAGATGATGATGGCAATCTGCTTGATATCGCTCAAAGATCTCGTTCTGATATTTCCACGCTTAATCTCGATAACAGCTCTATTGTTTTTGATGGACTGGTAGAAGATCATTATCACACATTGCATATAGGATCTGGTAAACCAGACACGCAAGAAGTCTACAACGCCTCTGGTGACGCAAAGATTTACTTCAACATTGCTTGGAGTGATGGCGTAGCAAGTGCCGATCAAAAAACCGATAGACTTCTGATCCACGGTGATGTCTCAGGCTCCACAACAGTTTATATCAAAAGCGATTCAGGAGATGAAAGTAGTGTAGTCAATGCTGCTGATCCTTCCAATATAGGTGGCCTCTCGCTCATTCAAGTATCTGGAAAAGCACAAGAAGACTCTTTCAAACTCGTAAATGGCTATACCACAAGAAATCGTTTGCCTTATAAATATAAGCTAACGGCCTATGGACCAGAGTCAAGCCACGGTACAGCCGATGTTGCACAAAGCCTCTTTGATGAGAAGAATGAAAATTTCTGGGATTTCCGCTTACATAAAGAAATTCTTGAAACAGATTCTGGTTCTGGTCCAAGTGTGATCGTCCCTGTAGCACAAACGGCCAATTACTTAGTCATGCCAAATGCTCTCTTCTACAGTGGATTAACCGATATGGCTAAACAAAACGCGCTTTTAGCCAATATCAGAACATCTGTCTTAGGAAAAGAAGAGGAAAAACAAACCGGTTTCTTCCTCTATACTTACGGAAACACAGGAACCTTATCTTCTGAACGCGGACCTCTCAAATATGGTTATGGTGCTGATATCCGCTATGCTGCTCTCCAAGCCGGAGTCACATTCGCGGCATTAGAAGGACAAAATACCACAACACATTTCGGTCTTGTAGGCACCTATGGGCGGCTGTCTTTCACTCCAAAGGACATAGCGGATGCCAGTAAGAGCACATTGGATAAATGGTCACTAACAGCTTATGGCAGCGTGCAGCATGACAATGGTTTCTATATGGATACACTGTTATCCTATGGAATTCTAAAAGGAGATATCGGCAATGCTATCATTGGCAAAACCGCAAAATTGCAAAATGCCAAAATGTTTAGTATCTCCACCACTGTTGGCAAAGAGTTTGCAACCGGAATGGAGAGTTTAACATTTGAGCCGCAAGCACAAATTGCCTATCAACATTTGATGTTTAATACCATTGAAGATGCTGATAATTTTACCGTTGATATGAAAAATCCTTCTCAATGGTTGATCCGTGTTGGTGGACGTTTGACAAAAACTATTTCCACTGAAAACAACCGTCCAATGTCTTTCTATGGAAAAGTAAACTTGATCAAAACCTTTGGTGATAATGGTACCATTCATATTGGTAGAAACTTTGACCTTGATCCTATGGGACCTGCAATTGAAGGCGGCGTTGGCATCAATGCGCAACTGTCTCACAATTTCTCCCTTCATGGTGATGTAAGCTATCAGCAAAAGCTTCAAAAAACTGGTATCTCTGGAGCAAGCTTTTCAGGTGGCATGCGCTATCAATTTTAAATCAAGGCTGTAAAAATAGCCTATTCATTCTATTCAATTTAACAAAAGGGCAGCACAATATGCTGCCTTTTTATCTCTCCCCTATTCTTTTCTACCAATACACACCGCCAACATTTTTCTTTAAGAAAATTAGTTAAAAAACTCAAGACAATAAAATATCGCGCTTTTAACTAGTAAAAATATCCCTTGAAAAAACTAAAAGTCGATTGAAAAATCAATGAGCGCTATTTTATCATAACCGTGTTAAAGAAAAACATGAAAGCTATGGTATCATCTTTGGTTTCATGATGTTGGAAGAGATCCCTATCAGGCTCAAGTATACAGTTTTTTGAAATTTTCTTGCCTATTTCTTTTCTTTAAGCATAAGCAACAAGTTTTATGCAAACATAACACATATCTTGAATAGAAAAACTTATAATACTTACATAATATTAACATAATGTATTCATTTAATACTAAATGAATTTAAATATAATACATTATATGCTAAATGTATAAGTTAATTTATACTTTACACAAAAATAAAAATATCCTATTCACGTTCCATCTCTAAAATATCCATCCATTTGATATCCTTCTTATAAGCGGGGGAAGAGTGTGTGGCTCTTATAAGTTAGGAAAATCTTGATGTGTAAAAAATCCCTTTTATGCTGCACAGCTGTCATAGCTGTCATGCTATTCAACACCCATCTCAATGTATATGCTGAAACTCTTGAAGTTTCCGGCGAGAAAAAAGAAGTATCTAACACAACGTATGAGATTATTAATGCGAAAGACAACGGGAAAATCACCGGCACACATTTAACTGTGGTTGGGAATAAAGACACGGATATTTATGCTGTAACAGCTGACGGTCTTGGCAGTGCGATTACATTACTGCAAGACACAGCCATTAAAGGAACTGATTTTGACATTCGTCTTGGTCTTAATGCAAAAGATGGTGCTACAATCAAAATGACTGGAGGCATTATTACGGTTTCTGAAATTGGCGCTTTCTTCGAAAACAGTATGAATGATAAAAATAAGCTGGAAGGTGTAACAATATCAAGCGGTAAAGATGGCCACTTCATGGACAAGGGAATAAATGCCGACAACAAAAGCAAAGTTACTTTAGAAAACGTAACAGTTACGCAAGCAAACACCAGTATATTTGCAAATGATCATTCTGAAGTAACGATTTTAGGAGGAGAATTTGATGGAGAACTCAAAGGAATATCTGCTACGGAAGGCAGCGCTATTACTTTAACCTATAGTGAATTAGCCGATAATAAAAAAGGCAGTGTTCAAGTTACATCATCTCATGGTGACGGACTCTATGCAAATGGTGCACAATCCACAATCACAATGATAGGAGGATCAGTCACTGGAGAAAATACAGCATTACTTGCAGAAAATGGCGGACATATTGACGTCACAGATGTTACTTTAAAAAAAGATGGCACCGGAATCGGTGCAATAGCTAATGATGTTGACAGCACAATTGAACTACACGGAAATACGGTAATTAATGACGCTGTAATTGGGCTTTATGCAACAAACGGTAGCACAATCACAATGACTGGAGGAACCATTACGGCTTTTGAAACTGGTGCGTTCTTCAATGAGAGCAAAAGCGATAAAAACAAATTAGAAAATGTAACCATTACTTATGCAAATACCAGCATAAGTGATCAAGACAAGCTAGAAAGTGTGAAAACATCGGACAATGAATTAGACCCTGGATGGGAAAGTGAATTAGAAAATGAAAAAGAAGAGTTTTTATACACAGGAATAACGGCCTTTGCCGGAAGTCATCTCACTTTAGAAAATGTAACCATTACGCAAGCAGACACCAGCATATCGGCAGAAGATGGTTCACAAGTAACGATATTAGGAGGAGCATTTGATGGAGAACACACAGGGCTATACGTAATGAACGGCAGCTTCATTACTTTAGCCAATAGTAAAGAAGGCAGCGTTCAAGTTACATCATCTGATGGTGATGGACTCTATGCAGACGGTTTATTCTCTACAATCATAATGATGGGAGGGACAGTGACTGCGGGAAATAGAGCATTATTTGCACAAAAAGGTGGATATATTAAGGTCACAGATGTTGCTCTAACAACGATGGACGGAAACGGATACGGGGCAGCTTCCACCGATCCTTACAGCTTTATTGAATTGGATGGAGAGACAACGATTACTAATGCTATAAATGGACTTGATGCGGAAAACAGTGGTGTCATCATAATGACGGGAGGAGCTGTAACTGCAAAAAGCGCAGCATTGTTTACCATGAACGGTGGATATATTAAGATCACAGATGTTGCTCTAACAACGATGGACGGAAACGGATACGGTGCAGCTTCCACCGATCCTGAAAGCTTAATTGAATTGGATGGGAAGACAACAATTAATAATGCTCTCATCGGACTTTATACAGAAAATAGTGGTACTATCTCAATGGCGGGTGGAACTGTAACTGGGAAAAGCGCGGCAGTACTTACAAAAAGCGGTGGACATATTAAGGTCACAGATGTTGCTCTAACAACAATGGATGGCAACGGATACGGGGCAGCTACCAGCGATCCTAACAGCTTGATTGAATTGCATGGAAAGACAACAATTAATAATGCTTTCATCGGACTTTATACAGAAAATAGTGGTACTATCACAATGGCGGATGGAACTGTAACCGCAACAAACATGGCACTGTTTGCAGCAAACGGTGGACATATTAAGGTCACAGATGTTGCTCTAACAACAATGGATGGCAACGGATACGGTGCAGCTACCACTGATCCTGACAGCTTGATTGAATTATATGGAAAGACAATAATTGATAATGCTTTCATCGGGCTTAATACAGAAAATAGTGGTACTATCACAATGGCGGGTGGAACTGTAACCGCAACAAACATGGCATTGCTTGCAAAAAGCGGGGGACATATTAAGCTCACAGATGTTGCTCTAACAACGATGTATGGTAACGGATACGGAGCAGCTACCTCCGATCCTGAAAGCTTGATTGAATTGCATGGAAAGACAACGATTAATAATGCTTTCATCGGACTTTATACAGAAAATAGTGGTACTATCACAATGGCAGGTGGAACTGTAACCGCAACAAACATGGCATTGCTTGCAAAAAGCGGGGGACATATTAAGCTCACAGATGTTGCTCTAACAACGATGTATGGTAACGGATACGGAGCAGCTACCTCCGATCCTGAAAGCTTGATTGAATTGCATGGAAAGACAACGATTAATAATGCTTTCATCGGGCTCAATGCAGAAAACAGTGGTGCAATCACAATGACGGGAGGAACTGTAACCGCTGCAAACATGGCATTGCTTGCAAAAAGCGGTGGGCATATTAAAGTCACAGATGTTGCTCTAACAACAATAAATGGTAACTATGGCGCAGCTACCACCGATCCTGATAGCTTGATCGAATTGCATGGAAAGACAACAATTAATAATGCTTTCATCGGGCTTAATGCAGAAAATAGTGGTGCAATCACAATGACGGGAGGAACTGTAACCGCTGCAAACATGGCAGTGTTTGCAAAAAACGGTGGGCATATTAAGGTCACAGATGTTGCTCTAACAACGATGTATGGTAACGGATACGGTGCAGCTACCACCGATCCTAATAGCTTGATTGAATTGTATGGGAAGACAACTATTGATAATGCTGTAACCGGACTTGATGCAGAAAATAGTGGCACAATCATAATGACTGGGGGAACAGTAACTGCGACAACCATGGCATTGTTCGCAATGAATGGTGGACATATTAAGGTCACAGACGTTGCTCTAACAACAATGGATGGCAACGGATACGGTGCAGCTGCCAGCAATCCTTACAGCTTAATTGAATTGCATGGAAATACAGCGATTAGCAATACTTTCATCGGACTTTATGCAGAAAACGGTGGCACAATTAAAATGAATGGAGGGACCGTAGCAGCAAAAGGATCAGCATTTGTTGTAAAAAATAGCGGATATATTGATGTAACAAATGTTTCTGCAACAGCAGAAAACAGTGGCATAATATTTGATAAATCCGAGGACGATAACGCCTTAGAAATCAACTTGACAAATACAAAGATTCGCACTGAAAATAGCATTGGAATTAACGCAGACCAATCAATCGGTATAGCCAATCTCAAAAATTCAGAAATCAGTGCCGATATTTTATTAGCAGCAAAAGCTTCAACTAAAGAAAATAATTTTGCTTTTACATTAAATGCTAATCACTCGGTATTAAAGGGAAGAGCAAAAATTGCAGAAAACAGAACCGTACGCTTTGATTTGACAAACAAGACAACATGGATATTGAAAACCAGTACAAAAGAAACCGATGATGACGGAAAACTGCTTGCTATTGCTCAAAGGTCACGTTCTGATATTTCTGTGCTCAATCTTAATGATAGTTCTATTGTTTTTAATGGACCGGTAGAAGATCATTATCATACATTGCATGTAGGATCTGGAATACCAACCACTCTAGCAGTCTATAATGCCTTTGGTGAGGCAGAAATTCATTTCAACGCTATATGGAGTGATGGTGTTGCAATAGATGCACAAAAAACCGATAGGCTTCTCATTCACGGTGATGTAGCAGGCACCACAACAGTTTATGTCAAAAGTGTTTCAGGGGATAAAGAGAGTGTAGAAAATGCTTCTCCTCCTTCAAATATAGGTGGACTTTCACTTATTCAAGTTTCTGGAGAAGCAAAAGAAGACTCCTTTAAATTGAAAAATGGCTATACCACCATAGGAGGAACTCCTTATAAATATACGCTGACTGCCTATGGACCAGTCTCAAGCTATGGCAAAGCCAATGCTAACCAAAACTTATTCGATGAAAAGGATAAAGATTTCTGGGATTTCCGTTTGCAGCCTGAATTTTTTGACCCCGATTCAAAAGTAAGAGCAGTTGTACCACAAATGGCAAGCTATTTGGTTATGCCAAATGCCCTCTTTTATACTGGATTGGCCGATATGGCCAAGCAAAATGCACTTTTAGCCAATATGAGAACAACAGTCTTGGGAGAGCAGAAAAATCTAAAAAACAGTTTCTTCCTCTCTACCTATGGGGGTACAGGAACCTTATCCTCGAAACGCAGTCCCCTTAAATATGGTTATGGTGCTGATATTCGCTACGCCGCTATACAAGGTGGGGTTGCATTGACTACGTTAGAAGGGCACAGCACTACTACACATCTTGGTCTTTTAGGCACCTATGGGCGGCTGTCTTTCACTCCAAAAGAGATGCAGGATGCAAGTAAAAGCACCCTAGATAAATGGTCTCTCACTGCCTATGGTAGTGTACAACATGACAGTGGTTTCTATATCGATACGCTTTTATCCTATGGGATAATAAAGGGCGATATCACCAATGCTATCATTAGTAAAACCGCGAAATTGAACAATGTAAAAATGTTGAGTATTTCCACCACCATTGGCAAACAATTTTCTACCGGAATGGAAGGTTTAACCTTCGAGCCCCAAATACAACTTGCTTATCAACATTTGATGTTTGATACCATTGAAGATGCTGATAATTTAAAAATTGATATGAACAATCCTTCTCAATGGTTGATCCGTGTTGGTGGACGTTTAACCAAAACCATTATGACCACTGAAAATGGTCCTGCCATTTCCTTCTATGGAAAAGCAAACTTGATCAAAACCTTTGGTGATGATGGTACCATCCAGATTGGCAGAGATTTTGACCTTGATCCCATGGGAACAGCAATTGAGGGCGGCGTTGGCATCAATGCACAACTGTCTCACAATTTCTCTCTTTACGGTGATGTAAGCTATCGACAAAAGCTTCAGAAAACTGGTATAAGTGGTGCAAGCTTTTCAGGTGGCATACGCTATCAGTTTTAAATCAAGGCTGTAAAAATAGCCTATTCATTCTATTCAATTTAATAAAAAGGGCAGCACAATATGCTGCCCTTTTTGTACATTAAAGTCATCCTTTTTCCTTTTAAAGCACCCTTCCCTCTTTATACTTAGTTCTTTACGAAAATCTCCAAGACAAGACACAACAAACGCAACAGAGCACTTCCATCCCCAGTGGATGAAGAGTACTTCCTACTTTGAAAAAAAGAGAAGTCTATTAGAAATAAATTAATACCACTGTGTTGAAAGATGAAAGCCCACTTTAAGCCCAAGTAAGTTAGCTTTTTTACTAGCTTCTTCTACATCCTTTTTTGTTCCCTCATAACCCCAATTTGCGTCATATAATAATCCCTACCATCACGTAAAAGATGTTATGGTACCACTATATCAGTAGCTCACAATATTTCTCTGAATAATAATATTCAAAATTATAATTCTTTAAATAAAATCCATTATAAATACATTTTGTATTATACATAATTAATATCAATTATTTTTTAATTTTGACAAAAAACCAAAAATGTCTTACCAAATTAAAGACAATTACTGAAAGTAATAACAACTATCCATTTTCACTTCTTCTTATGAAGTTCGCGGGGAAATGAATATTTTGGGGCTCTCATAAGGAGAATACTAGTGTATAAAACATCCCTTTTATCATGTACGGCTGCAGCCGCTATTATCCTGTTCAACATCCAGTTCAGTGCACATGCTGAAACCCTCGTAGTTTCTGAGGGAAAACAACAAGAAGTATCCGATAAAACCTACGAAACTATTCACGCAAAAGACGGTGGCAAAATCATTGGAAAACATTTAACCATTGTTACGAATAAAGATATAAACCAAGGCACAAACCAAACCGTCTATGCTGTAACAGCAGAAGGTGCTAACAGTGCGATTGAGTTACTGGATGGCACAATCATTAAAGGCACTGGTTCTGGTATTTTCTTAGGCCTTGAAGCCAAAGACGGTGCTACACTTCAAATGACTAAGGGAACAATTACATATTCTGGAATGGAGGCCTCCTCATCTGGCATTTTATCTAGCACTGGTGCTTCCTTTTCTGACAGTAAGAGTAAAAAAAACAAGCTGGAAGACGTAGTAATATCGAGTGAAAACGATAACAGTTCACTATCCTTAGGAATAAGTGCTAAAAACAGCACAGTAACCTTGAACAATGTAACCGTTACTCAAGCACTAACAGGCATATCTGCAGATGATCACTCGACAATAACAATCTCTGGAGGATCATTTCGTGCAAAAAATACAGCAATATCTGCTCAAAATGGCAGCATCATTACTTTAAACAACAATGTTACAGTCGCATCACCTAATGGTACTGGACTCCATGCAGATGGTATAGAATCCAAGATCACAATGAAAGGAGGGGCTGTCATAGGAGGAAGTTTGAATGGACATGAAAACGCATTACTTACAAAAAATGGTGGACGTATTGAAATTACGGATGTTACTCTAACAACCGATAACTTCGGAAACGGTGCACTTGCACTTGGTTCTGATAGCATAGTTGAATTAAAAGGCAATACAAAGATTAACAATGCTTTGAACGGTCTTGGAGCATTTGATGGTGGTAAAATCACCAGCGAAAATTTAACACTCATCGGTTCTGGAGCAAAAGAAGAAAGCACTGGTGTAGGAGTTGACCTGCCTAACAGCAAGATCGAACTAAATGGAAAAACAACCATTGAAAAATTCACACATGGGCTTGAGGCACGAAATGGTGGACAGATTGATGTCACGGATATAGCTTTAACAACGAATGACGCGGGAACCGGTGCACTTGCACTTGGTCCTGATAGCAGAATTGAATTGCATGGAACGGCAACGATTAATAATATTTTGAAGGGTCTTAGAGCAATAAATGGTGGCAAAATTACCAGCGAAAATTTAACAGTAGTCGGTGGTAAAGCAATTAATGAAAATCTCGGCAAAATAAGCACTGGTGTACGGACAGAGGATTCTGGTAGTGAAATTCAGTTAACCGGCAAAACAACCATTCAAAATGTCGATGAAGGTTTTTATGCAGACGGTGGAAGTCAAATCATTAGCGGAGATTTAACAATAACCGGTGGTGAGTCCGAAGCAGCAACCGTTGGTGTAAACATTTGGGATGCCGATAGTATAGTTGAATTCAATGGCAAAACAACCATTCAAAATGTTGATGTTGGTCTTTTTGTCATTGAAGGTAGCACAATTAAAACGAGCAATCGTGCTATTGATACTAATTCTAAAAGCCTAGATACCCAATCCGATACTCCTCAGAAGGGGAAGAAAAATACAATAGAAGCAAAAATGGCTGCACTGGTTGTAATAAATGGCGGACATATTGATCTGACAGATGTTTCTGCCACAGCAGAAGTTGCCGGTTTACAATTCGCAACTTTCTCCGATAATAATCCGAATAGCTCGCATGATCCACAAAAATATCATAGTAATGAGATCAATCTGACCAATGCAGAGCTTCATGCTGAAAATGGTACAGGAATTTTCGTTAGAACTGTTGTTGAAAAAAGCATCGAAGATGCTGCTGCTCCATCAATCGGCACAGTCAATCTTAAAAAATCAGAAGTCCATGCTGACGTATTATTAGGAGATGGTATTTTTTGGGACAAAACATCATGGAAAGATAAAGATTTGTGGGATGGTAAAGAGGTTAAAACGATCTCCAACGGCACCTTCACATTAAGCGCAGATCAGTCTATTTTAGAGGGCAGAGCAAATATTGCTAAAGACAGAAATGTGCACTTTGATCTAAAAAACAATACAACATGGACGTTGAAAATTAGCAAAAACGAAAAAGATGATGATGGCAATCTCCTTGATATCGCTCAAAGATCTCGTTCTGATATTTCCACGCTTAATCTCGATAACAGCTCCATTATCTTTAATGGACCAACAGAAGATCATTACCAAACATTGCATATAGGTTCTGGTAAACCAGACACGCAAGAAGTCTACAATGCAACGGGTGATGCAAAGATTTACTTCAACACGGCTTGGAGTGATGGTGCTGCAATAAATGACCAAAAAACCGATAGGCTTTTGATCCATGGGGATGTCTCTGGCAACACATCAGTTTATGTCACGGGGCGCTTAGAAGAGAACAATATCGAAGCAAATACCTCTGCTGCTGCCAATGTCCGGGGTCTTTCACTTATTCAAGTTTCTGGAAAAGCAGAAGAAAACTCTTTCAAACTGGTAAATGGCTATACCACAAGAGGTGGCTTACCGGATATGTATACACTACGTGCCTATGGACCAGACTCAAGCCAAGGAAAAGCCGATATTGCGCAAAACCTCTTTGATGAAAAGAATGAAAATTTCTGGGATTTCCGTTTGCAACCCGAACTGCTTGGCTCCAATTCTGGTTCAAATCCTGATCCTGAAACAAATATCCCTACCGTTGCCCCTGTACCACAAACAGCAAGCTATTTGGTCATGCCAAATGCTCTCTTCTACAGTGGATTAACCGATATGGCTAAACAAAACGCGCTTTTAGC
>NZ_JBHIOU010000005.1:124761-133827 GCF_042195705.1 Bartonella sp. AP72JLCBS | reverse complement strand
TTTGACTTTTTAGAATTAGAGACCCTTTGGACCTCTGGTTTTGCTAAAAAACCACCCAGAAAAGAACTCTTGATTCGCAATCATTAAGAGACGTGTTGCAAAATCCTATTCCCTAACTTTTATTTACGCGTCCCTCACTGTAAAAAAGCTGTATAAATACAGCAAGTTATTTTTACATAAAACTTACATGTTATCCATAAATGGTATAACCGTAAAGCCCCCGTAAAATAATCAAAAAATCTATCAAACATCACCATCTTTATGCTTAACAAAAGAGCAAGCGAGCACCATTACCGTATTTATATTTTTTTCCCAATGTTGCGATAGTGTTTAGGACACGTATTCATTATAGGCATTTTTCCAGTTTTTATCTGCATGCTAGCCACGTTTGGAATGTGAGAAACATGCTTTTGATTGATTTAATATAAATAGGCTTGCCATAAAACAATCTTACAGTATTGAGATTTCTCATTTAAGTTGAAAGACAATTCATTATTATTATAAATCAATATGATGTATAGATTGTCGACATTACAAGCAGTGTGTGAACGCTCAATGGTTAATGCCAATTTTTTTGTTATGAGGGAGGGGTATCGGGCGATAATGAAGTTTTGTATAGTGCACGAGACGTAATTGAGAGATGCTTGTTTAGAGGTGCGTTTAGTGAAAAAACTTTGAAAGCAAATGCGCATTCCTTTTGCACTTTAAAAGCCCAAGGAGTTTTAAGTGAAAGGGTGATTAGAATAAGTGTGTGTTATATTTTAAGGATAGCGATTTTTCAGAGCTTCTTAAGTGTGTCCTGTTGAACCAAAACCTCCTGTTCCACGGCTCTCGTTATGGCTTTGGGTACTTTGCTCTGGTTCAATGGCGCAAACATTAAGTTGGGATACAGGGGCGATGACTGTTTGGGCAATGGCGCGCATGCCCCGTTTAAATGGAAAAGTCTTCTTGGCCTAAATTGATTAAGAAGGAGTTTGACTTCACTTCCGGATAGTCACACTCAATCGTTCTTGGAGTGTTGAGGTATGTAATGCCCGTGTTTTAAGGCTAAGCCAGAGCGTGGACGGATGCGTGCTTCAAGCCCCACGTGATAAATGAAAAATGAGACCTGTTGGAATAAGTGCCCGCTGCCCAGGGGCAAGAACAAGCGTTTCTTCTTCTCCAATTGCTGCCCGTAGATCAAGACCCGCAGAACCCGCTGTCGCGTAGCAAGGAAGTTCTAAACCTTGTCCGTGTGCAAGACGCTGAACAAATAAAGTCTGGGCATGTGAAGATTGAGAAGAGACAGGAGAAGAGTAAGGATACTTGTTTAGAGGGGCGTTTAGTGAAAAAACTTTGAAAGCAAATGCGCACTCCTTGTGTACTTTAAAAGCCCAAGGGGTTTTAAGTGAAAGAGTGGTTGGAATAAGTGTGTGTGTTATTTTAAGGATAGCGATTTTTCAGAGCTTCTTAAGTGTGTCCTGTTGAACCAAAACCTCCTGTTCCACGGCTCTCGTTATGGCTTTGGGTATTTTGCTCTGGTTCAATGGCGCAAACATTAACTTGAGATACGGGGGCGATAACTGTTTGGGCAATGCGCATGCCCCGTTGGATTGAAAAGTCTTCTTGTCCTAAATTGATAAGAAGGACTTTGACTTCACCACGGTAGTCACTATCAATCGTTCCTGGAGTGTTGAGGCATGTGATGCCGTGTTTTAAGGCTAAGCCAGAGCGTGGACGTATTTGTGCTTCAAACCCAAGAGATAAATGAAAAATGAGACCTGTTGGAATAAGTGCCCGCTGCCCGGGGGCAAGAACAAGCGTTTCTTCTTCTCCAATTGCTGCCCGTAGATCAAGACCCGCAGAACCTGCTGTCGCGTAGCAAGGAAGTTCTAAACCTTGTCCGTGTGCAAGACGCTGAACAAATAAAGTCTGGGCATGTGAAGATTGAGAAGAGACAGGATGGTTGTTTAGAGGGACGTTTGTTTCAGTGTGCGACATGATCGAGGCATTTCCAAAATATGAGGTCTAGAAGAAAATGATACTTTAACAAAAGATATCTATAAAACCAAGTCGATAAAGGTGTGTGGATATAGGTTGTCCCCAGAGCTTGCTTATCATCTTTGGCTGACCTAAAATATTCCACAACACCACCTAACATTATCAATGGCATTTTTCAATAATGGCATCATCAAGGATGGCTTATGCCTAGGGGCATGCGCTTATTTGAGATCTAAATTATGGTTACAGATAAGATTTTTTAGATACTACCGATAAGAATACCCGTGGCAAAAACCAGAGCTCCCCCAATGATAACCTGTAAAGAGGCGCGCCAAAAGGGAGTGGACATGAATTTGTTCTGAATCCAGACGATGGCGCCTAGTTCAAAAAAAACAATGATAAAAGCAATAATTGTCGCTACATAAAAAGAGTTGATCAAATAGGGAAGAGTATGACCTAGTCCTCCTAATGTTGTCATAATGCCGCTGGCAAGACCTCTTTTTAATGGCGAACCACGCCCTGATAATTTTCCGTCATCATGGGCTGCTTCTGTGAAACCCATTGAAAGTCCCGCACCAATTGAAGCTGAGAGCCCTATCAAAAAAGTTTGATGCGTGTCTCCCGTGGCAAAAGCTGCGGCAAAAATGGGGGCAAGGGTAGAGACAGAGCCATCCATTAACCCTGCAAGACCTGGTTGAATCCAAGTCAAAAGTGTTTGTCTTTGCGTTTTCGAAGGCTTTTTTATGGTGTGATTTGCCGCTGTTGTTTTTTGGGAGGGATGGCGGTTCTTGCCTTTCACAAGAGAAGTTTTGTCACATAATGAACCGATAGTGTTTGCACGATTATGGCAAGAAAGGCACAAAAGTTGCTTATAATTTTTAAGCTCTTGAAGCCCCATGGCGGTAAAAACCGCGGCTTCCTTAGAGGAATAAGGTTCTAGAGCTTTTGCATATTTTAAATAGAGCGCCGCATGTTGCTCTTTTAATTTGAGCGCTTTAAGTATCACGTTTTGTGCTGAACGAAAGGACAGAGCTTTACGTTGTACAAATGAAAAAAACGATCTCAACATTTTCTGTTCCTCTGCACTTTAGAATAATTCTAAAACATAAGAAAAATAAACCGAAAGTCAATCTAAAAGTTAAAAACTGACAAATTACAAAAAGGTTGCACTGAGAAAAAAGGTGCTGGGATGTTGAGAAAGTACAAGGAGATTCATCAAATGGAGACGACAGGGGCGCATGAAAGAAATGATTACGTGAAAAAATTTAAGAGACAATGTGCTTTATTTTGCTAAAGGGGCGTTTGAATGGAGCATTTCAATGTATTGATGCTCGAGAATATAGGAAAGGAATAAGCTAGCATCATCATTCATTCGATGCGTTCAAAAGACTGTCAGCTCTTAGAATTTGAAATGATTCTTTAAAGGAGATCTTTATTCAAGGGATAAAAGCCCATTTCGCGAGGGGGCCCCCGTGAAGAGTATAGAAGGGTGGAGCGGCAAAATTTCCATGAAATAATATAAACTCCATTGAGTCTTCTTAATCTTTACGCTTCATAAAAGAGCAAGCCGGCATCATCATACACCTTAGCTCCCAGTGTTGCGACAGTCTTTAGCACGGTTCATTATAGGCATGGCATTTTATTGTACAGTTTTACGCCACTCATTCTGCTTGTGGAGGTGTAAGACAGTATTCTTATGATATTTACGCGCATTTTAGCGTTGTTACAGCTTTTGCATTTAGGTGGATTTGTTAGCGTGTAACGAATTATCTTTTGTGCTGTGATTGCAGGGGCAGGTTTAAGGGTGGGGGTGCATAAATGACAGAGTATTATCATATAAAATTATTTGATCACGCATAAAAATTTACCCTTTATGAAGGGGCATTTATTGCCTTGTAACTTGCCTGATATCTTGCATGAAAGCCCAAAATTCAGTAGGATTCCTCTCACTTCAAAAGTTCTTATATTGAAACAATTCAAATCATTTTCTTGTGTATCACAAGGAGGGGGGTGGTTGTGGGATTGTTAAAAAGTGTGATAAGTGTGCAATATGAGGGGAGTATAATCTCTGTGTAGTGAAGGAGATTGCTCTTAGCATTTTGAAAAATATGTTAAGTTTCGTAGAAAAAGCGGGGAATATATGGAAATTGATGAAAGTATAGAATGGCTTTTACGTTCTCAAAAACTAACAATACTGCAGGCAGCGCTTTTAATAGTTGGATTAAATCCAGGAAAGTGTCTGTTTTTCAACAAATTAGAACCAGAAAAAGGTGATATTTACGAAAGTAACCGTCGCGTATCATTAGAAAATACTGCTAATTTCCGTGCAGCCTATCATGCTATCGTTCAAGCGGGAAAAAGCAATCAATTAAAGATAGAATGGTCGTATGATCCTTTTGGTGATATAGATGCAGATTCCTCATATGTTCGCGTTGATGATTTAAAAGAATGGCTTTCATCGCGTGGTAAGAGACCTAAAGTTTTTTTCCCTGAGGATGATTCTGCTGAGACTAAGGATCAAAAATATGCGTTTCAAGATCCAACGAATCCACGTTATGCTCCAAAGCTTGCGGCGGTGGTTGCGGCATGGGAAGCGGTGAGTGAGGCTGAGGGTGGTAAAACTGTTAAAGGAACGCTTATAAAGTGGCTTAGTGAACATGCCGTTCAGTACAAGTTGGTGGATGATAATAATTTACCAAGAGAGAAGCTCATTGAGGAATTAGCGGCTGTTGCGAATTGGGAACCTACCGGAGGGGCTCCTAAGACACCTGCCAGCTCTCTTTTATCAAAAGAAAAAAAATAAAAAGATCACTAAAATTGTGCTGCTTTTTTTGATAATTTTGAAGATAATCTCTTTTTCTGGGGGAGATTTTTACTTTTCTTCCCTAGATTATAAGTAATTGTTTTTCAATGAAAATAATTTTTATAGTGTTCCTCTGACTGTTCAGGCGGGGGAAAATAGACATTTTGGGGCAGTAAAATTTACCCTGTAGTTTTCGTAACTTACCTCTCTATTTTTGTTTGATTTTTTTGGTCATTTTTAAAATCCAAATCAATTAAAATGGAGTTGAAAATGATAAAAATATTTTCTTTTTTTACGGTGCGTGGAAGTGCAAAAAATCCTCAAGTCAATGCACCGATAAATACACCGATATTGGAGCAGCCTGTTGCTGATGAGGTGGTGTGTAAATCGTTTAGAATAGGTGTATTGTCGTGTTGGTTAAAATTTGAACTTATCCTTGTTATGGAAAAGGTCAAAGCTGAGCGCCATACGCTTTCTCCATAAAGAAATCTTGTCATCTATGAGCGAGTGAGGATTTCTCTTGAAAAATTTGTACAATAGCAAAACCCGTTCTGTGGCGTAACAAAAATGATGTCATAAATGATTATCTCATCATAAATATGCTTTAAGAATAACCCGTGCGTGGCGAAAGTCTATGGCGTAGTCGCTATAGACTTTTGCTCCGTGTGTGGTGATCAATGCTCTTGTTTATCTCTTGTCAATGCAAGTGCCCATGAAAGTGATGGGTGTCTATTGTTCCATTGTGATGCTTGGTTGTTCATGTTTAGAAACGACAAGTGTATTAAATGTGATAGGGCTGATAGAAAGGAGAACGTATCCTGTAAAAATAGGTGTGTCTTTAAAATAAAGCTGATAAACGAAATTATTTTTTTATCTACCTTTTGTATAATGAGAAAAAGGTATTCAAAGTGCAAGCATAAGCAATTTAGCAGTAAATCCCAAAATAGCTTAATATATCGTTTCTAGGAGAAGAGGAAGAAAGTCTATCTGCAAAAGCTATGTTGGGTCGTGTGACAGGTGAAATAATGCGGTTAGGGCAATAAACAATTGTTATTGGTGAAGAGATAGAAATCGGTTGGGTGTTGATTTCTGTTTTACTACAGAATTTTCTTTGTTATTTTGTCAAATACGATCGTTTGAGGTGTGGTCATATAAAGCGAAGCTTTTTTCAATCTTGGAAAGATATTCTTATTGCGGAAAATCATATAAAGTTTAAGCAACGGCAGCACGATTTTTTGTGCAATGAAATGATAAGTATGTACAATATCTCGGTAATCTCCATGGGAAACTTTACCGGATCCAAGGTGTGGATATTGTCTTCTGCTTATCCCAAATCGCAGATATTTCAAAACAACAACGGTGGAGAATGAATGTTGGATATGTTCTAGGGAAGGTTGCAAAAAATGGCAGTTTTCAAAAAAATACCAAAAATGACGAAAGGAGCGGTTTCCCACTCCTTCGTTCCTATCTCCCCTTGCGGGGAAGCGGCCACCATTACTGATGCCGTGTATGGTGATATAGATACACTTATTTTTCTCAAAAGTCAATAGTGTAAATGCGGTAAATATTTGAGCATCAGAGCTACAACTTTATGAAAATCTTCGCAGGATAATCTTGGAACGGTACGTGAGCAACTTAAACGACTTACAGAAACTGTTGTGACATAATTGCAGATAATCCATGCTTTTTTATTCTCTATAGGAGATTGTATTGGATACGCAGCGGGATTATTGGGTTGTGATTTCGTTGAAAAAGGTAAAACTGTCACATTTCCATATAATTTTGCATTCTTAGAAAGCACTAAAACAGGCCGCTTTTTCCAAAATTCAGGGAGTATCGAATCATGAGGAAAATCGCACCAAAAAACTTGCCTGATGCGTGGTGCCGATTTGATTCGTGGTTTTATATGAGGTGGTTTTTCGTAAGGCGCATTTAAATCCCTTTCTTTTATATGCTCGCGCCATGCATTATGATCATGTTCCATCATAACACATGGTTCTTCAAGTTTGGTTATATCTAAGGAAATAGGTGATAGGGTAGAAGGCTCTGTGTTCTTATCTTCAGCCATAGCAGACCATTTATATTTATTGGTCCCCTCACTTATTATTTTACGGCTTTTCTATCACGAGTTTTTATCAAAATGTTGCTTATAAGTACAGAGAGGTGAAACCATAAAATGGATGTATCTGCTTATTTTTGTCTTTTGAGTACAACGCTAGAGGAGGGATGTTGGTGACTCGTTGGTGTGGGTGGGTTGGTTTGGCGGTGGGTGGTTTTGGGTGGGGATTGGTGATTGGAGGGGTGTTGGTTAGGGGGAAGCGATTGGAGAGAACGAGTGCACGCGGTTTCGTTTCTATTTTATGGTTAGAGTTTTTTATGGATTGAAAGGAGCCCTTTTGAAGTAATATAGAGGCTTATAAGGGAGAAAAATAGGCTTGAGACGACATTCCAACCGGCAAATGAGAGAAAAAGAAAGCGTGCGGATGCTTCAGAACAAGAAGGGGGATGAATGTTGTTTAATTGGTTAAGCAGCTGGTTAATGTCTGAGGTTTTTCTGACTGCGCTTAAACCACAGCTGAGGGGAGCTTCCCAAAAGCCATATTCAACACCCGCATGATAAACGGCTAAAACAAGGCTGATGCACATTAAGACAAAAACACAAAAAAATAAAAGTTGTATCCAAGCAGTTATGCGAAAAAAACATGCTCCAAAACCTGCTAAGAGCAAAAATGGTATGGCTCCATAATAAGGAAAACGCTCTATGAGACATAAATCGCAAGGAAGATATCCTCCGAAATATTCAAAACCAAGGGCAATCCCTATTGTGGCAGACAAGCAAAAAGCGAGAAAAAAAGCCCATAAACTTTGTTCTTTTCTGCTGGGTTCAAGATGAAGGTGTTTGTGTAAAAGTGGGTGAGAAGACAAAACGCATGCCATTAAGTCTGTTCCTTATAAAAGCTTCCTGTTTAAAAAAGCTATGAAAATCCCATAAATTAAAAGGAGGCTAACACAACCAATGAGAACAATCCATTTGAAATGCTGTACTAGAAAATTCATTGCTTTTTGTCCAAAATGTTTAATCAGCCACGCGAGAAGATAAAAACGAGCGCCTCTAGAAAAAATACAAATAAGCATGAAAAGTTCAAGACGTACACTCATAACACCGGCCAAAATTGTGACAATCTTGATGGGGGGAAGATGAAAAAAACCTGATGTTATCAGTAAAATGATTAGAAATTGCAGGGTTGCACTATTTTTCAGAGATTCAAAACTTTCAACCTTACCATAAATTTCTAAAATGGGTTTGGCAAGGGTATCATAGGCAAAATGTCCGATAAACCAACCGGCAATGCCTCCTAATACAGAACAGATTGTCGCAATCAAAGCATAGCGATAAACCTGCTTTTGATGGATAAGAAGCATCGGAATATATAAAACATCTATGGGAATTGGAAAAACAGAACTTTCAATAAAGGCAATGAAACCAAGCCAGTGTGGTGCTGTACGCCGATTTGCTAAAGAAATCGTCCAAAGCTTTAATTTGTTTAATATCATGAGGCTTTTATAAGTTTAAGAGGTAAAGACTTTACAAATGAGATTGCTATAAATCCGGTAGAGAAATCCAATAAAGAAAGTATTTCATAAAATAGATAAGAAAATGATATGAATTCTTAAAAAATGAGAAGTCTTCTGTTGACGAATCTGTTCTTCTTCATATAGTGCAAAGGAATAATCGACAAGTCTGTCTTTTATAGTCCTGTCTTTTATAGCAGTGTGCGGGTGTGGTGGAACTGGTAGACGCGCCAGACTCAAAATCTGGTTCCGAGAGGAGTGTCGGTTCGAGTCCGACCACCCGCACCACTTCATAAATATTTTCCTTTATCCTGTTATGGCGCATCACGTTGTTTTATAAAACATGGGGGGTTATAAAACGTGGGATTTATAGACCGTGTTCAATGTTTTGCATGTTGAATGAAAAACCTCGAATACCCTAGGATTCTTTCATTTCAAGTCTGTTTGTAGTAAATCAACCAAAATCATGTCGCTTGTACGTTACAAGCTAGATGAGCTCGCGTGGAGTGAAATTTTACAAAAAATGAATAAAAATGCCTCTTATGCCGTTTCAAGGGCATCATTGGAGGTTAAAGTGTATGATGGATGGGGGGGTGCCTGCTTGCACTTTTATGAAGTGTAGAGATGGTGCTCTATAGATTTTATATTCTTGTAGGTGCTGTCGCAAAATGGGCTTGAGGGTTTTGAGAGCTGTTTCTTTAAAACACGCA
>NZ_JBHIOU010000005.1:88829-124661 GCF_042195705.1 Bartonella sp. AP72JLCBS | reverse complement strand
TTTGAGTGTGTTTGGTTTGAAGCGTTGTCGTATGACATGAGGGGCGTGATCGCCAAAAAGATATGTGAGCAACAAAAGCATGGGGTAGTGCGTAATCTCCACTCTTTAAAAGACAGGAGCTTTAGAGGCTTAAAAAATAGTGCTTTAGAGGCTTTATAGATTTTATATTCTTGTAGGTGCTGTCGCAAAATGGGCTTGAGGGTTTTGAGAGCTGTTTCTTTAAAACACGCATGTGAATTGGCAACCCAAGTGTCTTGGATTTGAGTGTGTTTGGTTTGAAGCGTTGTCGTATGACATGAGGGGCGTGATCGCCAAAAAGATATGTGAGCAACAAAAACATGGGGTAGTGCGTAATCTCCACTCTTTAAAAGGCAGGAGCATGAGAGGCTTAAAAGATTTTGCTTTAGAGGCTTTTGAAAGTTGTAAAGCAGAGGGAAATGGTAAGGTTGGAAATTGGTTTTTTACCTTGACAACTTCATGTTCTCTCCAAATGAAGCTGTCTTCCCGTTACAGAAATTACATAAACAGAGAACCGCAATATCCTCTCTCCACTCTGGCATATAATAGCGGTAAAATACTGTTGTTTGAAGTGTGGTCATATAGGGCATACTTCCTTGAAACGTTACAGTATTTTTTTCGGTGTGTGTTGGATATTCTTCAGTGTTTATCTTGCTTGAGATTTAAGGGCATTCCATGAGGAGGAACCCAAAGAAGCCCGCCCAAGATCCCCCAATATCTCCCAAGAGTCTCCAAGGGTTTTTGTGCTTTTATAAACGGACATGGTGTTTAAAAATGGGTGTTTAAAAATGGGTGTTTAGAATCTTTATCCTTTAAGAGCGGGGAGGCCAAGTCAACATCATCTTATAAAACTGCAATTGATGCACAATATCTATATTTATTTTAAAGAAATATCTCTTAAATAACGGCTCTCATTTATTTTACGATGGCACCCAGTGGTATGATGGTAAAGCTTTTATATTCCAAAGGCATTACATGAAAGGCTGAGAGGATAGGAGCTTGCTTTAAGAGAGGGAGAGGCTTTATTGTTTCGTGACTATTTGTTTACAGTTTAGTACAGGTTTTTAGAATCTACGTCTTTTTAGGGGGAAAGGGGCATTAAAAAACCCCGTTTTTAACAGGGTTTTTTAATCGTTCAATTTTTCTACAAAACTTAGAATTTATAAGCGATACCAAAGCGAACATCATGCGTTTGAGAAGAGATTTTAAGGTTATCGTTTGCAAATTTCTTTTTAAAAAAATCTGAATAACGATATTCTGTACGCATGATGATATTATCTGTCATTGCAAGATCAAAACCACCACCAACAGTGTAACCAAACATTGTTTTTGTCTCATCTAACACATTGCCAGAAGCAAAAATTGTCGAATCTTCTTGCGATTTTGATAAAAGTGACATGATATATTGCATCTGTCTATAGGCTATACCCCCTGCAATATAAGGCATAAGACGATGGGAAGCAAAACCAATACGCGCGCGCGTGGCACCAGACCACGTTTCTTTCAATGTTACACTGCTAACAACAATGTCACCATAGTTGGATATCGTTTCACCCTGAGCTGCAGGTTTTATGATAGGAATCCCAGCTTTTTTAAAGGCAATGTTAATGGAGTTTGATTCATCTAGAATTTTCTTTCCATTGTCTGTTTGGGTGCTTTTCCTTCCAGACCAGACCATATCGGTATCAAAACCGAAAACAAGATCTCCCAGATCAATATTAGAACCTGCATACAAACCTGCTCTCAATCCTGATAGTTTCGGTGATAAATCTCTATCAACCCAAGCCCATTTTCCGTCCCTAGCTTCTTGTGCGTAATTTAGAGTATTTTTATTGGAAAAATATCCAATTTGTCCTCCAAAATAAAAACCAGACCAAGAAAAAGGCGCAGAAACAGTAACCGGTGAAATACGTGACGATGAAACATCTTGCAATGAAACCTTCGGTTCTGATTGCTTAAAGATTACCGTATCTGCTGCTTGCGCTGTTGAAGCGGTAATGAAGATGAAAATAGATAGTGCAACTAAACATTTTGTTTTCATAAAAACGTCCCCAATTTATTTCAGATACAAATCGTATTATATACAAATTGGTTAAAAAAATCTATACTTAATATCATTATGAAAACTAAAACACTCAAAAACTCTATAATTATCCATATTTAAGCGTTCTTAAAACTTGTTTTCATGCTATTATGCCGGGTTTATATTGATTTTTCAGGATTTTTTTATACGCCTTCAGTGTTCTCTGTGTTTTAGAAAAAATTATAGTATAGTAAATAAGCTTTTTACTTATTAAAAAACATTATTTTATATATATTAAAACACTTTTTGTTATTAAATGTATTATCCATTATGATTGACATCAATGTGCTTACATATTCAATTGATCGTAAAAAATGCATATTGGCACCATCATATTCTTTGCTCGTTTCTGATATTGCATAGCTTTGTATTGCGATAGCCTTTTGAGCACTTGAGGGGATGAGCGACTTTATTTCTTTTTTATCTATATGCCACTTTTGCTTATGATAATCCAAGCGAATAGTTTTGATTGATTGAATGGAATACGAAGAATAAGAAGGAGTAAAGTGCGAGAATCTCAAGTCTCATGAGGTTTCTTATACGTCATGTAAAACGGATAAACTCTCCGTTCCGTTCGCTTAAAGACGGAACGTGGATGAGAGCCTAAAAACTGAATGTCGTTGGCGATTTTAAAGAGATTAGCGCGTGCCATTCAGGTTTTTGTGGAAATGGGTGAGGGCGCTATAATGGGCAAATGCCTCCAATTTCTTGCGAGCTGTCAAGGATATCCCCGTTAGAGAGCTGATTGTTTCAGCAAAGGTCAAAACCTTTCGGTGCATTGAATTTTGTTCCAGCAGCTGTTCCTCTACTGAGCACTCCCATCTTCACGCTTCATAAAGGAGACATTTCTCAATGTTCCTAAATCCATTTCATGACAGCGATTGTGAATGGTATAATAATAAATCTATTGAGCACCTCTTTTACGCTTCATAAAGGAGACATTTCTCAATGTTCCTAAACCCATTTCATGACAGCGATTGTGAATGGTATAATAATAAATCTATTGAGCATCTCTTTTACGCTTCATAAAGGAGCACGCCGGTACCATTACTATATTTGCCAGTTCGTGGGGTTGTTGTGACAGTCCTCTCCACAATGTTGTGACAGAGGCCCCTTTTGTCCGTTGTGACAGTCCTTGGCACTTGAGGTGGTTCATTAGAGGCGTTTGTAGTCCTTATCGGATACAATTTCTATTCATACATTCATTGCGTTTGTGATGTGCAAGTCAGTGATTTTGATTGATGCAACATGGGACCGATTTAAAATGAGAAAATCTTACGGTATTTAGGATTCTCGTTCAATATGGATAACGCTAGATTATCATTATAAATAAACACATTATCTCATTGAGATAAGAGTTATCTACCCAATGTTATCAATAATGATAACATTGTAAAGCGTAACTACGATGAATTCATTAATCTTTTTATACTTCGATTGAAATTATGTCTATTAATACCGATAATACCGATTTTTTTGAGCTAATTCTGTTTGGTTGATAGCTAATAGATTTTCAAAATCAAGACGCGAAGCTAGAATGAAAAACACCTTAAGGTCATATCCATTTAAATCACTTTCTGCCAGTATAGCCATTGGGTGTTGAGCTATGACTATCCATGCCTTTGCAAAACCGTTGTGCCTTTTAAGTACAATATAAGCAACAAAACCACCCATAGCATAAATGCGGATCAGAGCCTAAAATGAACGCTGTGGGTAATTGTTATCGGTCATCATCGGGGTGTTTACACCCCGATCTTTTGACAGAAAGATTTGTTTTAAGATGTTTGCATCTTTTTTAGTGGGTTGTTTATTGGGGAGCAATCATCTTTTTAGGATCAACTAATCGGTCATAATCCTCTACAAAAACACCTGCTTTTAATGCTTCGGTGCGCAAAGTTGTATCATTTTTATGCGCTGCTTTGGCAATTTCAGCAGCTTTTTCATAGCCAATTTCTGGTGCAAGAGCTGTGACTAACATGAGTGAGCGCTCCATGAGTGAGTGAATATGAACACGATTGGCCCGTAATCCTTGAATGCAATGCATATCAAAAGAACGCATGCAATCACCAAGAAGGGTAATTGATTGTAAAACGTTATAGCCAATAACAGGTTTATAAACGTTGAGTTCAAAATGTCCTTGGCTTGCGGCAAAGGTTACGCTGGTGTGATTACCAAAAACTTGGCATGCGACCATGGTTAAGGCTTCACATTGCGTGGGGTTGACTTTGCCGGGCATAATAGAAGATCCGGGTTCATTTTCAGGAAGACTGAGTTCCCCTAAACCGGAACGTGGACCAGAGCCTAAAAACCGAATGTCATTGGCAATTTTAAACAGATCAGCAGCGAGAGCATTCAAGCTCCCGTGGAAATGCGCAAGGGCGCCATGATGGGCAAGTGCTTCAAATTTATTGCTGGCAGTTTGGAACGTTATTTCTGTGAGAGTGCTCACTGTTTGCGCAAAAGCAACGTCAAAACCTTTTGGCGCATTCAGCCCTGTGCCAACAGCCGTACCACCTTGAGCAAGCATTTGGACATCGGTTAGAGCATTTTCAATACGCTGAAAATTGGCTTCTAATGCGGCACGATAGCCTGAAAATTCTTGCCCTAAGGTTAAAGGGGTTGCATCTTGCGTATGGGTGCGGCCGATTTTAATGATATCTGCAAATTCTTGCTCTTTTTGTTTTAATGTCGCAATAAGAGCTTCAAGGATTGGCAGTAAGTGTTGGCGTGTTTGCAACGTGGTGGCAATGTGAAGCGCCGTGGGAAAGGAATCGTTCGATGATTGGCTCATGTTGACATGGTCATTGGGATGAACTGGTTTTTTGCTTCCAAGTTTTCCTCCCAAAATCTTACTAGCACGATTAGCAATGACTTCATTGACATTCATATTGCTTTGTGTGCCAGAACCTGTTTGCCAGACGGACAGTGGAAAATGCGTATCAAAATCGCCAGCAAGCACTTCATCAGCGGCGGCAATAATTGCTTTTCCAATATTTTCTGGTAGTTTTCCTTTGCCCATATTTACAATCGCTGCTGCTTTTTTGACAAGGACTAAGGCATAGATGATGGCAAGAGGCTGCTTTTCACTGCCAATATTAAAATTATGCAGAGAACGTTCAGTTTGTGCGCCCCAATAACGATCTTGACGTACCGAAATCGTTCCAAAGCTATCCGTTTCCTGACGTGTTTCAACCATGATAAGATCCTTTTTTGTTCACGGGTTCTCAAAAAAGATAGATAACGCGAAAGTGCAATAAGAGGCAAGACTTTGAAGCTTCATTTAGAGAAATTATTTTTATGGCTATTCTTGACATTGAGAGATGCCGATTTTATATCTAACACATGCTAGCACTCGTAATTTGAGAGTGCTAGCAAGAACTTTTAAGATTAATTCAATTATGTTCAGTTTTAAGGATTTAAAACATGGCTAATATACAATTCCGCCCACTTCACGACCGTGTCGTTGTCCGTCGGGTTGAATCTGAAAATAAAACGGCTGGTGGGATTATCATCCCTGATACAGCAAAAGAAAAACCCCAAGAAGGCGAAGTGATTGCTGTTGGCAATGGCGCTCTCGATGATAACGGAAAGCGCGTGCCTTTAGAAGTCAAAACAGGAGACCGTATTTTGTTTGGAAAATGGTCTGGAACTGAAGTCAAGATTAATGGGGAAGATCTCCTCATCATGAAAGAATCTGACATTATGGGAATTATGGGCTAATTGAAGCACTTAGTTTTTCATTGTGTACTATTTTGAGAAAACTCCAAGGAGAAATTAAATGGCTGCTAAAGAAGTCAAATTTGGCCGTGAAGCGCGTGAGCGTTTGTTGCGCGGTGTCGACATCCTTGCTAATGCTGTTAAGGTGACACTCGGCCCTAAAGGTCGCAATGTGGTGATTGATAAATCATTCGGTGCACCTCGCATCACAAAAGATGGTGTATCCGTTGCAAAGGAAATCGAACTGGAAGATAAGTTCGAAAATATGGGTGCACAAATGTTGCGCGAAGTTGCTTCTAAAACCAATGATATCGCTGGTGATGGAACAACAACAGCAACTGTTTTAGGACAAGCTATTGTGCAAGAAGGTGTTAAAGCTGTTGCTGCGGGCATGAACCCAATGGATCTTAAACGTGGGATTGATGCTGCTGTTGAAGAAGTGGTGGCAAACCTCTTCAAAAAAGCAAAAAAAATTCAAACTTCAGCAGAAATTGCACAGGTGGGAACAATTTCCGCTAATGGCGCTGCTGAAATCGGTAAAATGATCGCTGATGCTATGGAAAAAGTGGGCAATGAAGGCGTCATTACCGTGGAAGAAGCTAAAACCGCTGAAACGGAATTAGAAGTCGTTGAAGGAATGCAATTTGACCGTGGGTATCTTTCCCCTTATTTTGTCACAAATGCTGAGAAAATGGTCGCTGATCTTGATGATCCTTACATTCTCATTCACGAAAAGAAATTGTCTAATTTGCAATCTCTTCTTCCTGTGCTTGAAGCTGTTGTTCAGTCTGGAAAACCACTTCTCATTATCGCTGAAGATGTGGAAGGTGAAGCTTTGGCAACGCTCGTTGTCAACAAATTGCGTGGTGGTTTGAAAATTGCTGCTGTAAAAGCTCCTGGATTTGGTGACCGTCGTAAAGCAATGTTAGAGGATATCGCTATCTTGACATCCGGACAGGTTATTTCTGAAGATGTGGGCATTAAACTTGAAAATGTCACTTTGGATATGCTTGGACGTGCAAAGAAAGTGAATATTTCTAAAGAAAACACCACCATTATTGATGGTGCTGGACAAAAGAGCGAAATTACTGCTCGCGTCAATCAAATCAAGGCTCAGATTGAAGAAACAACTTCTGACTATGACCGTGAAAAATTGCAAGAAAGACTTGCTAAACTCGCTGGTGGTGTTGCTGTTATCCGTGTGGGTGGTGCAACAGAAGTTGAAGTGAAAGAAAAGAAAGACCGTGTTGATGATGCTTTGAATGCAACACGTGCTGCTGTTGAAGAAGGTATTGTTGCTGGTGGTGGTACCGCATTGTTGCGTGCAGCAAATGCGTTGACCGTTAAGGGAAGTAATCCTGACCAAGAAGCTGGTATTAGTATCGTTCGTCGTGCTCTACAAGCACCAGCGCGCCAGATTGCAAGCAATGCTGGTGAAGAAGCCGCTATTATTGTGGGCAAAGTGCTGGAAAATAATGCTGACACTTATGGTTACAATACCGCAACTGGTGAATTCGGTGATTTGATTGCTTTGGGAATTGTTGATCCTGTGAAAGTTGTGCGTTCTGCTCTTCAGAATGCGGCTTCAATTGCGAGCCTTCTGATCACAACAGAAGCAATGGTTGCTGAAGTTCCAAAGAAAGATACACCAATGCCTCCGATGCCTGCTGGCGGAATGGGTGGAATGGGCGGAATGGATTTCTAAGCTCTTATTCCATAGAAGTAATAAAGAAACGGGTCTTCTGGGCCCGTTTTTTTTTATGCTTTTTCATGTTTTCCAACCGGTGAATTTGGTGATTTGATTGCTTTCAAGAATTGTTGATCCTGTGAAAGTTTTTGCGTTCTGCTCTTCAGAATGCGGCTTCAATTGCGAGCCTTCTGATCACAACAGAAGCAATGGTTGCTGAAGTTCCAAAGAAAGATACACCAATGCCTCCGATGCCTGCTGGCGGAATGGGTGGAATGGGTGGAATGGATTTCTAAGCTCTTTTCCATAGACGTAATAAAGAAACGGGTCTTCTGTGCCCGTTTTTTTTATGCTTTTTCACGTTTCATACAGTTTTTCCTTTTATGATAGTTTCTTTATCTTATAGGATTGTTCTATTCTCCTTTGGTTGATCTACCGTTATTGTGAATGAATTTCACTCTTAATCCATAGCTTTTTCTCTTGTTTTTATGAAATGTTTCTATTGTGCGGGGATCGTGGTTTCCTTTGAAAATATTGTGCTAATAAAAATATAACTATTTGATTTATAATCATTTATTCCTAATACAGTTCTGTTTTTTTTATTTCAGGTTTATGCATGCATCGTTAAAAAATCCTGTGTTTGTGCTTCATAAGGTGAGAGGTCACTACGGTTTTTATGAACCAACGCAATCATTAAAAGTCAGTAGTTAAAAAGAGTCAGTAGTTAAGAGTTAGTACCTATTGAGCGTTGGAAAGACAGAGTTGAAAAGAGCATGATGGGGCTGGTTTGTTTTTTATGAATAAGATGCTGGTATTTCAAGCTTTTGCATAGGAGAATAAGCATCTCTCTGTTTCGTTGATCTCTGAAATGGGGAGACTGCTCCATTTGAGAAGCTTAAAGACAAAAGCTAATTTTTCGCCTTGCTCTCATCTTTTCTTCGGTAAGCTCATCACCTAAATTGGAGCCAAACCCATGTTGTTATACTCAAGTTCTGTTTGTTGCCTATATTGTGACAGAAAATTCTTGAGTGGGGAGCAATTTTTGAACTAAGGGGACCATGACAGGTAGCCGAAAAAAATCATTACGAGACAGTAGGCGCGCTTGTTTTAGAATTTTTAATGCTTCTGATGATAAAGGCACGCGAAATTCTGTTGTAGCCTCATGCCTTCTTTTCATATTTTCGAGCCAAGGATTTTCCATATATTCTCTTCAACTTGACCTTTATGCATAGAACATAAGGGAATTGAGAGGGTGGAAATTGAGAGGCAGGGAATTGAGAGGCAGGGAATTGGGAGGGGGAAATTGGGAGGCAGGGTATTGGGAGGCAGGGCATTGGGAGGCAGGGAATTGGGAGGCAGGGTATTGGGAGGCAGGGAATTGAGAGGGTGGAAATTGAGAGGCAGGGAATTGGGAGGGGGAAATTGGGAGGCAGGGTATTGGGAGGCAGGGTATTGGGAGGGTGGAAATTGAGAGGGTGGAAATTGAGAGGCAGGGAATTGGGAGGGGGAAATTGGGAGGCAGGGTATTGGGAGGCAGGGCATTGGGAGGCAGGGCATTGGGAGGCAGGGCATTGAGAGGGTGGGAGGAGCCGGCTTGCTTTTTTATTCAACGTAAAGATGAGAGGTTTTATGTAAGGCTACCATTACATTGCTTGTTTATGCGCTTCTTTAAAAGAAATGTCTTTTAATACAAATTCTTGGCAATGCTATTTATGAAGAGTATAAAATCATTTGGATATCAATAGATTATTAAAAAAATGTATGTTGGTATGATCCTTTTCTTATGTTACCAAAGTTGCTGACTTACGCGTTGGTTAAAAATCTCTCTTCATGCCCTTAAATTCATTTCATGAAAGTGTTTGTGAAGAGCGCGACGTTTGTGAGGCGTGTAAAAACTTCTCGTGAGACATGAAAAATCATCAATAAAACTCCATGTTTTCAAAAAATAACGAATGGCTTTTTATATTTAAAAGATTTAACACGTCTCACGTTTTTTGTTTATTTTAGAGCTGAATATTCGATTTTTGTGTAAAAATACTTCCCAGCACATCTATGATCCGTGAAAAATCAAGTGCTAATAAGAAAATGATGAATATAATCCACTTCGTATAGCGTGACATCATTTTTACACTTTTATACGTTGTGATGATTTCTTGTAGGATTTCTTTTTCCTTTTCTGTAAGCTCTGTTTGTTTTTCTGTTTTTTTTCTAGCCATGTTTCCACCCACACAAGCCTTCCCCTTGTTTGTTATGCTTTAAAATATCTCTTGCGAGATTTGAACTGATGATATTGAGATCTTTTTTGTCTAAATAAATGGGCATCCAACCAACGCAAGAAAAAGGCTCATTGATTGTTTTTATCGCGCAACCAGTGAGTAAGAGCAGCGCGTACATCAGCATCACTTTTTTGATTAATTTCATTTTCCACCTCTAGCCGTGTTGTTGATGACTTTAGCGTTTTTTCTATTTGCTTTTGTTGTTCAACCTTCTTTCCAAGAGTGAAAGCTTTTGCTAAAGCGATAAAAAAAGCGGTCAGAGCCGCTCCTGTTATCATCAGATTTTTTTTCAACCACCACATCATAAGCGCTGCTCCCGAAACCGTTTTGCCACAAAGAAAATGCCAACGCAGGCGGCTAAAACCATAATGGTTGCTAATGCCCATTGGATAGGACCATTGCCTGCCAATAAGCCCCCAAGTCCAGAAAAAGAACCAATAATCGGTGTAAGCGCTTCTGCTTTGAAAAATCCCATTGGAGCTTGCGTTTCTACAGTTTGGTAGTTGGGAGAAACATAAGCCCCTTTTGCCCATAATCCCGATTCTGCTGCACGACGGTGCACTAAACCGTGAAGACGTTTTCCTCCTGCTTTAGTCCACTTTTGTAACTCAGAAGGGACGGCTTCATATTCGCCATTATTGAGCTTTTTTAGAAGGGTCGAATTACAAAAAGCCGATGTTCCTATATTATAGCAAAACGATACGAGCGCGGCGAATTGTTCATCCGTTAAAGAAACCGTCACATGTTTTTCAACGGTATTTTCAAATTGTCTTAAATCTTGAGAAAGAACTTCTTCTGCTTGTTTTTCAGTAATGATCATGCCCTTGTGAACGAACGGTTTGCCAGCCGCGCTGGTATGACCATAGCCAATTGTCCACACCCCGATGGCATCTTTATAGGCTTGTAAACGCAATCCTTCCCATTGTTTAATGAGCGCAAGCCCTGCTTTAGATATTTTTCTCATTTGCTTCTCCATAAAATAAAGCCTCACGTTAACGTGAGGCTGGTTGACAGATTAAAAATGAATTTTTTCACGCTTCAAAAACAGAAGAGATGTGAAACTTTTATGAAATCAAAAGGTTGGTTGTGACATCTTAGGGAATGGGGGAATGGTTGGCCAAGAGGGATAATGGCTGGGCAAGTGGAATAATGGTTGGGCAAGAGGAGTAATAGTTGGGCAAGTGGGATAATGGTTGGCCAAGAGGGATAATGGTTGGGCTGGTGTTTTCCGTTAAGAGAGGTTGTTGATTTTAAGAGCTTGTCCTGGTGTTTTTGATGGAGCCTTCTTGGGGTGCGGGAAGCTGTTTAGTTGATGCACGATAAGTGTGGTCTATTGCGGTTGTGTTCGTCGTATGGCATTGATGTGGGGGGCTTGAGATACGAAGTGGACACTTTCAGAAAAACAAGACATATGCTTTTACTGAAGACGAAAGCATTAAATATTTTATGTATCAAACGTTTTGCTTATCCAAAGAGTCTCATTGTTACACAGAGCTTTGGGCTAACAAGAGCTGTGGAATTTTGATATAATTTTAAGAGGGGCTGGTTTTTATAGGACAATGGTGCTTTTTCCCTTTAAGAGAAAAGTTGTTTGCTATTTTTGTTTTATGAGCGCAAAAGCTGGTTTGCTTAGAGAAATCTTAGCCGTAAAGCAGCCTCTCTTCGTTCTTTGATGAATAGGAATATGGAAAAAGCCTCACTTACATCATTAGAGATTTGTATTCTGTGGCTCTTTTTCTGTGTTGTGAAACGGAAACAGTTTTTCCTTCTGTTGCTACCAAGCTTCTCTCAAACCTCTCGTTTAGGGTTTCGCCTTTTTTGTTTACTTTCTCCTGTGCTGCTTCTGGATTGGCTTTTAGATATTCCCCAAGACGTCTTCTGCCTTGCACGTGTTTGTATAAACGAGCTGGAAGATATGGATCTAATTTTTCAGCAGGTAAAGGCGTGTCTGGTTCACATAACACACCCTTAATATTATCTTTGTGTAGTCTTTCTAATTTTTGAGCTTCGAGATAAAGCTTTTTGGCAAGGCTTAAGCTGAACATCCCACATTCAGAGGAGCTTCGTTGAATATCCATTTCTACCATGGCAAAATGAATATTCGGAAATTGGTGATGTTCAATGGATTGTCGCGTTCTTAATGCAAGTAATGCGGGAAGCGTGTCACGCAGTGAGGTAGGTTCTAAAAATATCAGAGATGTTTTATTATCAATGGTTTGATGATCGACAACCGCAAAATGAATTCCCCTATCTTGTGCGTTAACGATCAGCCTAGAAGATTTTATGCCCTTTTCGAGCGTTTCTTTGAGTGCAAGGGCAAAGCCGTCAGGGGGGCTTGTAAGTTTGAGATTCATCTCTGGATATTTACGATTTGCTTGATCGACCAAGGCTGGCATCATGTACAGATCTAGAATATCATAATAATTTTTGATCCAACTGCCATCGGCATTATGCTTTTCTAAACCGGCAATAATATCTTTTAATTCCGCACGATTAAAAGGGGTGTTTTTTATTTTTTCAATGTTAAGCCGTTCTAAATGTGCAGTAAGAGTGTCTAATGATGCATTTGCATGCGCCCCTTCAGGTGCACTGGCCCCTTCTGGGGTTTGTGAGGAATGTGGTGGGGGAGAATCTTGTGGCTTCATAATCTTAGCCTCTATGTTGATGATCGATAAGTGATACTATCTTCTTCAATTCTGGCTAAACAATGTTTTGAAAAACAAGCCTTTGCATCTTGAAAGGTGAGGCGATGAGAGCATAATAATGCCGTTTTCATATTTTTATGCGTGTATTGCTCATCATTGCTGTGATGTATGATATTGGTATTTTATGGGGGGATTATTAGGGCGTTCTATTGGGAGCCCTTATTGAATACCACTTGTTTTGAAAATCTCAAAATTATGGGGCTGTTGGTGATGCAAATTGTGTAATGCAAAAGAAAACAGTCAGAAAAAGACGAAAGATACCTTCAAACCGTAAAGTTTTAAACATTGTCGCGAAACACACTGTTTTATAACAGTCTATGATAACTTATAACAGTCTATAATAATGCGAAAATTTTATGATGAAATCTGGACGCAGAAAACCCCTTACCGCACCCATCATTAAATACGATTTTTCATATTCTGTCAACCGCAAAACGATTATTTTTCCTCCTTTATCGCGGGAAAAATCTACAGAAAAAAGCTCATTCATTGGCTATGCAGCAAAATATCTTGTTTTAATGGAAAAGTTTTTGATGTGGCAAAAAACATTTTCTCCTTTGAGAAAGGAGGGGACAAGATGAAGGGAGAATTGTGGTTTTGAAATCCGTGGTATTTTATTGATGGAATTGGGAAGGCGGTGGTTGGAAGGTGTTGCGGGGCAAAGCTTTAGGTGTTGGCGATTTGTGGGGGTGATTGGGGCTATGCTGGCTGTCGTATTAGTGGTGATGTGATGGGGGGAGGGTTATCGGTGCAGTTGTTGATGAGGGAGGAGATTGTTGGTAGGGGCTTTTTCTTTCGTTTAAGGGATGATGCTTTTAATTGTGTCAAAAATCAACGGGTTGTTTTAATGATAAGCTATTTATTTATAGTGGATATTTTATCGTTATTTAGTCTTGAATGAGAAACCCAGATTATGCTGAAATAAAAGCCATAGTTTTTGTCCGTCATAAGATCAGGAAAGCCATATGGAATTGTACAAGAAAAGACGTAAAATGACGATAATGAATTGTCTGAAGAGCTAAGGATGTCGCGATATTGGGTGAAGTGTATGATGAGGGTGGTTTGTTACAATGGGGGTAGAGGGAAGAATGTTGCTGTTTTTTAAAGAGGGGGCAATATTTATCCTGTCCATGCCGTGAATATGCCGTGAAATATTGTCCTTTGAGGCATGGATTAAGTGAGGCACTGGTAGGTATAAGGTTAAGTCTCTTTGACAGTTGAAGTATTTTTTTTAAAGGGCGTGGTGGATATTTTTAAGCTTGTTAACCCATGAAATTCTATGAAAGGGCATGCTCAGTGGATCTCAAGTGTCACTTGCCAAAGGGGGACTTTATAAAGGCGCTGGTTATAAAGAGGCATGTTATAAAAGGAGGGGGAGAATCTTTATCCTGTGAGGGGGAGGAAATGATGGGTGTTTTAGCCAAGGCTCTTTTGGGTAGAACTGTCAAAATGTTTATAAAGGGCATCAAGAATAATACGCAACGAACCAACAAGATTAGGCAGCGGTTGATCTTCTATAACAAGATAGTGTAATGCCGCATGAAAGTTGTGTTGACGATGTAGATATTGTGCTTCTTTAATCGCTTCTTGCATAGCTTCATAGTGTTCCGTTGCTCTTTGGACCCATTGCTTTTTTGCTTTCTCATCTGATGCGCTGTGCGTAAAACCATCATAATAACCGTTTGGTAAACCTTTTGCACATAAATAGTCGTTTCTAATTTGCAAGTATTGTTGCGCCGTGTCATATTGCTCTTTACTGATGCCTGATGAAGCCTCTTTATAGCCAAGCAAACAAAGACGCCCAATATAGGTTCCGACAAGCGGATTTTTCGCTTCTTCGAAGCTTAAACCAAAGTGTTTTGCACGCATTTCAATCGCAGATTGAAGCGCAGATTCGCTGGAATTTTGGGCACGTGAAATACAGCTATTGGGCTCTCGCTTTCCTGTTATTTTCGATCTACCGCGTTTTTTACGTATTTTCATGAACTTAACCATTTGAATGAAAAAGAAACTGTCTGTTGATGGGGGACAGTGATGTAAAAAGCACTTGGCGCAAATATTGGGGGGAGCAAATACTTAAAAGGAGGAAAATACTTAAAAAGAGGAAAATACTGGGGGAGTGAGCAAATACTGGGAAATATCAGCCGTTGCAGATCAAAAAACAAACGATACTAAAGGCGTTTTAAATGCAAAGAAAAGCAACGGTGTGGGGCGAAAAAATCATCTTTAAGGTGGTTTCTTACCTTTTTTATCTTATCCCTATCAGTCTTATCTTCCGCCCCTGTCATGCTTATTTTTTTATTGCTAGCGGATTATTTGCTTTTTAAATATTTCTTAACTGTTCTTGAGAGATTGAAGGAAAATTTTTGTCAAATGTGAATGAAAAAATAACAATGGATTTCAAGGGCATGTCATCGTCTTTCTAATAGGAAGTTTTTTCTAATGGGATTATTTGTCTCTTTTTTCACGAGCGCTTTGTGGAAATTTTTCAATTCCACTTTTGAAAGGTCATTGTTTTCTTAAGTTGGAAGCTTTTTATTTGGGTTCTCTTATTTTTTTGTTGTTGGGCGCTTTCCCAAGATATTTGATATACATCACGCTGTTAAGCATACTTTTATCCTTTATAGGAGATATGTCGTCTTCTGTTGAGTGGCAGAGAGCGGCAAAAAGCAAACCTCCGCATTCTATTATAATAGCATAAGATGCCCTATATTTTCAAATAAAATATCGTTTATCGGCTTAAAATAAACTGTGAATGATCTCGCTATTTTGTTTGGTGTATCCTTTGTAAGTATCCTTTATAGAGTATAAATCTCCGTTTTAATGGATCTTATTATAAAACGAGGGGATGTCGTTTAAAGGACGGAATGCATTATCGAAAGAGGCTGTTTTTATAAGAAGAAAATGCCTTTATAAAAAGATGCTTTTATAAGAGATGCCTTGATGAATGTAGGGGCTATACAAATGTAGGGGCTGTGAGATATTTCATCTTTAATGAAGAATTTTTAAAATGAAGCCTTTTTGATTAAGAAGCTTTCAAATGAGGATTAAGGTTGTTTGTCGCACGTTTTTTATACTGGATAATCGATTGCTTGTTTGACTTTGTTTTGTGTTGCTTTTTAAAGAGCCATGTCTTAGGGCTCTCTTTTGCCCATTTTGCAAGGGTGCTCATGAAGGGTATAACGATAAAGTCCCCAATGAAATCCATACAAAGTTTGAATAATATAAAATCTATTGCACACTTCCATTTTTACGCTTGTAAAGAAGAAAGTCCGTAGCATCACACATTTTGCCAGCTCTCATGGTTGCGGACAGCTCTTGGCATTTGAGGCGCTTCCTTAGAGGCATTTATCATCCTTTCTTAATGTTTTACTCTATACGGCTCTTTCTGCTTGTAACGCGCAAGAGACATGGTTTGGGTTGATTTAATATGGAATAGGTTTGGAATAAGACAATCCTACGGTATTTAGGGTTCTCATTTAATATGAAAAACAATAAATTATTATAAATCAGTGTATTGTTTGTAAACTTTACACATCAGATATTTCTTAGATTGAATATTTTTGCTTGTTGAGTTTTGTGAAACATTGTCTTTTGAAGTGTGGGTAATAGATAAGAGGATACAATGGCATTTGTGCTTGTAAGGTTTAGGGATTGTATGTTGTCACGTATGAGAAATTTTAAAAATAGACTTAAAGGGGCTTATAGCGCGTGTTTCATGGTGAAAAGAGTGCTAGATAAACCGGTTTTGCTGGTTGCATGTTCTCAAAGAGTGAGTGGGCATGTTAGAAGTGAGAAAATATCCGTATGATCGAAGATAAATCACAACACCAATCTGCCCATAAGGGAAATACGGCTTTTGCGTCACAGCCCGTGTTAAATCAGTGTGCGGTTTTCAAAAAATGGACGGCTCTCTCAAGAAAAGATTACGTCATCATTTTGTGTTTGGCTATCCTCTTGTTGGTGCTTTTTGCCGCGACTGTCTATATGAATCCTTTGGAGTTTTTTCACGTTATATCCAAAGAACAGTTTCAAGCACTGGGACAAATGGAACAAGGAGATCTTCGAAAAATGATTAAGGAGATCTTGAAACAGCCTTTTGAAAATAATCCTGCAATCGTGTTTTTGCGTGACGCGGGATGGAATAGTGTTTGGGCTTTTTTATGTCTCTTGCCGCAAATGATTTTTGGTGTTCTTGTGGTGTTCTTTCCACTCTTTTTTGTCTTTAACGCTATCTCTAAACGGGAGGTGAAGGAAATGATGAAGCTGTGGGATACATTGCCAGAGCAGCAACAGCTAGACAACCAATCTCTCAACAGAACACAATAGGAAAATAAGTGGCTGCTTCTTTTATAAGTACTTTTGTAATTTTGACCACAGTATGGTGGAGTACTGTCATGTTTCTCGGGGAGATCATGATACTTTTTTCTACTCTGATGACAATCTTGGTACTTTATTATTCTTTGATAAAACGGACAATATTGTTGTGTGGGATGCGGCGGAAATTAAAAAAGGGAGCATTGCAGAATTTGGGGCATAATCAGAAAGTCAGCATAGGACAAAATACAGTTTGTGCAATAAAGTTCAGCCCCCTTTCTTTTCAAGAATCTTTGGAACTTTCAAGAAAAGATTATTGTATCATCTTTTTTCTAGCTTTCATTGTGATTGTGGTTTTCGCAGTTTTGCTCGCTTTTTTTGCTTTTCTTCCAAAATCTGTGATTTTTTTACACAATTATATGCCTCTATTGTTTAAGGTTGGCGGTTTTGGCATGCAGCTGCTGTTTTGGTTTTGTGCGTGTATTGTTGTCGCTTTACCTGTCATTTTAATCTTCCATAGTCTCCTTCATTATGGCGTGAAAAAAACAATAAAGAAATTAGAAATGGTTGCTTGAGAAGAGAATAAAAATGATGATTTCACATCAATGCGATAGGGGAAACACGTGACTATTGTTATAAAATTTTTGGCTTTTTTAGGGTTCACCATCATTGCCATTGTAATGTTTATGGTTATGATCCGGCTTCCTTACCGGTTGATCAAGCATATGAGATTATCTTTTAAACTCTCTCAAGACTTGAAAAAGAGTACAACGCAAAAAAAGCAAGCCATACAACAATTGTGCAATGATCTGGGAGAAATGAAAAGACACAATCTCGCACATAAAACCCTTGATGCGACAATGCGCTTTCTTAACTTCAAAGAATTTCTGCCTCTTTCTTCGAAAGAATGTAAAATAATCTTTTTTATCTTTATCCTCTTTACTGTTTTGCAATCTGCTTTCTTTGTCGCAAATTTGGTATGGTGGAAGAGCGATATGGTCGGCGTTATCATGCAGCTGTTGAGCATTCTATGGTTTGGGCTTCTTCTCTTTTTTCCGATCATTGGGATCATGTGTATAAAATTAACGAGAAAATTAAACAAAAAACTTCAACAATTGAAAGAAGCAATACAACAACGCGATCAGGCAATTCGTATGAAGAATGGGCGTGGAGGATAAAATGACCAGTAGTCTTATAACATTAATGGCCTTTTCTTTCCTGTTCTTTATGGTCTTAAATGTTTTATTGTGGGTGCCAATCGTTGTCATTTATTACCTGTTTATCAAGCGTGCGAGGCTTTATTGCCGCGTGAAAAAAGAACTGAAATGCGTGCTTAATGAACGCGATATCGCCTTAAGACAGATCTCCCCAAAATAAAAAACAGCTTTCTCTTGTTTGGCAAGACTATAAAAAAATATGCTATCTTTCTACGGTCATGGCGACTGCTCCAATAGTTATAACTGCTGTCGTTAAGGTATGGAGAAGGAAGAGCTTTGTTTCTCTTGTCGTATTCGAGCCATTGGCATGGATGCTTGCCTGTACTTTTTTATTCTTACCGATTGTTTTTATTATGCGTTTTATCGTGACACGTCAGTTGAACAAAATGATACGGCAATTGGAAGAAGAGGTTGAGCAGAAAGGAGCTCCCGTCATATTATACGATGTGAGCGAGGGGAAAGTGAGCGAGGGGAAAAAGTGAAGAGAGGCTTTCGTTGAGCCTTGCTTTTGACTTGTTCATTAAGGAGCATGGGGTGCACTTCTCGTTTTATGCCTTTTTATATTTGTGTCGTGTTTTTTTAAAGAATTGAGGCTCTTGCTTGAGTTGGTGCTCTTGCTTGAGTGCGAGAGGAAAGTGAAGAGAGGCTTTCGTTGAGCCTTGCTTTTGACTTGTTCATTAAGGAGCATGGGGGACACTTCTCGTTTTATGCTTTTTTTATATTTGTGTCGTGTTTTTTTAAAGAATTGAGGCTCTTACTTGAGTAAGATCCTTGCTTGAGTGCTGAGGGGAAAGTGAAGAGAGGCCGCTCTTGGACTTTACTTGCTGTTTCTGTTCTCTTAAAGAGAGAAAATCTTGTAACTTATTTTCTTTTTATCAAGCATAAAAATGTGTTTTACCAAGCGATATTGAGAGCGAAAAATCTATACTTAAAGCAAAAGATATTCTGGTGTTTGGGAAAAAAAAGCCCATTTTCTTGCAGGTGGAGAGGCAAGACGCATAGAGAAGGTGAGCCAAAAGCACACGTTTTGCTCCATAGAAAGTGTAACAGTGCTTTTAAAGAGCTTGGGGTGGAGGGGGAAAATTGAAAGAAAAGAGGGACATCTATTTATTTACGAGACCGTTATTTATTTACGAGACCGTGAAGGACAGTTTCTCTCTCTGGATGAAAAAGGTTTTGTGCAATTTGGTTATGGAATTGTGAGAGACGCTGGTATTCATGCGGCGGCTTGCCAAATGATTAATCCTTATCATTTTAGGGCTTTATCATTTTGGGGGGGCCAGATTGACAACGAGGCATTGAGGCAAAGGGGTGGATTTTAAGGCAAAGGGATTGGAAATTTCTTGAGGAAGAGGTAAGCGTAGGGCGTGTCGTGTACTTGAGGAAGTTTTCGATGAGGCAATGACTGAGGTTTGATCTGGGACTGAGGTTGATCTTGGCCGCGTGCTTGGCTTTCAAGATGGGGGCACCACCTTGGGAAAAGGAGGGGGGTGGCTTGTAAGCACCTCACGTATAGTGCTTCATGTATAAGCGCGTATAGGGCAAATGAATAAAATACGTAGAGGGGATTTATAGTGCTTGCATTACTCTGAGAAGGGTGCTAAGCGAATTTACCGCGCTGGTGGCGTGCTATCAAATATTGAAGAGTGGGAATTTTAGAAGTGGGGGAGTATCCGTATGATCGAAGATAAATCACAACACCAATCTGCCCATAAGGGAGATAAGGCTTTTGTATCGCAGCCAGTGTTGGATCAATCGGCAACTTTCAAAAAATGGATGATGCTTTCAACAGGCGATTATATCATCATTTGTTGTTTGGCTATCCTCTTGTTGGTGCTTTTTTCCGCGTCTGCCTATATGGATCCTTTGGAATTTTTTCACGTTATATCCAAAGAACAGCTCCAAGCACTGGGACAAATGAAACAAGAAAGTCTTCAGGAAAGACTTCAGGAAAGTCTTAAACACCCTTTCCAAAATCCTATAATTCAGCATGTTCTTGATGCGGGGTGGAATAGTGTTTGGGCTTTTTTATGTCTCTTGCCGCAAATGATTTTTGGCGTTCTTTTTGGTTTTTGTCCGCTCTTTTTTGTCTTTAACGCCGTATTTAAACGGGATGTGAAGGAAATGATGCTACAATGGGAAACCTTGCCAGAGCAGCAACAGCTAGACAACCAATCTCTTAACAGAAGACAATAGGGGGAAAAGTGACCGCTTCTTTAATCATTGGAATGTTGATTGCCGTAGGAACGGCAATTTTTATTTGTTCTGCAATTTTTATGGTATTCCTTTCTACCGTGGTGACAATCGTTGCACTTTATTATTCGTTGATAAAACGGACAATCTTGTTATTGGTGACGCAGCGAAAATTAAAAAAGGGTGCAGCGCAGAATTTAGGGCATTATCAGGTAGAGGGTAGAGGACAGAGGACAGTTCTTGCAACACAGTTGCGTGCCTTTTCTTTTCAAGAATCTTTGCTTCTCTCAAAAAAAGATTATTTTATGATCTTTTCTATCGCCTTCGTTATGGTTGCACTTTGCACAGGTTTTGTCGTTTTTTCAGCTTTTCTTCCAAAATCTGCGGTTTTTTTGCACAATTACGTGCCTATGATAGTGCTTCACATTATTGATTTTGTCATGCGACTGCTGTTTTGGGTCTGGACATGTATTGTTGTTTCTTTACCTGTCATTTTAATTCTCCATAGTCTCCTTCAGTATGGCGTGCAAGAAACAGTAAAGGAATTAGAAACATTTGTTTGAGCAGAGAATAAAAATGATGATTTCACATCAATGCGATAGGGAAAAAAAGGGAGCATTATGATGCAGCATTTGGTTTTTTTAGGGTTCATTATCATTGCCATTTTAATGGTTATGGTTATGGTCAGGTTTCCTTACCTGTTGATCAAATATATCAGGTTATCTTTTAAACTCGCTCAAGGCTTGAAAAAGAGTACGACGCAACAAAAGCAAGCCATACAACAACTGCGCAATGATCTGGGAGAAATGAAAAGACACAATCTCGCCCATAAGACCCTTGATGCGAAAATGCGCTTTCTTAACTTCAAAGAATCTCTGCCTTTTTATTCAAAAGAATGTAAAATAATCTTTTTTATCCTTATTCTCTTTTCTGTTTTGCAATCTGCTTTCTCTATCGCAAATTTTGTATGGTGGAAAAATGATAGTGTTGCCTTTATCATGCAGCTGTTGAGCCTTATATGGTTAGGGATTCTTCTCTTTTCTCCGATCATTGGGATCATGTGCATGAAGTTAACGAGAAAATTGAACAAAATACTTCCACAATTGGAAGAAGCGATACAACAACGCGATCAGGCAATTCGTATGCAGAATGTGGTAGGGGGACAAAATGACGAGTAGTCTTATAACATTAATAGCCATTTCTTTCCTGTTCTTTACGCTCTTAGGTGTTTTAATATGGGCGCCAATCGTTGTCATTTATTACCTGTTTATCAAGCGTGCGCGGCTTTATTGTCGCGTGAAAAAGGAACTGAAATGCGTGCTGAATGAACGCGATATCGCCTTAAGACAGATCTCCCCAAAATAAAAAGCAGCAGAATGTTTGATAAAAAGCAGCTTTCTCTTGTTTGGCAAGACTATAAAAAAATATTCTATCTTTCTACGGTCATGGCGACTGCTCCAATAGTTATAACTGTTGTCGTTAAGATATGGAGAGGGCAGGACTTTGTTTCTCTTGTCGTATTCGAGCCACTGGCATGGCTGCTTGCCTGTACTTTTTTATTCTTACCGATTGTTTTTATTATGCGTTTTATCGTGACCCGTCAGTTGAACAAAATGATACGGCAATTAGAAGAAGAGGTTGAGCAGAAAGGAGCTCCCGTCATATTATACGATGTGAGTGAGGGGAAAGTGAGCGAGGGGAAAAAGTGAAGAGAGGCTTTTTTTCGAGCCTTGCTTTTGACTTGTTCATTAAGGTGCATGGGTGTACTTCTCGTTTTATGCCTTTTTATATTTGTGTCGTGTTTTGAAAAGAATTGAGGCTCTTGCTTGAGTGGGGCTTTTGTTTGAGTGGGATTCTTGCGAGGCTTTTAAGGGGAAAGTGAAGAGGGGCTGCTCTTGGACTTTACTTGCTGTTTCTGTTCTCTTTAAGAGAGAAAATCTTGTAACTTATTTTCTTTTTATCAAACATAAAAATGTGTCTTACCAAGCGATATTGAGAGCGAAAAATCTATACTTAAAGCAAAAGATATTCTGGTGTTTGGGGAAAAAAGCCCATTTTCTTGCAGGTGGAGAGGTAAGACGCATAGAGAAGGTGAGCCAAAAGCTTAAGTTTTTTATTAAGACGTTTTGCTCCATAGAAAGTGTAACAGTGCTTTTAAAGAGCCTGGGGTAGAGGGGGGAAATTGAAAGAAAAGAGGGACATCTATTTATTTACGAGACCGTTATTTATTTACGAGACCGCTAAGGACAGTTTCTCTCTCTGGATGAAAAAGGTTTTGTGCAATTTGGTTATGGAATTGTGAGAGGTGCTGGTATTCATGCGGCGGCTTGCCAAATGATTAATCCTTATCATTTTAGGGCTTTGCCAGATTGACAACGAGGCATTGAGGCAAAGGGGTGGATTTTAAGGCTAAGAGATTGAAAATTTTTGAGGAAAAGGTAAGCGTAGGGCGTTTACACCGTGTGCTTGAGGAAGCTTTAGATGAGGCAATGACTGAGGTTGATCTGGGACTGAGGTTGATCTTGGCCGCGTGTTTGGGCTTTCAATAGAGCACCCTTCCTTGGGGAAAGGAAATTGTGCTATCTCTCAAGTGGACTCTTCTTTACTTGCACACCCTTGGGGCTTTGGTATTGAGGGCTGATGTTAACATTTGGCAGCTTTCTCATAAAAGCTTTATGGAAGATGAAAGTTTGGGCTTTGAAAAAAAATATCGAAAAAATCAATTTGGGCCGGTTTTGTTGATGATTCAAATCGTCATAAAGACAAAGCAACTTCGTTACGATTTTCTTGCACTCGTTTGCTTCTTCTTTGGAAAGCAGCTTATCTTTCTGAAAATAAAAAGAGCACTTAGAATTTTAGAGTCAGAGACCCAAATTTGTGCAATAGAAGAAGATATTTTTATGAAAATTTGATCGACGAGAAAAGAGAAGCCTTAAGATAATAGGGGATATACTGTGGGGAATAAAAACATGATGTTTGAAGGTGATGAAAAAAAGGCACCCCTGATATTGTCTTTATAAAAAATGAGGGATACAAGCGCTTGATATTGATGAACCCTCATTCATTGTGAGGATGAAAGCTTCGGTTCATGAAAATGGCTTAAAAATTGAGACAAATGAGGGGTAAAAAATGAGGGGCAATGGAAAAAATGCATCATTGGATGAAGAGTTACGGTCTTTTTCGCTGGAAGAAGCGTTTTTGACAAGCAAAAATTATAAAGTTATCTTTTGTATTGCTTTCATTGTGTCAGCTTTTACAATGGCATTCTTTATGTTTTTTAAGTGGGATTTGACAGGGTGGTGGAATTATATCCTGTTCATTTTAACATTAATATTGGTTTTTATATCAGCGCTTCTTTTTGTACTCATTCCTGTTGCCTTTGTGGTCGGTATCATCTTTACGCGTTTGTTGCAAAAAAAGATCGATAAGTTGGATCAAGAAATCTGGCAGCGAAGAAAAACCGCTTCTCAACAAAACAGCGTGTTAAGGGAGGGCAGAAAATGAATACTGGTCTTTATATATTCTCATGCGTTGTAGGAGAGACCTTCTATTCGTGCGATGTTTGAAGGTGATGAAAAAAATGCACCCTTGATATTGTCTTTATAAAAGATGAGGGATACAAACGCTTGATATTGATGAACCCTCATCCATTGTGAGGACGAAAGCTTCGGTTCATGAAAATGGCTTGAAAATTGAAACAAATGAGGGATAAAAAATGAGGGGCAATGGAAAAAATGCATCATTGGATGAAGAATTACGGTCTTTTTCGCTTGAAGAAGCGTTTTTAACAAGCAAAAATTATAAAGTCATCTTTTGCATTGCTTTCATTGTGGCAGCTTTAAGAACGGCTCTTCTCTTCTTACTCATGTGGCTTGAGTGGAAGTTGGCGGGGTGGGAAGGGGATGTCGTGGCAGCTCTCTCGTTAATTATGGAGCTTATATCATGGTTTATTTTTTTGTTCATCCCTGTTGCCTTTGTGGTTCGTATCATTTTCACGGTTCTGTTGAAAGAAAAGATCGATATGTTGGAGCAAGCAATCTGGAAGCGGAGAAAAACCGCTTCTCAACAAAACAGCGCATGAAGGGGCGGGGAAAATGATAGATATTAAAATAATGGATATTGTTGTTGTACTCTCGTGGGGTGTGGGCTTGACGCTTTTCACGCTGCTTTCTGCTGTGGTCATGATGTTTATTTGGGCATTGTATTACTCTACTTTCAAGCGGGTGAGACTGTATTGCCAAGTGACAAAAGAATTAGCTTGAACAACCTGTCGCTTTTGAGCCGTCTAGTGGAGCAACGCCGATGATTAAGCCGTTATCTGAGGAAAAAGAGTTTTCTCTTTCTGATGAAGAAATCTTAACGATGGAAAGTGCAACGGCGCTTTTAAAGAGTTTGGGGTGGAAGGTGGAAATTGAGGGAAAAGGAGATCATTTGGCCACCTATTATTTACCAGATCGTGAAGTGCAGTTTCTTTATAATGCTGAGAAGGGGTATCCGCGATTTGATTGTGCAATTGCAGTGGTTTCTGGTATCCATGCGGCGGCTTGCCAAACAATAGACCCTTATAATTCTGGAGGTTTGATTGCTCTTGAATTGAGTTTTGATGTGAAGGGGTTGGAAATTTTTGAAGAAAAGGTAAGCGTTGGATGTTTACGTCGTGTACTCGAGAAAGCTTTAGATGAGGCAATGACTGAGGTTGATCTTGGCAAGATGCTTCACTCTCAATATAGAATCCTGCCTTGGGAAAACAAAACTGTGGTCCCTCGGTTGGCTTCTTATTCCCTGCGTTATCTTGCTGCTCTGGCTTTGATGGGCGATGTTGAAACTTTACACTCTTATCACAAAAGCTTTATGGAAGGTGAGAAGCTGGGCTTTGAGGCAAGCATCGAAGAGGAGCATCTGGAACGCGCAATGGTGATTGCTCAAGCGGTAGAAAAGACAAAGCAACCCAGTTACGATTTGCTTCAACAGGCGGCAAAGAATTTTTCCATGGAGGTGGAAAGCTATGAATGTTTTAGAGCTACAGATCCCAATTTGTGCAATAGAAGAAGAGATTCTTATGAAAATTTGATCGAGGAAAAAAGAGAAGAATTAAGGCAACAGGGATATTTTGTTTACGAAAAGGACGCAATTTGTGAGGTTGATGGAAAAAACTATCGTCCTCATATTCTTTACATAAAGGATGGGGAGTTAGAATATATGGATGTAGAAATTAGGATTGATGAAAAAATTTATTGAGAAAAATAAAGAGTTTAGATAATTTAAAAAGAGCTTAAACCTAAAAATAGAGCGTAAAAAGCGCGAAGCGTAAAAGCAGAGGGGAACAATGCAGGAGAAAAAAGCAACATTTGAAGAGTCTTTCTTTTCATTTAGAAAATTTATGGTGTCTTTAGTGGAAAGGCGTAAAGGGGTGGGACGGTGTAAAATAATAGGGCACCGCTTTTTTATCATGTTTTGTACATGCCTTATCATGATGGCTTTAGAAGTTCCTGCGGGTGCAAAGTCTCTGGTACAGCCGTTGCAATGGACAAGATGGGAAGGAATTGGTTCTCTTATTTTTCTCTTACCAGTGTTGATATGGTTTTGTCTTCTCACACCCCTTCCTATTTTGTGGGGCATTTGTCGTTTTAAAGAGCGCAGATTGAAAAAACTAAAAGAAAAAACAAAGCAGCAAGAGATTAATCAATGAGGTTATACGCATGAGGAGTGAGGGCGCGGTTTTTATTTTGTTTCTGCCGATTGGATATTTTTTTCTAAATGCAGTTACAGTTTTTGCCATTTTTGTGAATATGATTATTGTGGCGCCTTATTATTCTTTAATAAAGCGTTTGAGGCTCTATTACAGAGTGAAAAAACAAAGACGTTTGATGAAAGAACATCCACAGCGTTTTTGTTTCTTTGAAAAAAGCGGAAAAGAAAAAGAGAGAGTGCCGCAAAACTTAGCACTAGAAACACAGATAAGTTTCTATTCGTTAAAAAAATGGCTCGCTTTTTCACGCAAAGATTATATCCTCCACGCATGCCTCTCTTTCATCATTATGTTTTTCAAAGCTTATGTCTATGTGATTTTCTTTAAAGGGATAGATGAGATAGATGAGAGCAGATTTGAATATTTTGTCATTCTCTTGCTCTTCTGGTTTTTTTTATCGGTATGTATTTTTGCAACGATCCCTGTTGTTGTGATTCTTCGTGAAATTTTAACTCATCGATTGAAAAAGAAGATTCAGCAATTGGAAGAAGTGACTGAAGCAACCCAATCAATCAATTTATAAAAGGAAGGGGATAAAATGCATTACGAAATGGCGGCAGCTTGGACGGTGATTTTGATCATTCTGCTGGGGGGTGTTTTTAATTTTTTCTTAACAATACCCATTGTGGCACTGTATATTTCTTTTATCAAGCGTTTGATCTCGTATTACAAGGTTACCAAACAATTAAACGCAGCGCTGAAAAAGCGCATGTAGTGCTCGTGTCATGGGGGGAGGCATAAGTTTTAGATCATGCCATTGCTTCACGACTTGGGAGGAGGGCATCGATTGTTTTTCTCATTTTACGCTGATCTCTGGGGGAAAAGGGCTGTTGGCAATGAATAGGCTGGTGATAGGTTTGTAATAGGCTGGTGATAGGCTTTAATGGGGCGGTTTATCGGCAGTTTGCTTGTTTTCTGTGAATTTGCAAAATCGTAAAAACGTGAAACTGTAAAAAGGTGTGTGGTTGCTCAAGAGCCGTGATGGTTGTGGGGCGGTTGAGGAGAAGAGGGTGCCAATGGGGGAATGGAGGGCATTGGGGGAAAAGGGCTGATGGCAATGAATAGGCTGATGATAGGTTTGTAATAGGCTTGTATAGGCTTTAATGGGGCGGTTTATCGGCAGTTTTGTTGTTTTCTGTGAATTTGCAAAATCGTAAAAACGTGTAACTGTAATAGGGGGTGTGGTTGGTCAAGAGCCGTGATGGTTGTGGGGAGGATATAGGGAGAAAAGGTGTCAATGGAGGCGTAAAGGTTGGATTGTGCAATGCGTCAAAATTGGAATGTGGGAAGTGGGAATGGAGGGCGTTGGGGGAAAAGGGTTGATGGCAATGAATAGGCTGATGATAGGTTTGTAATAGGCTTGTATAGGCTTTAATGGGGCGGTTTATCGGAAGTTTTGTTGTTTTCTGTGAATTTGCAAAATCGTAAAAACGTGGAACTGTAAAAAGGTGTGTGGTTGGTCAAGAGCCGTGATGGTTGTGAGAGGGGGATAAGCCCGTGTGAGAAGGGTTAGAAAAACGTTTGGTTTTGAAGCTGTTGATATAGGCATGCTGTTTAGAGGCGTAAGGGAGGGGGATTGTTCGTTCTCAAAGCCTATGATGTAAGAGAGTATGGGCTATTCAAGAGGGTGTTCGGGTATGGATAGAGATTGAAGGGGCTCGGCTTCTTTGCAAAGCAGAGGTCTTGATCATAAGTTTTGTTTATTCATATGGTTTTTTATGGCATCCAGTACCTGTTGGCTTATCTCCTTATGGGTCAGCCATCGTAAACCTTTGGGCGTTGTTTTTTGTCCTAATTGAATGGGGATAAAATCAACCTTGTTTTTGCGCGCGCACTCGAGGATCATTTGATCATGCGTGTTGGAACCAAAAATATGAAGAATACATGGCGGTTTAGGCAAAAGAGCCAACTGCTCAATTAATGCGCAAGAAAATGCATAGGCGGGCGAATGAATCCATAATATGCAATATTTTAGATCATGCCATTGCTTCACAGCTTCTAAAAATTGCGCCTTTGATGCCGCACAATCATAATCCAACGACACGCACAACTGTTTGTTGTGCAATGCCTCAAGCTGGACTTTATGGGAAAGAAAGCGTGCAGCAATAATCACTTCTTGCGGCTCTAGTGATTGATACAAAGGGGCAAACATCCCTGTGCCCCCTACCACTAAATAACGATAGTGCGCATCCTTTTTTTTCATGCCCCCTCCCTTATTACTTTAAATCCCACCTCTTTGCTTTAAAAATGTGTACATTTCATCAGCAAGTCTTTCACAACGTGTTTGTACCTCTTCACTTATAACTTTCCAAGTACGACCTTCATCATCTGAGGAAAAATCTTCGTTGGAAGAGGCGATTTGACATTGGAGTGTATAACCATAAAGCGTGTGCACCACCGGCACTAAATGTTCACAAGGTTGTGCGCATTTTTTGGCCGTACTCCCATGAGAGATAAGTCCAACAGGTTTATTTAAAAAGGCATTATAGCTCAAATTATCAAGAGCATTTTTTAAAACACCCGAATAAGATCCTTGATAAACAGGGCTTGCTAGAATAACGCCATCAGCCGCGGCAATGGTTTTGACAAACTCACGGACCGCAGCACTTGGATTAGCCTCTACCTGCTGATGATAATCTGGATCTGTCATCGGCAAGGGCTGTTCACGCAAATCAACCCAATGAAGTGATGCACCCCGCTTTATGAGGCAATCCGCTAAATAATTGGCTAAAGTTCTTGTTAAGGAAGGTTGACGCACAGACCCCAAAATAATTGCTATATTCAACAGGATTCTCCTTTATCTTTTCCCCACAAGCCTATAACGCAAGGCTTATAAAGAATTGTGAGTAAAATGGCGCGTATCATTATGCTGTCCATAAAGAGCAATTGTGATGATATCGCATCATCATAGAATCAGTCCATGCTAACAAGATTGTTGACAAAACAACACCTCAAACTTGTAAGGGAATGTTAGTGCTTTCATTAATATTAAAATGCTTGATCTCAAGAATCGCGGCTGTCTCTCTGTCTTAGAAGCACTTTTATGAATATATTCTGAGCTATTGGCTTGCAAGAACTCTAATGAAAAATGGAAGATATCATCGTATTTTGAATGATCATTGATCCTTTTTAATTGGAATAAGAAAGTTGTAAGATTTTCTCATTTCAAATGCTCTTATTGCGTGATCATTTGCAAATCAATGGAAGTTCCTTTTTTCATGTCTTAAGTGGGCGGAAAACAATGGAGAAAAGAATAAAAATGCTTCTGTCTTTTCAAGGGATAAAGGCTATCGTAAGAAGCTAGATAGGGCTGTTTTTGGGGCAAGAGGTGGGGTTGTTGTAGAAGGGGTGGTGGGTATGGCTGTTGTAGGGGGGGGCGGGTAAAGGCTGTTGTAGAGGCAGCGGGTATGGCTGTTGTAGGGGCAGAGCGGTATGGCTGTTTGTAGGGTGCGGGCGGGTATGGCTGTTGTAGGGGAGCGGGTATGGTTGTTGTCGGGAGCCTTAGGGTAATGGGGGGGGGCCGTGTTGAGGAACGAGTTATGGCATGGCTTGTTGCAAGGGGAGGATAAGGCTATTGTAGAGGCTGCAGGGGGCGTATATGAATGGTGCTGGATTACATTTTTTATTGAAACAATAGGGGTGATAGAGTTTATAGTAAGGGGGATATATTCATGGGAGCGCTATTGTTATCCCTTTCATGGGGGATGTTCATGAAATGGGGGTGATGCGCGTTGGTTTGGAAGTGTTGAGAGATTTCTTTAAAACAAGCACGTGAATTGGCAAAAGTATTGGCAACATAAATAGGCGATACGAGTGTTCTTTGGGTATTCTGTTTGACGACAATGGATGCAATTGTGCTTTGAGAGATTATGCGTGTCCTTATAAAGTTAGGGACAAACAGTTGCATAAAAGGGAAGAGCAAATGAAGGGGGAAAATTCCACATTTTATAACAAACGGTGCTCTCTTTTTTTTGGAAAATCATTTCGTTCTTATAAAGATCATATGATTATTTGTCTTATTTCTATCCTTGTTGGGATAGGTTATAAAGCTCTTTTGATCCCATTAGAAGCCAAGTGGTCGTTGAGTGTATCGCAGGATAGCACTCTTTTAGCGCTTTTTGTGCTACGTGAAGTCATCATGGTTGTTGTTGTTGCCTTGATGCCTGTTTTATTGGTGCTTTATCTCATCTTAACGTATTTGTTGAAAAAAAGGATTCAGAATTTAGAAGAGGCTATCCAGCAACGGGGTCACACAATCGATCAACAAAATAATCCAGTAAAAAAGGATAGAGAAAAAATAAGCTGTTTTTTTATCGTATACTTTTGGTTGATATTTCTGCTAAACGTCTTTTTTCCTGCGGGTGTTGTCATGCTCATTTTAGAATTTTATTATTTTGTTTTCAAGCAGGTGAGAAAGTATCGTAGAATGAGACGGCTACTAAAACGCATAAGATAAAGAGAGTGACAAGGCGCTTTTGTCGCTATCGTAAGGGGGGAGAGGCAATGTTTGGAAGCTCGTGACACAAGAAGAGGGGATGGTTGGAAAATTATCAGGCAAAGAGGAGAGCCTATTTTCGTTTGTAATGAGGAGGATGCTCTTAATCATTTGGAAGAGCAACCACGCTTTTAGAAAATTGGGGTCTTTTGTTGAAAATAAGGGAAACACTATGCATCGCACTTTTCGTGGTTCTTAAAAGAGCGGGCATGAAATAAAGAAATGCGTTTTTCATAAAAAGGAAGAGCAATGAAGGGGAAAAATTCAGCATTTTATTCAGCATTTTATAATGAACTACGCTATTTTTTCGAAAAAAGTGTTTTTTCTGAGGAAGAGCGTGTTGTCATTTGTTTTCTCTCACTCATTATTGAGCTATGGAACAGGATTTTCTTTCTTGAGCTGTGGAACAGGATTCTCTCTCTCTCATCCTTGGATAGCAAAGAGTACAGCATTTTTTCTCTTGAGCTGTGGAACAAGATTTTCTTTCTCCTATCCTTGGGTAGCAATGGGGAACGGACAGGGTGGTGGGATACACCTCTTTTTCTCTCTCTGTATGCGTTTTGGAAAGTTATTATAGTGTGTGTTTTGGTCTTATTCCCAGTTATGTTGATACTCTACATCACATTGTGGTTTTTGTTGAGAAAAAATACTCAAAAATTGAAAGAAATAAACCAGCAACGGGGTAAAATAACCGATCAAAAGGATCGATATAAAAAAGGCGATAGAGAAAAAAGGGGTGATATTCTTGTCATGATATTTGTTTTCGTGCTTATGTGTGTGACATTGGTGGTTGCTTGTATTCCCATGATGATTTTAGAACTTTATTATGGTGTCTTTAAGCAGGTGAGAACGTATCGTAGAATGAGACGGCTACTAAAACGCGTAAGATAAAGAGAGTGACAAGGCGCTTTTGTCGCTATCGTAAGGGGGGAGAGGCAATGTTTAGAAGCTCTCGTGACACAAGAAGAGGGGATGGTTGGAAAATTATCAGGCAAAGAGGAGAGCCTATTTTCGTTTGTAATGAGGAGGATGCTCTTAATCATTGAGAAGAGTAACCACGCTTTTAGAAAATTGGGGGGTTTTGTTGAAAACAAGGGAAGCGCCATGCATCGCACTTTTCGTGGTTCTTAAAAGAGCGGGCATGAGATAAAAAAATGCGTTTTTCATAAAAAAAGGAAGAGCAATGAAGGGGAAAAAGTCAGCATTTTATTCAGCATTTTATAATGAACTACGCTATTTTTCTGGGAAAGATTATTTTTCTGTGCGAGAGTGTGTTGTCATTTGGTTCCTCTCGCTCATTATTGAGTTGTGCAACAGGATTTTCTTTCTCTCATCTTTGGGTAGCCAAGAGAACTTGACAGGGTGGCAGGATACACCTCTTTTTCTCTCTCTGTATGCGTTTTGGCAAGTTATTACAGTGTGTGTTTGGGTCTTGTTTCCAGTTCTGTACATACTCTTCATAACATTGTGGCTTTTGTTGAGAAAAAATACTCAAAAATTGAAAGAAATAAACCTGCAACGGGGTAAAATAACCGATCAAAAGGATTGGTATAAAAAAGGCGATAGAGAAAAATGGAGTGATATTCTTGTTACAATATTCGGTCTCGTGCTTCTGTTCGTGACACTGTGGGTTGCTTGTATTCCTATGATGATTTTACAACTTTATTATGGTGTCTTTAAGCAGGTGAGAACGTATCGCTGTTTAAGAAAAGAACTGAAAAACGTCTTGCAAGAACAGGATACAGCGCTTGAGAAGTCATGAGAGGGAAAAAATAATGAAGAAATTATGAGAGATTCAGCCTTTATAGGGATTGCTCTCTATACCATTTTGCCTTTGATATGTTTTGGTGTTTTTTATGGGGTGTCCGTAAAACATTGCTTTAAAGGAGCAGTGTTGGGTGGCATTGAGTGGAAGAAAAGCCGATTATGGATCAGTGTTGATTAAAGGGAATAAGAGCCCGTGGGGTTTAGAGCCTAGAGTGAGCGCTTGGGACTTACTTTATCGTTTGAGGCGTGAGGAAGGAACGGTTTTGCTCGTAGGGGCGTGCGGTATATGGGTTGTTTTCGTATTTTTAGGAGCCTTGTTCATTCAAGCTTTGAAATGAATCCTATTGAAGGTGGGGATGCAGGGTCATTTTCTTGAAAATAGGAGAATTTTTAGGAAGAAAAAGCTGAATTGTGACTATTGTTTATAGATTGGTACGGTTTGAAAATCTTCACTATTTGAGATGTGAGGAAGGTAAGAGGGTGGCAAGGTAGCAGGAATATTATAATTTTTATTATGACGCAAACCATAATGGCCTGTGTACTTTTCTTTATTCCGGTGGTATTTGGGTTTTGCATCATCATAATGCGTAAATTGGAAAAAAAGATCCAGAAACGAGAAGAGGCAATCTCTGTGTGATAGCAAATAAGCTCTCTGTCACACGGGGTCTTTTTAAAGAGTGAGAGGGGAATACATGAAGGAGCAAAATTGGGCATCAGAGCAAGAAACGCATAAAGGAGCGCATTCTTTTTCGCTCCAGCAAGCGTTGCTTTCAGCAAAGGATTATAAAATTATCTTTGCTATTGCTGTTCTCATTATCATGTGGAAAATGGTTCTAGAAATACCAGGTGTATTGAATTGGCAGCTGACAGGGTGGCAATATGTTGTGCATGCCGTTCTCTTTAAAACAACGGACATCATAACGGTTTGTGTTATTATTTTTATTCCGGTTATGTTACGGCTTCGCACCAAAGTGACGGGTGAGTTGCGAAAAAATATTCAGAAACTAGAAGAAGCAATCTCGGTGCGAGAGCACATAAGCTCTTTGTCGCACGGGCTTTTTTAAAGACTGAGAGGGGAAAAATGAACAGTGATCCTATAGCCGTATTTCTATTAGATCCCGGATTCTGGGTGATGATTGTTATTTGCATGATCATTATCATGCTTGTTTTAGCTCTTTATACCTCTGTCTTCAAACGGATGAAAATGAATTTCCAAGTGAAAGGCGCGCTGGAAAGAGTGCTTAAAGAAAATGATCTTGCAACGCAGCAGTTTTGGAAAGATGAAGCCGTGGTGCAGAAGAGGCGTTTGCAACTAAAGGAAAAAGAGTTCTCTGCCGATTATGATGATGATGAAATTCTCACGATAGAAAGTGCAACAGGGCTTTTAAAAAGCTTGGGATGGTCAGTGGAAATCGAGGGAAAGGGAGATTATTTGGCAACCCTCTTTTTACCAGATCGCGAAGTGCAGTTTCTTTATACGTGTAATCAAAAACGCGCTTTGCATAAAAAATTAGTCGAGGAGAAAAAACAAGAATTAAGGGAACAAGGGTTTGAAGGGGTGAGTGATGAACAGTTCGTGTTTGAAGCAGAGGGGGTAAAACATGCTCCTGATATTACTTATATTAAAGATGGTAAAATCGCATTTATGGATATAAAAATTGATTAGTTTATTCTCCTGTTGAAGAAAAGCACTTTTATTTAAAAGATGTGAAAGCGTCTCAATCATGGCGCTTTCACATCTTTCTTACCAGAGCAAAATAAAGGGTTCGAAAAATCAAGAATAATAGCCAAGATTTTAAAAAATAGACTGGAAATGGCTTGATCCTCAAGAATAGGGGGAAAAATCAATTATAAATTCTACTCTCTTCTTAAAGGCGGTCTCTTTTTTGTTAGAAAATGCTCATAAATTATCGCTTATTCAAGCGGTATGAGGGAAAGGTCCATTGACTAAAGCGCTATGGGGGGAGCTCCATTGACTAAAGGCGCTATGGGGAAGCTCTATTGACTAAAGTGCTATGGGAGGGAAGCTAGGGGGTAGAGCCTTTGTCATTTGAGGTGAGAGGAAGGCAAAAAATGGCATTTTTGAGCAGTGTTAAGCTCTTTTGCCTTTGAGGTATTTTTTGTCTTTTTAAGAAGTCCTTGCCAATGAAGCAGCGCTTGTTAAGCTTCAACAGTGTTTCAGTATGGTGATATTGATATAAAAAGTTATGGTGTTTTTGTGTTTTTCAGTCTGCTTCATGGAGATCTGTAAACCAATCCGATGACAGAGGAGATGCATGGTCATTTTCTTGAAAACAGAAGAATTTTTGGGAAGAACAAGAAGATTGCGGACCCTTATTAACGAAAGCGCTATGGGAGCGAAGCTAGGGAGTTAGAGCCTTTGTCATTTGAGATGTGAGACAAGTAAAAATGGCATTTTTGAAGGCGATGATATTTGGCCAATAAAAATAAAAACACAATAAAAACTAAACTAAAACAAAGGAAAAATTAAACTAAAAAAGGCCCCATTTTATAAAGGGCCTTTTTATTTAAATTTTACAATATATACAAAATGTATATAACCTTACTTTAAGAACTTTTTGTATCTTATATTCTAGTAGCAACAAGTTGTACGAAATATATAATAAGTGATCCTAAAAAACCAGCTATTGCATTCAATAAATTTTCTGCTTTATCGTATATATCGTTGATTGATGCTTGTTCTGATGCGCTTCTATTACTGACTCTCAGTATATTCAATGTATCCGATGTGTCCCTTACTTGTTTAACAAACTGTAAATTTGTTTTCTCAATAGTATAAGGAGCAACAATAGGAGAGGGTTGTTTATTGACTATACGATCAGATTTTTGAATCGCGAGAGCTAAACCACTTGTAATAGCCCCAGCTATGAAAAAATATCTGATATTCATAGTTTTTCTCCTATATTTATTTCGATAAATAAATATCGATACGTATCATATATAAATTCGATTTAAATAACTATAGTAAAAATACAACAATCACAAAAAAGAATAAACTTTGTCTATATTTTGACAAAATTTACTCTTAATTGCCTTAATGAATTCTTTCAGATTCGATTTTATGAAGGCGTAAAAAAGTTTGAAAGCTCTGTAGGCAAGTGGAATCCCATAAGGTGGGTGATACAATAGTTGCTAGCAAACTTCTTTTTGTGCCTTTAACCAAGGATTCATAAAAATGAGGGTTCATAAAAATGAGATGCGATGAAAATTGAGTAAAACCCTTGAAGGGAAGGATTCACTCTATTGAAGGCGAAGTGCATCTTTTCCATGGATTGGATACTGCCTTTATGAGGGTTTGGCAGTTTCCGTTGAGGGGAAGGATGCACTCTTTTTGAGGGCTGGAGTGCATCCTCTTATGGATTGGATACTGCCTTATGAGGGTTTGGCAGTTTCCGTTGAGGGGAAGGATGCACTCTTTTTGAGGGCTGGAGTGCATCCTCTTATGGATTGGATACTGCCTTATGAGGGTTTGGCAGTTTCCGTTGAGGGGAAGGATGCACTCTTTTTGAGGGCTGGAGTGCATCCTCTTATGGATTGGATACTGCCTTATGAGGGTTTGGCAGTTTCCGTTGAGGGGAAGGATGCAC
>NZ_JBHIOU010000005.1:65336-88729 GCF_042195705.1 Bartonella sp. AP72JLCBS | reverse complement strand
TGGAGTGCATCCTCTTATGGATTGGATACTGCCTTATGAGGGTTTGGCAGTTTCCGTTGAGGGGAAGGATGCACTCTTTTTGAAGGCTGGAGTGCATCCTCTTATGGATTGGATACTGCCTTATGAGGGTTTGGCAGTTTCCGTTGAGGGGAAGGATGCACTCTATTGAAGGCGCGGAGTGCATCCTTTCCATGGATTGAATGCACTCTTTGGAGGCTAAAGTGCATCCATAGGGAAAGGCATATTCCATAAGAAACAGAGATAACAAAAAGATTTGTTTTTATATTTTTATTGATAGGTTGCTGTATTTGCGAGGGCTATTCATTCTTTATTCTCAATATTTAAGATGATTATGTGATAAGGGTTGTTCGTCAATACAATCGTAAAAGACGCTGATGTATTTTTATAAAAATTGAGATATTTTTGTGCCTTTTTCTTGTTTTTTTTGTGTTTACACAAGATATGCACGGCTTTTCAACAGTTTGTTTTTTTAGCTTTGCTAATGGCGATGGCGTTGGCTAAACACTTCAATTGTTTTAACTGCTTCAATACCGCCTTAAAAAACAGTGCTTTATAATATGACAAAATAAGCTGTATAACTTTTGATTCTTAAGCGATGCTAGAAAAAGGGGAATGTTAGGAGAGATGTTGTCTATATTCTTAGTTTATCTCTTAAGGTAGGAAGATTAACATATTTTCCGGATCTATTTTTATTCGGTTTGACGGTTAAAGAGCAATATCTGAATGGAATCACACTTGTCTCATGTTTTTATCTTCACGCTTTAGATTTTTTCTCATAGGGATTTTGTTTTTAATGGGGGATTTTGTTTTTAATGGGAGTTTACGCGACTCACATAAAACAGAGTGTTCTAAATAGAATATATTTGTGTTGCACATTTACCTACTTGTTTAAAAACATTATGTGATCTTATCATCACAATTATATTGGTGATTGGAGATATTGGTAAATCTGATAATGGAGAAATCTCTTGTGAAGTGGATAAGTCCTTCTTTAAAATCTCATAAGGAAAAGCCAGCACATTATCATACTATTCGCGCCTCATATGATGACAGCCTTTGGCTCTTGAGCGTGTTCATAAGAGGCATTTTGATTCTTTATCTTTGAAATCTTTGAAGTGCGTTATTTCATATGTCTCTCATGTTTGTAATGTGGAAAAGACAAGGTGTTGATTGATGCAACATGAAATAAATTTAAAATGAGAGAATCCCTATGATATCTGCGTCTCTTAATTTTATATGGATAACGGGATATGATGATTATAAATCAATATGTTGTCGTGATACATCAACCTGTTGGGGGGCGATAAAGAAAGTTATCCAGTAGTTAAGTCATTCTGTTATGTCGTAAAACACGGTCATTTGAGGTTTGGTGATATGAAGCAAGCTTCCTTGGATATGTTTTAAGTGTTTTTTTAAGGGCGTGGTGAATCTTTAAGACAGAGCAAGCTTCTGTTGCGCCTTGAGTTTAGCGGAAAATCCTGAATGGAAGCCAAGAGTGAATGGAAGCCAAGAGGGAAGTGTATCCAAGCTGTTTGTAAATCAGATTGAGTTAAGAATCTTTGTTCTTTGAGAATGAAACGCAAGTCAATTTGACAAAAGAATGATCTATTTTGCGGGTAGACCTTATGGAGGAATTATCACAAAGCTCATAAGGAAGTGATTTAAGACAATACAGTCATAAAAAAGTACAGTTATAAAAAAAAAGTCCTCCGTCGCAATTAGAGGACCAAAAAGCAGGAGAATTTTAACATTGACTCGCAGGACGTGTCAAAAAAGAATAAATTTAAAAGGCCGTACTAAATACAAAAAAATCATACTTAAAGAACCTACCATATTATACTTAGCAGAGAATTGAAAAAATAGCAATATAAAAAATACTTTTTACAAAAAATTTTGTCATTTTGCATTAAAACGTAATACTTTTTTCAATTGAATATTTGTTTTAAGACTCGATATTAATTAAACTATATTTAAAAATATTATGATACATGCAAGCATCTTGATAATATTCTTCAATCAAAAACGAATTAAGAGCCCCTCATGATTATAGGACTGATATGGGGGAAGGCTTTTTGTTTTTAAGAGTGTGGGGTGTATCTTAAGTATGTGTGGGGGGGTGAAGTATTGTCCTTTTGGGTGGGGGCAAGGTAATGAAAATGGAGGCGAGAGCTGCTGGATGCTTGAGCCCGTGTGGGGGAGGTTTCTTTAGAGGGGGCGGGGGCAACATGGGAGGCCGCTTAAAATGGCGAGGAGGGGGATTATTCAAAATGTTTATGGTTTGCATATCCCCAATGAAATGCGAGCAAGTCTAAACAATCTCGTAAATGATCGGCAAGAGAGTTTTGTTTGCGTTTTGAAGAACTTAATTCTTTTATCGCTTGTCCATGGCCGATAACGCGTTCAAGCAGTGAATAGCCAAGAATCCCCAGTTGAACTTTGATTGTTCTTAAATGATTGGAGGCTTCTATTTGACGTTCAATAGGGTGTGTGTACCCTTGGCTACAGGAAACCTTTTCACGGGTGTAGTCAAGGCTCATGTGGAGATCGGCTTGGCTTTGACGCCAGTAAAAATAAAAACGTTCTGCCGCTTTATATTGGGCTTTGCTGAGATGTCCTTTCGCATATAAAAGTGCAATGGGATGGCTTTGTGCATTGGCAATGGCATTGATGGTGCGCGGGTTGCTGGAACTTTCTCGATGATTGGGTTTAAAATAAGGATTACGCGTTTCAACAGGGATTTCTTGCGTCTTTAAATGACCAATGTGCTTTTCTTGATTTTGATGATCAAGCGGGCAGGTTTGCATATTTTTTTTCTGCTTATGGGTCATAGCATCTCCTTAAAAATTTTAATTTTGCTTCTCGTTTTTAAAAAAATGTTGCTTGCTCTAGGCAAAAGAGGGGGATGAGAGGAAGACATGTGTTGGAGTGTGCCGTGTGGGTATGCGCTCTTGGGGTGACTTGGACTGTTGCGCTTGTGTGTGGGAGCCCCATGGATTTGGTTCTTGAAAAGAGGGGTGTTTTGTCGCATGGTGGATTTTCCTTGAATGACTTGATGGGGGAATGGCATGATGTTGCGCGGGCTTTTGTCTTTGAAGGGATTGGTGTTTAGCTGTATTGTAGCCTATGTCTCTGTGGCTGTTTATGTGGAAATGAAGGCTCTTGGGATGACGTGGGGCGTATTTTTACGAGCTATGGCGTTTTATGGCATTCCCGGTATTTTCCTTATGTTGGGTTATGAAGTAATGCAGCGGCGTGGTGTAACGAAGGGTTTGTTCCTCAAGATGGTGTTGTTGAGCTTCATTTTGGCTGCTGTCTCTGATTTTATTTATAAGCAAGCTGAGCATTTGGGTTTGGCTCAGGTGTGGTTTTCAAACAAGTGGGTGTTTTATGTCCTTTTGGGCTTTGTCCTTGCTCTTATTTATAGAGGGGCAAGGCGTCTTGGGTTTAGGCTTTCATTCTTTGAAAAGGATTGATCTTTTGCTGCATTTTTGGCATGGTCTCTGATTTTTGCTTATGAAGGAGCGGGGCGTATGGTGGTTGCGCGGGACATATTTTTAAAGGGGCTGGCGTTTTGCTGCGTTGTTGGCATGGTCCTTGGTTTTGCTTATGAAGATGCGGGGCGACCGGCTATTACGTGGGAGGTGTTTTGGCAGGGGGTGGAGCTTTCTTGTATTGCTGGAGCTGTCCTTTGTTTTATTGTTGTGGGAGCAAACAGTAGAACTGTATCGTGGGGCGTGTTTTTGAAGGGGGTGGTGTTTTGCACCATTGCTGTAGTGGTTCTTGGCTTTGCTTATAAGGGAGCGAAGCGTTTTGATATATCATGGGAATTTTTAGTGATAGGAGCGGTGTTTGTTGCATTGCTGGCGCTGTCCTTGGTTTTGCTTATGAGGGTGCGGGGTAAATGGATATCGCGTGGGGTGTGGTGCTTCAAGTGGGTGGTGTTTTCTTGTATTATTGGCACTGTCGTTGGGTTGGCACATGTGGGAGTAAAGCATATGGGCTGGAGCACGCATTGGTTCTTGAACAATGGGGTGTTTGTGAGCAGTGTTGGATTCGTTCCTTTGTTTGTTTTGGAGGGGGTACGGTGTGTGCGTGTACTGTTGGGGTGGTGCTTAAAAAGAATGAGCATTTTTCTTTCCCACGGGCATGGTCTTTGATGTTCTTTCTGTGAGGGGTATTTGATGTCGAACGATGTGATGTTTTGGCTGTTGCCTTGGTTTTTCTGCTTTTTTGCTCTTGCCTTGATTTTTATTTATAAGGGAGCAAAGCGTCGCTCTGTTACAGGGTGGATGTTTTGGAGATGGGTGGTGCTTTATGGCGTTGTTGCCACCTACCTTGGTTTTATTTATGTGGGCGTGGGCAGGCGCGCTGTTGATGGGGAGCTGCTCTTAAAGGGGGCGGTGTTTTCTTGCATTTTTGCAACTGTCCTTGGTTTGGTGCATCTGGGCGTCAAGAGTATGCCTGTTGCTTGGCAAGTGTTCTTAAAGGCAGTTATGTTTTGTTGCATGATGGGCTTTATCCTGTGGTTTGCTGCTGTGGGCGTCAGGGATATGGATAGCATAAGGGCGGTATTCTTAAAGGTTTTGCTCTTGTCTTTATTGTTAAAAGTGCTCTTGGGGTTCTTTATACGCGAGCAAAGTGATACGGTGCTACAGAGGTCGTTGCGTGCTTTGAATTTTGTGCTGTTTTCCTGCATTTTTGGTACTCTCCTTTTTTTTACTCGTCTGGGAGCAGAGAATCTAGGGTTGAGCTGGCTTTGGTTCTCGAATGAGAGGGTGTTTTTATTCATTTTTGGATTTACCCTTCCTTTTGTTTGTGAGGGAGCAAGGCGTGCACGTGTTTTAGGGGCTTGGTTCTTAAAGTAGGGGGTGTTTTTTTGTCTTATGGGTGTGATCTTTAATGGGCTTGCTGTGAGGGGTATGTGATGTCGAACGATTTGTTTTTTTTGCTGTTGTTGGTGTTTTCCTACCTTTTTATTGTTGTCGTTATTGGTACTTATAAGCTTTCCAATCGCTTCGATATTCCTTGGTGGCGGGCGGCGTTTTATTGTATTTGTGGTGTTTCCCTCTTTTTGAAGGAAGTGCTGTTTTACTGCATTTTAGGAGTCGTCCTTTTTTTGGCTCTTGAGGGGATGGAGAGTATGGACATACCATGGGGACTTCTGTCCTTGATAGGGATCGTGTTTGCTGCACTGTTGGAGTGGTTCTTAATTTTGCATATGAGGGGGCGGCGAGATGGGGTGGTGACGCGTTGTTTGTGGTTATTGAAGGGGGTGGTGTTTTGCGCCGTTGTTGGAGCGATCTTTTTTTGTTTGCGTTTGGGAGCAGAGAATCTAGGGTTGAGCAGGCTTTGGTTCGCGAAGGATTGGGTGTTTTTCATCATTTGTGGATTGATCCTTCCTGTTGTTTCTGTGGGAGCAAGGCGTGCGCGTTTGAAAGCGGAGGCGTTTTTAAAGAGAGTGGGGTTTATGGGGTATTACAGATAACGTCGAGGGAATGATTGTTCAAAAGAACAGCGATAGCGATAAGTTTGGGGATCAAACCAAAGCCCTATTTTGCCTTCAAAATCACCAGAACGTTGTTTGGCAATATTCATAATGACACCTGGGCGTTTGGCTAAATCTGCTTTTTCTTGTGCGAGAGAGGCGGCAAAGATTTTATCTTCCAACGACCGATTGCGCCAAATGGTGATGATGTTAAAGGCATTGGCACCAATTTCTGAGGCGCCTTTAATGTCTTCTGTGCTGGGGATATCTTTATCCAGACCGCCTTTGCGGGCATGGGCGACAAGGTGGATGTGCACACTGTTTAAAACAGCCCAATCAACCATTTTATAAACGGCTTGTTCTTGTCTTGCATAATCATCAGAGGCAATGCCAAGCCGCATCAAACTGTCGATGATAAATTGATCGCAGCCATAGCGCGCACGACAATAGTCAAAGACTTCAAGCAAGGTGTCAACGCTTGATTTGCCAACATGCTCATAAAGAATAAGCCCATCGTCTAAAAAATGAAGAATCCGTTCAATCGTCTCTTTTGTAGGCTGTTCTAAGCCGCCCGTTTGTTTGGTTAAACGGCGAAGCGATTGTTCTCCTTTCATTTCTAGAGACGCTAAGCAAAGGCGACTCTTTTGTGCAATCCAATGGGGAATACAGTCTGATAATAATTGGCTTTTACCTGCACCACTCGCACCGCTCCAGAGCGTTAATTCTGCTGGGCGGAAATGCAATTTGTCCTTCAGTTTAGGATAGGGAACCGTATAACCAAGATGTTTTTCAGGCTCTGGCCAAAAAAGCCCAATCACTTGATCTTTATAGTCTGAGGCGCGCCGTAAACCTTCTGGGGCAAAGCTTTGTGCTGAGGAAAAGGCGGCTTTTATGGTGGCTTTATCAATCCCTGCGGTTAAACAGTCATTGGCATCTTTGCGAGGTAAACGGACACGGTAGCAACGGTGGCGTCCAAGCCTGCTGGCAATCTCACGGGCTGCTTCTTCTCCGGGCGGATCCATATCGGTGGCTAAAAAAATCGTTTCAAAAGATTCTAAATGATCAAATTCATTTTCAATCCAGTTGTGTTTTCCTCCACTGCCTCCTCCAAAGGGAACAGAAACCGCCGGATATCCATAGGCGGCTAAGGATAGCGCATCAATTTCTCCTTCAGTGATAACAATGGTACGGTTTGTTGAAGAAAGAATGGGAAATGGCGCCTGTGTGGAGGCGTGGTTGGTTGAGGGTACCTGCTGAGGTGTGTGTTGGGGTGCCTGCTGGGGCACCTGCGTGGAGGGGTGGTTGGTTGAGGTGGTGTTTTGGGATGCCTGTGTAGAGGCGGGGTTGGTTGAGGGTACCTGCTGAGGTGTGTGTTGGGGTGCCTGCTGAGGTGCGTGCGTGGGTGCCTGCTGGGGTGTGTGCGGGGATGCCTGTGTGGAGGTGAGGTTAGTTGAGGCGGTGTTTTGGGGCGCCTGTGTGGAGGCAGTGTTTTGGGGCGCTTGTGTGGAGGCGTGGTTGGTTGAGGGTACCTGCTGAGGTGTGTGTTGGGGTGCCTGCTGGGGCGCCTGCGTGGAGGTGAGGTTAGTTGAGGCAGTGTTTTGGGGCGCTTGTGTGGAGGCGGGGTTGGTTGAGGGTACCTGCTGAGGTGTGTGTTGGGGTGCCTGCTGGGGCGCCTGCGTGGAGGTGAGGTTAGTTGAGGCAGTGTTTTGGGGCGCTTGTGTGGAGGCGGGGTTGGTTGAGGGTACCTGCTGAGGTGTGTGTTGGGATGCCTGCTGAGGTGCGTGCGTGGGTGCCTGCTGGGGGGTGTGCGGGGATGCCTGTGTAGAGGCGGGGTTGGTTGAGGCGGTGTTTTGGGTCGCCTGCTGGGATGTGTGCGTGGAGGCGTGGTTTGTGGGGTAAAGGGCTTGCCAACCAAATAAAATCGGTTCACATTGGGAGGCTGTTGGTTTGGTTTTTGCTCCCGTTTGCGCAAGCCGTTCTTTGACTAAAGCAAGGGTGCCGTCGGGTTTATAAAAGGGGAAAATGATTTTTTTGCCATTTTCTCCTATGCGGTAACGCTTTATAATTTCTAGAGGAATGCGGCGTTCTTCGTGGAGATAGGTTTTTACAAGATTCTGCGGGCTCTGCCCTGTAGGAACCGGTGGACGGCGATAGGAACGATGGGGCGCCATAAAGGGTTTGGGGCGTGTCAGATTGAGAGTCGCGCGTGCTTCTTCTAAGGCTTGAGAAAGGCTAATGCCTTTGACTTCACACCAAAGGTCTAAAAGATCTCCTCCTGTGCTTTCTGCAAAATCATACCAAAGTCCTGCTTTACTACCACTCAAGCAAATCGATAAACTTTGACCAGCTTCACCACGTGTGTTGCCTACAATCCAATTGTTGCCTCGTTTGTGCCCTTGGGGAAGAAGCATTTCTGCTATTCTATCGGCTTGTGAGATAAGTTTTTGTTTGATTTCAAAAATTGTGCTCATGGTCATTCGTGATATTATTTTCGTTTTTCTCAAGATGTGAGAAGTGAGGACTCTGTTTTTGCTGTTCTCACCGTTTGATCTGATCGTAAAGTCTCGTGGTGCTATGGGGCTTGCCAGTTTACTTTGAGAGCTTCTTTGCCGCTCTTTTCTTGCCAATAGTTGCGAAACTTCTTGGCTTGCCAATGGGCTTGACTCTCACTCAAACCTTTTTGAAATGGCTGTGTTGATGTTTGTTTGCCAAGAGCATGGGAAGTGGCGCCTTGAGAAAAGGAGGAACGCGGAAAGGAGGAAGGATGCAAGAAGGTGGGGCGGATGCCTGTGAGGGTGTGGTGCATGTTGAAGTGTCCTGTTGGGGGGGTGTTGGGGCATGAGTTGGGGTGCCTGTGTGGAGGGGTGTTTTGTTACCAAAGAGTTTGCTTTTCATTGAAGTTTTTTGAAGCTGCTCTGTTGATGTCTGTTTGCCAAGAGCATGGGAAGTGGCGCCTTGGGAAAAGGAGGAAGGTGGAAAGGAGGAAGGGGGTGAAAGAAGGGCGGGGTGGATATGCCTGAGGGGGTGGTGCATGCTGGAGTCCTGGTGTATTGGGGTGCATGTTGGGGTGTGTATGTTGGGGTGCCTGTGGGGGTCTTTTGCGTGGGGAAAACGCTTTTGTGATGAGAGCAAAATGGTCGATGTTGACGCGTTTTGCTGTGTGAATCGCCTATCCAAATGTTGTTTTGCCGCCTTTTGTTTTGTCCGATGCTGTTGTGGTTTTGAAGCATTTTTGTCCCCGCGCTTGCTTGAAAAATACGTTGTTTGTGTGATGTCAAAAATTGTCGTTATAGTTGATCAAACTGCGGTAAAGCGTGTCATTGTTCTCAGAGGTAAAAGATGAGGAGCTCCTTTGTTTTTGCTGTTCTTGCCGTTCGATCTCACGGCGAAACCAGTTGCGCCATGTGGCTTGCCAGTCTACTTTGAGAGCTTCTTTGCCGCCTTTGGCTTGCCAATAGTCGCGAAACTTCTTTTCTTGCCAATGGGCTTGGCTTTCACTCAAACCTTCTGAAACTGCCGCCTTGATGTCTGCTTGCCAATGCTCAGGAAGACGATGCCCTTTGGTAACTGAGGTTGTGGTTTTTTTGTTGGAAGAAGGAGGGACGGAGGTAGGAAGATTGCTGGGAGGAAGAGTGGTGGCAGATTTTGTTTTTTCCCCCGTGACAATTTGCGCGATAGGGGCGGGAGTGAACTCGGCTTGGGGAGCGTTTAAAGGGGAGGCGTTTTTTTGCTCCGCTTCTGCTTGGGCAGGCAAAGGGAGAGGTGAATCAAGAGCCGATAAGGGTGATGGATGATCGCTTTGTTCAAAGTTCTCTTCGCAGGAAAAACAAGGTTCTGTCTCATCAAACAAAATTTTCTTTTCTAAAACACCGTAAGGTGTTTCCTTTTCTTCTGCCTTTTGAGCTTTTGAGTTTTGTGCAACATCTTTTGGACTTTCGTTAAGCAGTTGTTGCATCTCTGCATTGATTTTCTTGCGTTTTTTTGCCGAAGAACGACCCGCAAAGGATTTTTGTTCAAGCAATTTTTCACGCTCTTGAAAAACATTTTCGCAACGCTTGTTCCATAATCCATTGGCTAAATTTAAAATCTTACCCTCTTGGATGAGCATCTCTAAAACATTAACAAAAGTTCGCTTGTCACAACCACAAAGACGCGCTAAACGTTCTTTCGATATTTCTAAAGGTCGGCCACGGGCATACATTTCATTGAGAAGAATCGTATAGATTCCAATTTCGTGTGCGCGCATCCCACGTACACCTCCTAGAAAGTCATTTTGATACCAACAAACATATGGAAGCCTAGACGATTCATAATGAGGAGTTTCTTGTTGATTAGCGTGTTTCATACTGCAATCTACTTTCTTCTTTTTTATACATTTTTATTGATGATAAAAGCTCAAATAAGGATTTAACTTGTGTTGCTTTTGGCTCTGTTCGATGATGACTAGAGGCTTCTTTACGATGCTTATAAATGATTGGCTGTGCTTGAAGCGCATGCAAACTTACGATTTAAGATTGCGGTGATGGAAAAAATAAAGAATACCACACATTCTCAACGTACTTGCTTTTGGGCAGAAGCTTTGGAGGTGGTCTTTTATATCCGGTAGGGTGGTTAAAGTGTTTTTATGATCTAAAAATAAAAAAAAATTCCCCCTAAAAAGTAAAATTTGTTTCCTTAATTTTATCCTTTTTAGAGGATAATGCAAGCCCGTTTTATAAAAAGGACGTGTTTTTTTAAAAAGACGCGCTATATGGTGAAATTATGAATATCGATGGTTGGCGTCAAAGATTAAGAATCGCTTTGGAAAAAAGTGGGCGGTCAAAAAGATCTATCTCCCTCGCTGCCGGTAAAGGCGCGGGGTACCTTCATTCTATTCTTTCTGAAGGAAAAGAACCAACAATCGAATCTCTCTCGCGAATTTGTCACGAAATTAATATCAGTATGAATTATATTCTTTACGGGAAAGGGGCTAGCCCTGAAGATAAAGAATTTATAGAGCTTATTTCGAAACTCTCTCCGCAAGAGAGACAGGCGATTTTGACTCTTTTGCGGCGACCAATTGGCGAAGCTTCAAAATAACTTCCTTCTGTGCTTTTGAGTCAAGGCGACTCCAGTGTTTTATTAATATTATGTCACTCATTTTATCTCTCCTGTGTGTTTATAATTGCAATTTTGTAAGAACAAATAGAGAACAACAAAGGGGCATGAGAGGAACAAAGAATAATAGATTTTTCTTTACATATGTCATTTGAACCCCGTAGATATTTAAAATATATCTTTTATGAAGGATAAAATGGTTGACATCTCTCCTATAGAGGATATAAGACTAACGCTATATTTAGTCTTGTCAAGACAAGGCTATGCTTTATCAACTATCTAAAGGGGGAAATCATGAAAAATATTTCATTCGTTAAAGAGGATGAAATCATTGTCGTTTTATGCGAAGAGGAAAATCCTTGTACTTATGAAGGACCAATCGACGAAATCGAAGAAGTGCTCGAACTGATTGAAGAATGTGAAACTGTTTATAGAGTTTTACGACTCGATCTGACAACTTCTCATGCTGAAGATATTACGGAACAAATCGCTGATTTTTATGTCGAAAATCATGAAATGAATGAAGAAAATACACAATTGCAGCCCTTCATTTTGAATAGTGAAGCTTATCATGCTTGTTTAAATGAAAGAGCGGCTTGCGATTATGAAGATAATCTCTATGGCTCTTATGAAAAACAGCATCGTTTACGCCCATGTGATGTCTTGACAGATTATTGGTGGTAAACATGCCAAGTTATCTCAAGACTTCGTATCAAGGGATTCCACTTTATTATGCTGGAAATATGCGGAATTTAATCAGACTCGAACCACAAAAACACAACGCTATACTTTTCATCTCGCAAGAGGTGGCTCAGTCTATGGCAAAAAAATTGGAGGAAGAATATTGCCGCCATGATTTTTCCGTCGTGCAGTAGCAGGGTTGAAAAAAGAAGCCGCAATGATGGGCCCAAGTGCTTTTTCATTGCGGTGACAATGGTGTGCGTTATGCTTTCGTTCTTGGGGGGGGGGAAGCTTAGGGGAGCCGCTTGGGGGAGAGCTTTGCGGGGATTTTCTTAGCCGATATGGAAAGGGGGGGCATGAAGAAAAGAGCCCTATATATGGGGAATTGCGGACGCTTGTGTGTGGGGGGGAAGTTGCCGGCTGGTTCATTGGGGGGGTAAGGCAATGAAGGGGCAGCGGGTTATCCAGTGGGGTTGGAGTGACACGGAAAGCATGCTGGAGAACAAAAATGAAGGCTTAGGGGAAAGAGAAGCAGCAGTACAGACAGGTTCCAACCTATAAAAAGGCACGTTCAAGGGGGAAAGAGCCGGTTTTTGTGTTTTTGCGGCACGCAAGTAGGGAGCTTGGAATGATACCTAAAGCATGCTGGAAAATGGAAGGAGGTGTTTGACGGGGGAGGTCGTTAAAGCTTGTTTAGACATATTGGGACACGTGGGGGGCTTTGGGGTGCTTTTGTGTTGAGTGCTGGGGGAGAGCGCCGCAATGATGGGCCCAAGTGCTTTTTCATTGCGGTGATAATGGTGCACGTTATGCTTTCGTCTAGGGGGTGCGCCGCTTGGGAGGGGCTTAGCTGATATGGAAAAGGAGGGGATGAGAAACTTGTGGGGAGGAGGGATGTTGGGGGGAAGCTTGTTGGGGAAAATGTTGGTGGTTGGCTGGTTAAGAGGGAGGACGAGTGGGGGGAGGAGAGCTTGAAGCGTATGCAAGGCATATGCTGGAGGGGAGATATGAGGTGTGGAAAGGGGGCAGCCGTATAGCGTTGAGGAGATGTCAATCTTTAAAAAAAGTTCCGTGTAGGGGGAAAGTAGAGGGCTTGGAGCGCAGGGAGTGCAAAGAGCTTGGATATGAATGTGAAAGCATGTTGGGAAATGAGGGAAGGTGTTTGAGAGGGAAGAAGAGGAAGAAGCTATGGGGGCGCGGTTCTGACCGTTTTTGTATTGAGCCTTAGGGGGGCAATGATGGGCGAGAGGTTTTTTTATCGGGGAGAAAATATCACGCGTTATGCTTTCGTCTAGGGGGGGCGCCGCTTGGGAGGGGCTTAGCTGATATGGAAAAGGAGGGGATGAGAAACTTGTGGGGAGGGGGAAGTTGAGGGGGCGTTTCCAACAGCTTTTGTGATTTCAGCAGCACAATATTTAAGGATGCTGTCATTCTTAGTGGGGAATGCATCTTAAAAGATATGAATGTTTCAAAGAGAATATGTTGCAAAAAAACACCTTAAAGATGAAGGGGAGAAATACTATGCCAATCATTATCGATTGTATTCAAGGAACAGAGGAATGGCAGCAAGCGCGTAATGGTTTGATTACGGCTTCGTTGTTTGAGATGGTTATGGCACGAACAAAACAAGGGCAAAAAACGTCACGCTATCAGAGTGTGATGATGAAATTGGCGGGAGAAAGAATTACCGGAAAAACCGTTGATGAAGGGGCAACACTTTCTATGCGACGTGGGACTGAATTAGAACCAAGCGCGCGACAGCTTTATGGGAAACTGACACATACAGAACCTGAATGTATTGGCTTTGTTTTGGCTGATGATCGCGGACAAGGATTTTCTCCCGATGCTTTTGTTGGAAAAAATGGATTGTTGGAAATTAAAACAAAAAAACCTGAAATTTTAATTCCTCATTTCATGCAAAAGGGCTTTCCAGCAGAACATAAAGCACAATGTCAAGGAGGGTTATGGATTTCTCAACGCGAATGGGTGGATTTAATGCTCTATTGGCCGGATATGCCTCCTTTGATTAAACGGGCTTATCGTGATGAAGCGTATATTTGCAAGCTTGAAAATGAAATTAGCCGTTTTAATGAGGCTTTGGAGAAGATGGTACAGCAAATTAAGAGTGTTGGGACAGGTTTTCATATAAGAACAGAAATTGCTTTGAAGGAGGGGGAAGAAAGGGTGCTTGGAATGAAGACAAAGCGTATGCTGGAGGGGAAAACGAGAATGAGACGGGGTGGGAAGGGATCTTGTGTAGCGTTGAGGAGAGGCAAAGTTCTATAAAAAGGAAAGAGCAGAGGGAAAAGAGCTGGTTTTTGTGTTGGAGGAGGGTGCCAAATAAGGGGGCGCAGGGAAGCAGGGAGCATAGCGAACTTTAGGGGACAGGAATGTGAAAGCCATGTTGGGCAATGGGGGGAAAGGGTGCTTGGAATGAAGACAAGACGTATGCTGGAGGGGAAAGCGAGAATGGGGAGTAAGGCTAAGTGTTCAGAGGTATGGTGGTGTGATTTTGGGTGCTTTTGTGGTGAGTGTTGGGGGGGGGGCCGCAATGAAAGGGCTGAGTTGCTTTTTCATTGTGGTGACAATGGTGTACGTTATGCTTTCGTTCTTGGGGGGAGAGAGCTTTGCGGGGGCTTGGGGGATTTTCTTAGCCGATATGGAAAAGGGGGAGATACGCGGCTTTGGGAAGAGAAATGTTGGAGCGGGATGAGGAGGAAATGGTGGGGATGAAGGGGGCAGGTCGTTATCCTGTGACTTGGAGTGACACGAAAGCATGCTGGAGAACAAAAATGAGGTTTAGGGGGGAGGGAAGCAGCAGTACAGACAGGTTCCAACCTATAAAAAGGCACGTTCAAGGAGGAAAAGAGCCGGTTTTTATGTTTTTGCGGCACGCAAGTAGGGAGCTTGGAATGATACGTAAAGCATGCTGGAAAATGGAAGGAGGTGTTTGGCGGGGGAGGTCGTTAAAGCTTGTTTAGACGTATTGGGACAACGGGGAGCTTCTGGCCGCTTTTGTGTTGTGCCGTGTTTGGGGGCGCGATGAAAGTCCCCCATGATGGCGAAGTTGCCGGACAAGTGCTTTTTCATTGGAGAGGAAATGGTCCTTGTGGTACTTTTGTTCATTAAGAAAGAGTCGTTTGAGGGGCGTTTTTTAGCCGATATGGGAAAAGGATGTAGGGGCATGAGAAAAAGTCTGTGTGGAGTCAAGTGGGCTTGTTGGGGAAAAGATTGGGGGGCAGGTTGTGGAAAAAATAGAGGGGTGGAGGAAAGGGGAGAATAAGAAAAGAACGGATAGAGACATTATAATCTTTATGTTTTTCTACACTACCTTGTTATAGAAAATCAAAAATTACCACACCTTGTGAATTCACTGTGGGGCTGATCTTAAAGCTCTTCAAAAGCACTGATCAATAGATACTTCTCCATATAACTTTGATAAATGATATTAGTATGATCCCGAAGATAAATGCACCAATATTTACCAAATATCCTTTTATACTGATGAAAATTAATAACCCTATACTTATTATTCCTAGTGGTATATTCCACGTAAAAAACGAAATTATATAACACATTATAGGTATTATTCCACAAATAATGAAAATTACATTCATGATACTACCAATTACATGCTCGGTATTATCTTGTCGTCTGTTCTCTTGCTTTCTACTAATTTCAGAAGCCTTGTCATTATCTTTAAAAGTTTTATGATAGAACTGATTGTAAGCAGCTCTCTTTTGAGGATCTTTAAGAACTTCATAGGCTTCACAAATTTTTCTGAATTTTTGTTCTGCTTCGGTACTAGAATTATGATCAGGGTGGTATTGCAGAGCTAATTTACGAAAAGCAGATTTTATCTGTTTATCGTTGCATGCGTAGCTTACACCAAGAATTCCATAATAATCGTCTTCATTTACTATCATTAAATACAGCCACTTTGTGTATTGCTCTTATTTTATAAGATCGTTTAATTGATCTCTTTTGAATGTATCGACATGTGTTATTTTTATGTTATAAATATGGTGAAAATTGTATTGAGTGGCATGGCTGTACTTGGGGCTATTGTCTCTAAATGAGAGGAGATACAGTTCAAAACGCTTAAAAATGCAGGGTGTTTTTAATATTTTAGAAATATTTTTTACAAAAATAGATTAAAAGAGAGACGATAAATCAAATGTAAAAGGGACGGCAATAATAGCCAAGGTTGTCATTATTGTAAATAAACAGGCAGGAACCTTAAATCTAAAACGCCAAAGTAAACTTATGGGAACAGACATTATCGTTGTTATTACGAATGCTACGATAAACCATTGCAGGAATAAGTTCATTATATTAATTTCATTATTAAAACGATTTTGATTAAGACGATTTTGTTTTAGTTCTTCCTCTGAAACACAATCGATAATAGAAACGCCATAATAAACAGGAAATTTTCCACCTGGACAAGCGCTAACAGAAAATTGTTCAAGCTCTAACCATTCTCTTTCGCGTTCTTTTTCTAATAGCTTCTTTTTTATTTTCTGTCTTATATATTCTTTGGAAATACAATTGATCGGAGAAGTACTTCCAACAAAAAGACCATCTGTTGTACATCCACTCGTTGTATGATGCGTGAATAAAACAGTGCTTATTGCTATAGCGAAGAAAATAAAGTGTTTAAACAGAGGGTATTTATTGTCGTTTGTTTCTGATGAGCTTTTATAAGTCATTTCTGTTAAATAAATCAATATGTGTTATTTTTGTGTTGAAAATATACGTAAAAACGTATTTAATAAAAATGGTTATAATGATCATAATGTGTCTAAATAAAGGTGTGGTACTGGCTAAAACCCCGCATATGTGGGGTTTTAGCTTATTGGAGGAGATATGACAGCAGAAAATATGCAGAAAATATAAGGGGATCTGTAGCCAAAATGGTTGTCCTAGGGTGGGGAGAGTAGGCAATATCCAAAATACTCCAAATGAAATATACTTGTTGTTGTACATTCACGCACTTGTTTTAATAAAGATATCTCGCTCTAAGCTCATTTCACAGCCATTTTATGCCGGCGTTCATAAATTTCATACTGGCGCTTGTGAATAATATCGTGAGGGGTATAACGGTCAAGCCCCGTAGATTATAAAGTCCGTAGATTATACCCCCAGAGATTATAAACATTGCGCACCCTATCTTTACTTTATGAAAAAGTAAGTTGGTACTATTTGGGGCCCGTTGCCAAAATTGCGGCATGGGCTGTAGCTCTTGAGACGATTCATAATCTCGTTTACTGGGAGGCTTCTTACGAAGAGATATGCTTTTCTTGGAAAGTTTCTCGCCATACGGATCTTTCTGCTTGTGAAGTGTAAGCGAAGAGGGGTGATTGATTTCAATAGAACAGAGGGAGAGAGCTTTTCGCTCTTGGGGCTCTTATGCAAGACGAATAACGCTATCCGTATCAATCAAAGTATTCGTATAAAAAAGATGCGTGTTGAAAGAGGGAGGCTTAGAGCACGTGGAAAACCATAGTGTATAAAATTGGTAATGAGGGATCTTCTTTGAAAAGGCAGGCTCTCAATTTTCTGCCATATGGGATGTCTAGTATATGGGGATGCCTGTCATATGAGATGTCTGTTATATGAGATGTTTGCCATATGGGATGTTTGCCATATGAGATGTTTGCCATATGGGAGCGTGGGGTGCTTAGTGAAAGCTTTATTGAGGGGACTTTATCACTGTTTGGTTTTTGCTTTTGGTAAGGGGTGGGGAGAATGGGGAAGGAAAGGCGTTGAGTTGAGAGGAGGTTCTGGAAATGGCTCTGTTAGATCTGTTGTAAATGACGAATAGGATCGATGAAGCTTATTCTAATTTTTAGAGGGAATGCTTGTGTTGCTTGAGGTGGATAGAGAGGCTGGAAAGATAAGATTATTCGTTTTGGGGCGGATAAAGGTATCAATGGGATATGTTTAAACAATGAGTTTATAATAATTCATTATTGAGATTCAATTTGAATTTCAATGAGAGCCCGAAATAGTGTGAGATGTTCTTATTTCAACCCTTCTTATTCAAACGCTCTTATATTGAATCAAGTAAAATCGTTTGTTTGCATATTACAAACAGGGTGAGCTTGTGGGGAAAAATATTCAAGAAATAAAATATTGAAAAAATAAAAATGCCTATACCGTCTCAAGTGCTAAGAGTTGTTGCAATAGTGAGGCTTGGTAAAGAGAAGGAGTAAAGGGGGACAATCTTACAGAAATGAAAGAGAGGGAGAGGCAAGGAAAGGGGAGGGGCAAGGAAAGAGAGGGGAGGCAAGGGGTGGGGGGATATTCTTTGGGGGGCGGTCAATTTCAAAAGCCGTTCGCAAAGCATTTTAGAGATTAAGCGTGTCATTGAGGCTCTTGATTTTGAAGCCATTGATTTTGAAGCTACTGATTTTGAGGCTATTGAAGCGCATGGTTTAAAGGATGGAGGATTTGATGAAGCCGATGAAGGTTGGGGGAAAAGATTTAGGCTTATAGGGAAGACTTATAAGGGCAAGAAGAGAGAGGCAAAAGAAGAATAAAATGGTGCTGCGAGAGAGGATTGAACTCTCGACCTCTCCCTTACCAAGGGAGTGCTCTACCACTGAGCTACCGCAGCCCTTTTCAATCTTTGCGCTGTCTTGTGCCATATTGTCAGAAAATAGGCAAGAGAACATTTGTATATTCTTGCAAGAAAACGTATCTTATGTCATGACATATGTTTCTTATATGCTTAAATATTTAAGGTTATGAGTTGCTTGGATAGAAGCTCAACACTGTTTAAAAGGTTGCGCAATGACACAAATGCATCAAAAACAAAAACAAAATGAAATTAATCATCAAGATGAAAAAGCAAAACGACGTCAAGAAAGATTGGCACAACAATTGCGTCAAAACCTGAAACGTCGAAAAGAGCAAAGCCGAAAAAGAGCACAACCAGAACTCTAAAATGCAAAAAGCTCTAAAATGCAAAAAAATGTTTTTTAGTAAATTTTTGCAACCAAACTTCTCAATAATTTGTTCTCATAGTTAGAATGCGTTCTAAAACGATTAATAAAGCATAACTTCCCGAAGGGGGATAATCCTTTGGAAGGGCAGGCACAAAGGAAAAGAGGGAAAACACGATGGATTCTATTCAAATTGTTGGGGGAGAAAAACTTCAAGGAACAATTCCTATTTCTGGGGCAAAAAATGCTGCATTGCCTCTTATGATTGCGGCGCTGCTGACAGAAGAAACGCTCACTTTAGAAAATATTCCGCATCTGGCCGATGTTGAATTGCTTATTCGTATTCTCAATAATCATGGTGTTGGATATGCCGTTGATGGACAAGAGTTTAACGATGAATGTGTGAATTCAAGAACAATTCATTTTACGGCGCAAAAAATAGCCACAACACGGGCACCATACGAACTGGTGAAAAAAATGCGTGCAAGCTTTTGGGTTATCGGACCTCTGCTTGCACGATGCGCAGAGGCTTATGTTTCGCTTCCTGGAGGATGCGCTATTGGAACAAGACCTGTCGATTTTATCCTTGAGGGACTTAAAACTTTAGGCGCACAGATTACGATCGAAAATGGATATGTTCATGCAAAAGCGCTAAAGGGGTTAAAAGGTGCTCACTATCGTTTCCCTAAAGTCACTGTTGGTGGAACCCATGTGCTGCTGATGGCGGCGACAATGGCAAAGGGAACAACCACTCTTGAGAATGCAGCTTGTGAGCCAGAAGTGACAAACCTTATTCGAACCCTGAATGCTATGGGGGCTCAAATAACCGGTGAAGGAACAACAACGCTTACAATTGAAGGGGTTAAAAAACTCAACGGTGCTAGAGTACGCGTTATTGCTGATCGAATCGAAGCGGGAACATATGCAATGGCTGTTGCTATGACGGGAGGAGATGTCTTTCTTAAAAATGCAAATCCTAATCATCTCACAAAGGTGCTTAAGGTGCTCCAAAAAACAGGACTCGAGATTCAAATAGAACCTCAAGGAATTCATATTAAGCGAAATCCAAAGAACACCAAAATTATGCCCGTTGATATTAAAACAGGACCTTATCCTGCTTTTCCAACTGATCTCCAAGCGCAATTCATGGCGCTCATGACACGGGCTGAAGGAATCGCGCATATTACAGAGACGGTTTTCGAAAATCGTTTTATGCATGTTCAAGAACTCAATCGCTTAGGAGCACAGATAAAGCTTGATGGGCAGACGGCAACTGTCTATGGAACAGAGAATTTGCAAGGGGCTCCTGTCATGGCGACGGATTTGCGTGCTTCTGTTTCTCTTGTGATTGCAGCATTGGCAGCAAAGGGAGAAACAATCGTCAATCGTGTTTATCATCTTGATCGTGGATTTGAGAGATTAGAAGAAAAATTGGCTCGTTGTGGCGCAAAAATCCAACGTATCACAGTGTAAAGCTTTCAAAGATATGCTCCAAAGAATGGCTTTGAGAGGTTGCTTGGGGGGGTGGCTGTTGTGTGGGCGGCATGCTTTCATGACACGGGGTTGAGGGAAGCGCGCATATTACAGAGACGGTTTTCGAAAATCGTTTTATGCATGTTCAAGAACTCAATCGCTTAGGGGCACAGATAAAGCTTGATGGGCGAGAGGGCAACTATCTCATGGAACAGAGAATTTGCAAGGGGCTCCTGTCATGGCGACGGATTTGCGTGCTTGTTGTTTCTCTTGTGATTGCAGCATTGGCAGCAAAGGGGGAAACAATCGTCAATCGTGTTTATCATCTTGATCGTGGATTTGAGAGATTAGAAGAAAAATTGGCTCGTTGTGGTGCAAAAATCCAACGCATCACAGTGTAAATCTGTAAGATGTCTCTCAAAAATGGCTTTGGGAGGGGGTGATATGTTGTTAGGTGTGCTTTTGGGAGGTGTGATCTCAAAAATAAAGGGTTATTAGTCCTCTCAATAAACGTGGGTTTTATTTCATGGTTTTGGAGTTTTTACGAGCGGGCATAAAAGTTTGAGAGGCGGGGGTGGAGCTCATAAAATAAAGACTGTTTTTAAATTTTATTGCTAATTTCATGAAATTACTTTATTGGTAAGAGAATGTTTTGGTCGTCTACGCAGCGATCAACAGGGAATGAAAGACCCTAAACTTGAGACACGTATTTATCCAGCTTTATGGATATCCCGGATTTCCGGGAGCTTTTGTTATGTCCAGGTGCTCTCTAGCACTAAAAGCAAAAGGCTGAGTCAAGTTTCAGCTCTTTCAACTCCCGGAATACCAATGCGAGGGCGCTCGCAACCGGCAGGGGAGCTTGAAGTGAAAGCTAAAAATCCACACTTTAACGACATTTCGATAGGCAGAAAAATTCGCTTTAAAAGAACAATGATCGGAATGTCGCAAAAGAAATTAGGCAGCCAGTTAGGTGTGACTTTTCAACAAATCCAAAAATATGAAAAAGGCTCTAATCGTATAGGAGCTGGGCGTTTACAAGAAATTGCCGATATTCTTAATGTTCCCATTTCTTTTTTCTATACGGATCTCTCGACAAAAGAAAATGCCTTGTATTGCTGTGATGAAGGGATCGCAAGTAAAGAAGAGCACATCCTTTTGAAAAGTTTTAGAGAGCTCAAACCTCAAAAACAGAAAGCAATTTTGTGTTTGATTGTCTCATGAGATAAAAACACTGTTTTAATTTTTATTGCTGGTCTCCAGAAATTATTTTATGAACAAGCACCAAGGTTCTCGTCGTATAGTGTGGTTGAATGGTGGAACCCAAAGCCTGAAAATCCAAGATGAAACATTAGCCTGCTTTATAAGTATCGCGAGATTCCGGGAGTTTTTGCTATGTCCAGGTGCTCTCTAGCACTAAAAGCAAAAAAGCTGACTGAACTCAGTGTTTTTGACTCCCGGAATACGCATAAGAGGCGCTCGCAACCGGCAGGGGAGCTTGAAGTGAAAGCTAAAAATCCACACTTTAACGATATTTCGATAGGCAGAAAAATTCGCTTTAAAAGAGCAATGCTGGGAATGCCGCAAAAGAAATTAGGTAGCCAGTTAGGTGTGACTTTTCAACAAATCCAAAAATATGAAAAAGGCTCTAATCGTATAGGGGGCGGGGCGTTTACAGGAAATTGCTGATATTCTCAATGTTCCCATTTCTTTTTTCTATACGGATCTCTCGACAAAAGAAAATGCCTTGTATTGCTGTGATGAAAGGATTTCAAGTAAAGAAGAGCACATCCTTTTGAAAAGTTTTAGAGAGCTCAAACCTAAAAAGCAAAAAGCAATTTTAAGATTAAATTTTCGTTAGAATCAAAAAAAGATTAAAGAGGCTCTTGCTAAATAATAAATTATTATATAAAGCTTTTTTTAGAGAAGGGGGTTAGCATTTCTCCTCCCCCCCCCCGCAGAAATGTCCAAATAAAACCTCCTTCTCATCGTTTTAAAAATCACGAAAAATTTTATCCTTTATCCTTTATTTTTTTTAAAAGAGTGACTTATTTGTGCTAGAAAAGTTGCTGTATTAGGCAAATTGGAGGGTGGGGTGTTTTTAGGATTTGGGAAGGGCTGGAAAAGTCGTCTTGCCAAATAGAGTTCTCAAAAGGAAATCTTGGAAAGAAACTATCAAAGGGGCGGCTTAAAAGAAGCTACCAAAAATCCGGAACTTCAGGCTTTAAATGAGGACCAATCCGTACCGCCGAGACCTTTTCTGCTAAACCGGTGCGATCTGAAATCTCAACCGCTAAACCACAAAGGGTGGCAGGACCACACGCCGGTTCAAAACGATCTTGCTTCGTCTTATAAAGAAAACGGTGTAAGGGTTCTTCTTTATCCATTCCAAGAGAGGAGTTATAATCTCCACACATGCCTGCATCTGTTAAATAGGCGCTCCCACCTTCTAAGATCTGCGCGTCAGCCGTGGGAATATGCGTATGTGTGCCAACGATAACACTTACACGACCATCAAGAAAATGGCCAAAACATTGCTTCTCGCTTGTCGTTTCTGCGTGAAAGTCAAAAATAATCGTATCGGCTTGCTCCATCAACGAACAGGCAAGCAGAATATTTTCCGCTGTTTCAAATGGATCTTCTACTTTACACGGCATAAAAACGTTGCCCAACAGATTGGCGACAAGAACACGGGCGCCATTTTTTGCCGTAAAAACACCAGAACCTTTTCCAGGAGTTTCTTTCGAAAAATTGGCAGGGCGTAAAAAACGATCACTCTCATGGGCATACTGCAATGCTTCTTTGTGAGAAAAAGCATGATTACCTGTGGTGACAACATCAACACCGGTTATCAAAAGATCTTGATACGTTTCTTGTGTGAGACCAAAACCACCAGAGGCATTTTCACCATTTACCACAACAAAATCAAGCTGCCATTTCTCAATCAGTTGAGGAAGGTGTTCAAAAACAGCTTTACAGCCTGTGCTACCAACAATGTCACCTAAAAATAAAAAACGCATAGGCGCTTTAATCACACTTTAACATTTTAAGAAACCTTTTTCTGTAAAAATTCCTTGTACCTGTAGATCGTGTTCTGCTGCGGGAATAGAAGAAACCTCCTGACATGAAAATCCTATGCCCCATAATGTCATTTGATGCCCTTGTTTTTCAAGAGCTGCAACAGCACGGTCATAGTATCCTCCTCCATAGCCAAGACGGTGACATTGACGATCAAACGCAGAAAGCGGAACAATAATATTATTGGGGGCAACAACGTCATTGTCTGCACCCGGACCAAAGGTGCCAAAACGCATGGGCTCTAAAATTGTGCTGGGCGAAAATGCACGGAAAATCATGGTGGTGGAATCAAGAACTGCTGGTAAGGCTAAATGCCCACCGCGTAACGCTACAGCATCCAGTAAAGGACGCGGGTCAATTTCCGATTTAATGGGCCAATAGCCTGCTAAAATGAGGCGTGAAAAATCGGTTCCCTTCTTTTCAAGGTATTCAATAAAGTGGCAACAAGCACGCTGCGAAAAGAGTGCACGCTCTTCTGTTAAAAGAGCATCACGACGCGATAAACCGTTTTTGCGTTGCTGTGTGCGAAGGGATGAAGCAGATTCATAGAGGGGATTATTTGTCATTGTCTCGTCAATTGTTTTATAAGATGCTGGTATTTTATCCATTGT
>NZ_JBHIOU010000005.1:51201-65236 GCF_042195705.1 Bartonella sp. AP72JLCBS | reverse complement strand
TCATGAAAAAAAAGCATGAAAAAAAGTGTGTGCTCTTTAGGGGGTATTTTGGTGCGACAAGCCGCTTTTGCGTTGCTTGCGTGCGAAGGGGTGAAGCAGATTCATAGAGGGGATTATTTTGTAAGTGCTGTCTGTTTTATAAAATAAAGCTTATCGTAATTTTTATTTCTTGAAAAGAGAGTATCGTCATTGGTCTTATGTAAAAGGACGCTCTCAATTTTAGCTGGAAAAATTTGATGTAAAAAAGTTATATAAATAAAGGGTGATCCACAACAGCCGATGGAAAAAGCTGATCCCGGGAACCTATACAAATAGGTGGGCGCCATATGAAAAAGCCCACGGGCTTGATCAGGGACAGCTCCCTTGGAGATCATTAAGGTCTCAGGAATACGTTATTTCCTGTCGAGAAGCGCAGAACACCCTCCTTAATATAAAACAATTTCAGAGCTTCTGCTAGAGATAAAATAACTTCGCTCTCTTCTTTTTCATGAAGTATTTCAGGAGAGATTGATGATATTGTCGGTGGTTGCTCGAAATGGCTGTATGATGGATGGCTTATTCAAAGTAAAAAAGCAAAAAATATGAGTGGGGGTGGGTGATTGAGTGACGCAGAACGGTTTATTGGCAATGGCTTGATTGGCTCTTTTGGGACAGTACTTGATTTTTATGTTTCGTGGTAATGCTTGGAGGAGTTTTGAAAGGAATATTTCTTATTCAAGGATGTTGGTTGAATTGGTGTTGCACCTTTGAAGTTTTTGCTTTGTGAAGCCATATTTCAGGGCTGTTTTATCAACTTTGAGGGGTGGAGGAGAGCCGATACGGTATGTGCTTCTATATGGTTGAAGCTCATAAATAAAAAACAGACGGTGATAGTTTATTAGAGGCGCTAAGCGATGTTTTAAGCTTTTTTCAAAAAGTATTTTTTGAGGATCGTGTTTACAATTTTTTTTATCCATGATGGAAGGTGTGAAAAGAAGAAACGGCGTGAAGAGGACTTAGGCGTGAAGCCCGTATGCTTGCTATGAGAAGAAATTCTGTAAGGGGCATATTGGCAGTGTTTGGAAGATGCCTTCAATACAAAAAAGTCCAAATTCAAAAAAGGCACTGTCAATTGGGGGGGGGTATAAGCAGGGGCAGTTTATTGAGTGGAATGTGAAGCCGGCTTGCGTCTTATCTAGGTTTGAAAGGATGCCGTAAAGTGTCTTGTTCTTGAATGGTTTTAAAGAGCTTGGGGTGATTGTTCGTCTAGCAGAGCTTGCACGCGCTTTTGAAGCCTGCGCATTTGTGGAGTGTAATCCAATGCTGTTTCATCAATCTTAAGAGCCAAGTTTTGAACGCTCTGTTGCTTCCATGGTAATGGCTAAGTTTCAAAAAAAGACACTGTCAATTGGGGGGGGTTATAAGCAGGGGCAGTTTATTGAGTGGAATGTGAAGCCGGCTTGCGTCTTATCTAGGTTTGAAAGGATTCCGTAAAGCGTCTTATTCTTGAATGGTTTCAAAGAGCTTGGGGTGATTGTTCGTCTAACAGAGCTTGAACGCGCTTTTGAATCCTGCGCATTTGTGGATAGTAATCCAATGCTGTTTCATAAGCTTTAAGAGCAAGTTTGGGACGCTCCGTTGCTTCCATGACAACGCCAAGTTCAAAAAAAGCACTATAATTGCGCGGCTCAAGTTCAAGAGCATGGTTGAGATCAAGCAGGGCAAGTTTGAAATCGTTCAGTTGAATGTGAATCCAAGCACGCCTTACCCAAGCTTCAGCATGAGTAGGTAAAAGTGCAAGAGCATTATCAATATAATCAAGCGCAAGTCCATAATCGTCGCTGTTGAGTGCATTTTCAGCCCATGACATTAAAAGATCAATCGTCTCACTTCCCGATTGGGACCATAAATGTTGAAGTTGTTGACTGATCTTTTTCGCTTTAGCAACATCAGCACAATATTTCAATTCTTTGAGTAAACGTGAAATTTCTGCTTCTTTGCGCTGCTTAACTCTGTCAACATGGGAAAGCTGCTCTTTGTCAAGATCTTCAAGAATAACCGCCGAGGAATCAGAATCGGAGGGCGTTGAGGAAGGGGGAGGAGAATTGGGAATAAGATCATCTAACGGTAAAAGCGATTGTGGAGAAGGCCGATCTTCAGGAAGAGAAGGAGGATTTTGCCCATAGCTCGAGGGAACAAAACAAAAAACACCAACAAAAAAAAGAAAAAACGCGCGCTGAAAAATACAGAAAAAACGCAGCTGAAAAAATCGAAAGGCTTTTAAAAAAATAAAAGAATCCATAAAAACAAGCCCCCAAAAGATAAATCACCAAATATTATCAAATACTAGACTTGTAATCAACGGACTTGTAACCAAAAAAACTCAAGAAAAATTTTTTAAGCCTACAATCAAAGTAGGCATAAAAACATTGATCCTAAAGAAATTAGTCCTAAAAGAATTAGCCCTGACGTGCTCTAAAACGTGGGTTCGTTTTATTAAGAATATAAACACGACCCTTACGACGCACCAAACGATTGTTACGGTGGCGCTCTTTTAGTGCTTTAAGCGAATTTTTAATTTTCATCATATTCACCGTTTAAATAGTTTACGTAACACAATACTATAATACAATATTAAAACACGAAAATACAATATTACAACCCCAATAGACTGCTTACTCTATGAGCATTGCATTGCGATATCGTACTTGCATGATAACATCACACGATACACTTTTTCACTGTGATCACAAAAAGAAAAGCGCACTCTTAAGGTACGCATTAACCACTTCATTAGCACAACGATAAGTGAAAATTGCAAAAAAGTAGGAGAGATTTAACAAGAAGTCTTATTCTTGTCAAGGGTATATCCCTTACAAATTCCTTAGGGTGTGTTAATGGTTGCCTTGAAGGTAAAAATTTTCTCGTAAAAAAAGGACACAAAAAAGCACAAAGAGTGGAAAAAAGTAAAAGCCTTTTCAGCTTTAAACAAATAAGCTCTGTTAGGGAGTGTTGCAAGAACAGGAGCGCTGTTGAGCCGTTGGATTGTTGAAGTGGTGTGGGTTTTTGTCGTTAAGGGCAAGGGGGGGCTTCTTAAAACGCAAGGGGCTTGTTTGTGGGGGCTCGTGAAGCCCTATCAGGTGCATGCGCCGGCTGAAATGCTTGAAGTGGGGGGAAGAGGGGACGCCGTTGGATTGTTGAAGTGGTGTGGTTTTTTGTCGTTAAGGGCAAAGGGGGACTTCTTAAAACGTAAGGGGCTTGTTTGTTGCGGGCTTGTGAAGCCCTGTCAGGTGCGTGCGCCGGCTGAAATGCTTGAAGTGGGGGAAGAGGGGGAGCCGTTGGAATTGTTTCTTGTATTGGCTATACGCACATAATATCATGCCTATAGTTTCAAACGTCCCCTTATGAAAAATCTCATACCCTCAATATGGGTCATCAATAACTGGTAATCACATTAAATACGTCTAGAAATATGAAAATAAGGATTATGGTATTTTAACACCACGTTTTTCACGACTTTTTTTATTTATTAATTTCTTTATTACATTTTTGAATTGCTAAGTTTAGTCCTGTAAGCGCTTTACGGTACAGTTTTCGATATTTAATGGTAGAATAAACAAGCCAAACGGATAATGTTATTATTGCACAACCGACAATGATCCCTAGAATGCGCCCTAATATTATAGCTTCAATCATTTTTCTCTCCTTATTATATTTTGATTAGCAACCGCTTCGTCTAGTTGTTTCATTACTTTTTTCAGTTTCTTCTTTACTATGATCCGTAGCACCAAAGAGATTGGTATCGAACCGTACAGAATTAATCCGCATATCAGCCCGATTAAACTTGCAGCATCCATTTGAGGTTTATCCGCATGGCCTAATATTGAGAGAAAAATGTATAAACAGACGCTTATAAAGATTATGAATATAAATTCTCCCAGTGAAACAACACCAGCCTTTAATGTTTCCTTAACTTCTTTTTGGATATCGAGGACTAAGTCCCATTGAGAAGATGTATCATTTTGTTCTTTTGGTGATGCATTTGATAGGTTTGGTTTTGTCATGTTGATATTCGTTTGTTTCTTGAAGGTTTTGTCTTTTGATAAAGCGAATAACTCAGTTTCTCAGACTATTTTTATGAAATGAAAAAAGATTTCTGTACTTGTTATAATTATAATACGAATGACTTGCTACGTCTGTAGCGCATCTTCCCTTTATTATTATGAGGCATGTACAATTTTTCGTGCCGCTATATAAAAGATTTGTTTTGTGAGTACAATTATATTTTATCACTAAACTATAGGCGAAGAGGCATTTAATATTGAAGTGTTTAGCCGGTTGAATTTACTTAAGAAAAGCTTGATTGTTGACAGATTGGCACAGAAATCTTCGTCCTTGAGCGCGGTTAGGCGCGCAAATTTGAATAATGTAACTTTATAGGGGAAAGAACGAAGGCGATAGACATAACGGAGGTCACAAATATTACAGATATTAAAGTGAGTGATATTTTAAGCGGCTGGTGTTTTAGCGTGTAAGCTAAATTTACGGTTTTCTTTCAGTGTGGAGTGTATGTACATCTGCTCTTTTAAGCCTTATCGCGAAATGAAATAAGGAGAGACGCTTCAAGCCCTAGAAAATACGACACAGGTAATATCGCCTTATGAGGGGAGAGAGGATATTGCTATGATGGATAAGCTTAGTACTGTAATGATATCTTTGACATGAAACTCAAGGGGTGGTGCGGAGCGCTTGGCAATTTTGTGAAAAAATGAACATAAAAAGGGAGACTAGAGGCAATGAGAACGCATTGTTAGAATGCTCTCTATAGGCCGCAAGAGGTAAGTTTATCCTCTAAAGGTTGGAATTAAAAGGCCTAAAGATTGGCATTAAAAGAAAAATGAAGGGGCTGCGTATGTTATGGGGGAATATTTATGCGGTGGAAGGTGGAGGGGTGATGAACTTGGGGGCTGGTGAATTGCTTTTAGTCGTGGGGGGATGTTTTTGAGAAAAGGAGGAGGAGCTGTTGGATTGTTGATTGGTGTGGTTTTGTATCTTTGAGGGTGGGGGCATGGAAGAGAAGGAGCTTGTAGGAGGGCTTCACGCCCTTTCAGGGGAGAATTAAAAGGTTAGGGGCGCTTTTGAAGCCGATGGATATCGGTGTGGGGGGAGAGGTTGTTTTTTCAGTTCATTTGGGGGAAAAGTGTGAAAAAGTATTTGTATATATGTGGGCTTAAGATTTGTTGGCTGGTCCCAGTAATTGGATGATATGCCCCATTTTGCGGTTGGGGTGAACAGTGCTTTTGCCATATAAATGGATCGATGTGCGCTCTTGCTTCAGAAAATATTTTAACGTGCTAAAATTGTTACCAAGAAGATTGGTCATTTGGCAATCGCTATGGCGATAGGGACTGCCTAAGGGAAGTCCGCAAATAGCACGGATATGCTGTTCAAATTGTGAAGTTATGCATGCCTTTTGTGTCCAATGACCAGAATTATGGACACGCGGTGCTAATTCATTCACTAAAAGATGACCATTCGTTAAGACAAAAAGTTCAATACAAAGAACACCAACATAATCGAGGGCATCCATGACTGTTACACTGATTTCTTGAGCTGCTTTTTGCACGTCAAGTGGAATATGTGATGGAACAAAGGACTTATGAAGAATTCCGTTTTTATGTTGGTTTTCAGGGCAATCATAAAAAATATGTTCTCCTTGTTTTGTGCGGGCCGAGAGAACCGAAATTTCCGATAAAAAAGGAACTATTTCTTCCAAAATACAAGGCTGTTCTTGAAAAGTCCTTAAGGCTTCGTCAAGGGTTTGTTCATCTGGGTGATCAAGCTTGATCTGGTTTTTCCCGTCATAACCAAAACGACGCGTCTTTAAAAGACCACGTCCGCCTAAGGTATCAAGAGCGGAAAGAATAGAAGAAGAATTGTCAACAGCGTGCCATAACGCGGTGCCAATCCCTTGATCACGCAAAAATTGCTTCTCAAAAAGTCGATCTTGCGTGATCTCTAATGCTTTGGAAGAAGGATAAACAGGCTTATTCTTTTCTACATATTGAACCGTTTGAAGCGAAAGATTTTCAAATTCATAGCTGACAACATCACACTGAGAAATAAAATGATCTAAAGCTGATATATCGTCATAGGAGGAAACAATATGGTTGTTTGCTGTTTGAGCGGCTGGGCAATCGGCTTCAGGGCAAAAAATAACGGTTCGAAATCCTAATTCTGCGGCCGCTATGGCGAGCATCCGCGCTAATTGTCCCCCCCCGATTAAACCAATGACGCTGCCTGGAGGTAACATGGTGAAGGGAGTGGTGTTGGCTGAGGTGGTGTTGGCTAAGGTGGTGTTGGAGGGAGTGGTGTTGGCTGAGGGGGGGGTGGAAAACGGTGCCATTTTAAACCTCCGTTACAGGCGTTTGGGCGACATTGGCTGTTTGTTGTTGACGCCAATCTTCTAATCGTTGGGCGAGATCATGGTCATAAACGGCCATAACGGCTGCGGCTAAAAGTGCTGCATTAATTGCACCTGCTTTGCCAATTGCTAATGTGCCGACGGGTATCCCTGCTGGCATTTGCACGATTGAAAGCAAAGAATCTTGACCAGAAAGAGAGTGAGAATGCACTGGAACGCCAAAAACAGGAAGAGGAGTAAGGGCTGCTAACATACCTGGAAGATGCGCTGCACCCCCCGCACCGGCAATTAAAACTTTAAACCCTGCTTCTTTTGCTTCTTTTGCAAATTGATAAAGGCGTTCAGGAGTTCGGTGTGCTGAGACAATATGCGAACTATGAGAAATACCAAGATTCGTCAAAATATCTGCACTATGGCACATCGTTTGCCAATCCGATTGGCTCCCCATTAAAATCGCCACATCACATGATTTTTTCATCATTCTCTATCCTTTTCAAAGGTTCAATGCGATTCTTTATCATTATTTTTTTTAAAGTTTTATATTCTTTTTGCAAAGCCAATTGATGACAGAGAAACAGTTATTTTTCAAATAAGGCGGAAAGCTAAAAATTTAAAGGGGATCTCGAGAGATGAAAAACTAAAGTATTGAAGGCATGAAGCACTTCTTGTGAGCGGGGAGGGCAATGTCACGGGGTGGCGTGGGACCCATGAGGCTGTTGAGCTTGCGGTATTGTCTTTTATTTAAGATAAGAGGGAAAAATGTATTGGGGAAAAGCCATTGATTATAAGTTTTTTTTAAAAAAATGTCTTATTTTTTATTTGCTAAAATAAACAAGATCACCATATGATATAAAATCTGTTGCAATTTGAAACATTGCTTATGAGAAAAAGAGATTTTTATGTCAAAAATGTGTTGCAAAATGAGGATATTCTTTTGAGAAAAAAAGAGATGTATATCTCTCAATTTCAAAGCCTATTTATTTTGTTGTTCAAGTGATTCTTTTGTGAGTGGGGGATATAATCTTTATAGGGGATATAATCTTTATAATTGTCGATATATCTTTAACAATGGCAGATATAAGGGGAAGCGAATAATCAACGCTTTTGTGCTTTTAACGCTTTTGTTGAGATGTGCTTCTGAGCGATTATATCGTTTTTTCACTTAAATATAATGGCAATATCAATCGCGAGTGACGAATTGTGAATAATAAATCCATGGTCTCTTTTTTGCCCAATTTTGTAATATGGTGAACGCTGAAATAAATAAGAGTTAAACAACGGATGTAAAGGAGATTTAAAAGCTATGTTTCTTCCATTTTTAATCGCTTTAGGTACTGCAGTAACGACTATGTGTGGCAAAAAAAATATAAGTTATGCTTTGTGGGCAATTTTATTCGTTGTCATTCTTCTCACTTTCAATCATCACGCAACTTCTACTTTAAATTTATCTTTTTGAGAGAATAGCCATGGAACATGTTGAACAAAAAAATCCTCACTTCGTCATCTTTATGAATACGCTAGGACTCTTTGGGTTATCTATTGTCTTGGTGGTGGCTTTTTATTATCAATTGGTAAAGTTTGAGTTACCTTGTCCCCTTTGTTTGCTGCAGCGCGTTGGATTGATGCTGGCAGGTTGTGGGTTCTTGCTCAATATTCACCATAAGGTGAAAAATACCCATTATGGTATGGTTATTCTTGGTTGTATGGTAACCAGTGCTGTGGCAGCACGGCAAGTGTTTTTGCATATCACACCCGATGATTTAGGATATGGTTCAACGTTCTTTGGATTGCATTTTTATACTTGGGCTTTCATTATTTCTGTCCTTTGTATCTTTGCTGTCTCATTTGTCATGATTTTAGGCGAGTTGGCACACAAGTTCAAAGAATTTTCTCCTTTTCCAGTCTTGAGTAAAGCGGCAAGTTTTTTATTTGTGTTTTTGATTGCGGCAAATTTGATTTCTACCATACTGGAATGTGGTGGTGGACAGTGTGCCGATGATCCTGTAAGGTATGAATTGTTATCAAATTGGTTCCCTTCACAGTCTTGAAATTTTTTAATAATCCCTCATCATAATTTTTATTGTTAAAGAGGCGGAAATATTTAAGAATCCGCTTCTTTTTTATTTATTGGGAAGACATTTTAGCAAGATTGTTCGATAATCTGATCTTTTATACCAACGCTGGCTTTTATGAGCGCTGGCGATTGATATTTTTTTAGCGAAGACTTGTATTGTGAACCTTTTATGCTGTCTTTTGAGAGAGATGAAGGGATTGATTGGCTTGGAGGCGTTTGTAGAGAAGCCCCGGACTTTTGAGCCGCGTAGGTTAAAAAGCCTCGTTTTTTAAAGGTGCATTAACGATAAAAATTTTTTGTTCTTGATTTTTCTTAACATTGTGTTAAATTGATTTTTGTATTCATTTTGGTGCTTCTAAAGCGTTTTTATTGCTTCTAGAGGGATTAATTTAAAATTTTGAAAGTTATGTGAATAATTTTCTGCAGAGGTTTGTTTATTAGAGGCAAACCTTTTTTTTTATCTAAGTTTTAGATGTTTTCTTTCAGTGTGAAGCCTTTTTTAGAAAAAGGTAAGCGTCTTGATGATGACTCTCTTCTTTATTAATATATTGATTTATAATAATAAAGAACCATTTTTTTACCGTGAAGCGCGTTGCTGAATATAATAAAATTTTTCATCACCAGTTCTCTCATATTAAATCAATTAAAATTACTTGGCTTATACATCATAAGTGGTGGGGCGTGCATGTGGGTCAAAACTGTACAAGAAAGGCATGCCTTTAATGAATTATCTCTTGAACCGAAGGCTGTCTGCAACATTGGGAGCTGGCAGAGTTTTTGTGATGATGCCGGCCTTGTTCTTCCATAAGCGTAAACGTGTTTTTCCATAAGCGTAAAGATAGGGGAGGGCTGAAAGGATTTTATATACTTCATGGGGGCTTACCATTTCTTTACGGGCGGCGTTTTGCAAAATGGGTGTGATGAGCGTTGAGAGATCTTTCTTTAAAACAAGCGCGTGAATATGCAACACAAGTCTATTCCTTTTGGTGCGTTTTGTATTACGAAAAAAATTGATTTATAAGAAGGAGTTATCGTTGTGGATGTTGAACGAGAAAAACGAAAAGCTTCTCTCATTTCAAACTTTCTTATAGTCAATTAATTAAATGTGCTCTTCTACGTTACAAAAAAGCACTGGGTGTAAATAAAAATTCTTTTAAAAGTCGTAAAATGCTTCTTATGCACTCTTTTGATCGCTAGAATTTGTCGAAAAATTTTATGCTGCTCAATACGATAATAGGGCGGTTTATATCTATGATTTAAGTGAAAATAGGGGGATTTAGATGAAAAGGGAGGTGAGATTTTAATGACAGTTGTTGAAAACGTTATTGTGTAATGCATTTTTTACAGATTTTCTGCTTTCTGTAAATATGCAAAAGCGTAAAAACGGAAATTTGTAAAAAAGGAAGCTGGGACTTTATGCGTGGTGTATGATTTTATCATGGCATGGAATGTGGAGAGAAGATTGGGGGGATGAAGAGGTGGGTGTGTTGACGAGAGAGGAAAGAGGGGGTGGGGATGAAGAGTCTTATGAAGGGGGGGACGCTTGAATGAAGAGGTGGGGGTGTTGAGGAGAGAGGGTGTGGGGAAAGTTGTTTTTGAAGTGGGATTGACCGGTGCTTTGCGTGATCTTACTTTAGGGTGGTGAAGGGGCAAGAATATTTTAAAATAGGAGGTATCTGTCGCGTTTGATGCAACATTATCCTTTGTGGTGTCGTGATCTGAAATCAGCAGGGGAATTGGCTAGAGTAAGAAGCTGTATTGTTGACAAACCTATGTTTACAAAGTGATGCGGGGGGAATTTGAAAGTTTCGTTTGGCTGCTTTCTGTAAATGTGGAGAAGCATCAAAACGTTGATCCGTAAAATAAAAACGTATGTCCGTAAAATGATGCGGAGAATTTATGCTTTGTGTGCGCTTTTGCTTAATCAGAAATCAACCATAAGATTGCTTTTTGTTTTTTCGGCTGGAGCTCTCTAAAATTTTTCAAAAGTGAATGTTCTTTTTCGCTGTATGTTTCTTGATCATAGTGTGCGGCATGTGTTGAAAGATTTTCTTTTGTGGCAATATCTGCATAAAAAAAGCTTATGGGAACTTCCAGTTTTTGGGCGATTTTGAGTAAACACCCTGCGCTTACACGATTGAAGCCTTTTTCATATTTTTGGATTTGTTGGAAACTGACACCTAAATAGCTTCCTAATTCTTTTTGGGAAAGTCCCATGGCAATTCTTCTTTGACGAATTCTTTTGCCTATCAGAATGTCGATAAAATTTGGATTTTTGGTTTGCACTTCAAGCCCCCCTCCGGTTGCGAGCGCCCTCGCATTGGTATTCCGGGAGGTTGGATTCACTGAACTTAAACAGTCTCTTGTTTTTAGTGCTTAAAGCACTTGGACATAACAAAAGCCCCCGGAATTTCCGGGATAGCCATAATTGTTTATGTGTTAAGTTTTAAGGAATCCAACTCCTTATTGACCGCTGCGTAGACGACCAAAAAACACAGGCCAATTCATAAAGTAATTTCAGGAGATTGGCAAGAAAAATCAATATCCCATAAAATGGCGTGATTTGGAGGGGTGTGGAGTGCTGGTTTGAATTTGACTTAAGGGGGTATATGAATGGAATAATATTAATTGTTACTCTTTTGCTTAATCAGAAATCAGCCACAAGATTGCTTTTTGTTTTTTCGGCTGGAGCTCTCTAAAATTTTTCAAAAGTGAATGTTCTTTTTCGCTGTATGTTTCTTGATCATAGTGTGAGGCATGTGTTGAAAGATTTTCTTTTGTGGCAATGTCTGCATAAAAAAAGTTTACGGGAACTTCTAGTTTTTGAGCGATTTTGAGTAAACATCCTACGCTTACACGATTTAAGCCTTTTTCATACTTTTGGATTTGTTGGAAACTGACACCTAAATGGCTTCCTAATTCTTTTTGGGAAAGTCCCATGGAAATGCGTCTATGACGAATTCTTTTGCCTATCAGAATATCGATAAAATTTGGATTTTTGGTTTGCACTTCAAGCCCCCCTCCGGTTGCGAGCGCCCTCGCATTGGTATTCCGGGAGTCAAAATACTGAGCTCTAGTCAGTTTTTTTGCTTTTAGTGCTTAAAGCACCTGGACATGGCAAAAACTCCCGGAATTCCGGGACACCCACAAGAGTGGGCTCATTTTACGCTAGAGCTTAGGGTTTTTGAATCCCTCTTGATCGCTGCGTAGACGATCAAAATATCTTTTAAGTGATAAAGTAATTTCAGAAGATTGGCAAATGAAAATAGTTTTTATTTATAAACTTTATTTTTTAATGAGAGGCTTTCCGCCTCTCAAACTCTCCGGAACGCTCACCAAAATCATGAGATCAGACCGTTCTATCAAACTTATGTAAATGTGATCATTTCTGATTGAATATACTGTTGATTTCCTGCTTCTTTGAGGCTGGTTTCACCAAAGTTACAGGACATTGGCCAGAGCCTTCCTCTCCACAGGCTGATACGGTGGAACTCACCGCCAAGTTTTTTAAATTAATCGCGGCATTAATGTCTCGATCATGGTTCGTACCACAATGAGAACATCTCCACTCACGTATGTTAAGAGGCAATTGTTCAATCTTACATCCGCAATGATGGCAGATCTTACTGCTCGCATACCAACGATCTGCAATAACAATCTGTCGACCATAACGTGCCGCCTTATATTCCAATTGACGGCGAAACTCGAAAAAACTTTGATCTGCAAGGGCACGCGATAAATGCTGATTTTTCAGCAAGCCTTTTACATGAAGATCTTCGAGACAAAATGTACCAAAACGCTGAATTAAATCTGTTGTAATCTTATGCAAATGATCTGTTCTGATATTGCTTATTCGTGCATGAAGCTTAGCGAGTTTTTGTTTCTCCTTATAACGATTGCTCGAGCCTTTTTGCTTACGGCTTAGCCTTCGTGATAAGCGCCGTAAACGATTTAGCAAAGCCTTATAAGGTTTAACGCCTCCTATGGTTTCTCCTGTCGAAAGCGTTGCAAGTGCATTGATGCCCAAATCAAGACCAACAATAGCTTGGTTCTCGCTCAGTGACTCTTGATTATCTGTTTCAACGCTAAGACTTACAAACCACCGATCCGCTTTACGGCTAATGGTTGCTGACAAGATCTTTCCTTGAAATCGCAATTGTTCCCGCAGACGAACCCAACCAAGCTTGGGAATTCTTATCTTGAAACCTTGCAACTGTATTTGATCATTGGTCAAAGTAAAACGATCGTGCACTCCTTTCTTTCTAAAAGTGGGATATCGGCTTCTCCCTGAAAAGAAATTCTTAAAAGCCACACCCAATTGAGTAATTGCCATTTGTGGAGCATTTTTAGTAACTTCCATCATCCATGGAAATTGTTCTCGTTTTAGAGAATTGAATTGTCTACGTAGCGCATAGTCATTAGGCTTTGTAAATTATTATCTTTCTCCATGCTTCATATTGCTGCTGCCATTCCTTCAGTGCCCAATTATAAGCAAAGCGCGCGCAACCACTGGCTCGAGCCATGTAGCTTCGTTGTTTATTGTTTAAGTCTAGAGCTATTTTGTGAGCAAGAATCATTGCGATGCCTCTACAGCTTGACGAACATTCTCTAATAACTTTTGATTTTTTCTCGAACGACTTCCATAAAGACGAGCACTGAAGACAGTAATAATTTCTAAAACATCTTTGGCTAAATCCTCTTCAAAACTGCTTTCTTCCCCCTGATTAAGAATGACAACCTCAACTTGTTTGGCTTCACAAATGGCGAAGACCAATTCTGTACCAAAGCGCAATAAACGATCTTTATGCGTAATCACCAAACGACCTATCTCATTTTCAATGAGAGCATCCAATAAACGTTTAAGACCTTTTTTACGATAATTCATCCCTGACCCTAAATCAGAGATGAGTTCATAAGTCCAACCTTGGCTTGCGCAATAAAGCTCGAGAACCTGTTTTTGTCGCTCTAAATCGTCTTTTTGATCATGGCTCGATACACGCGCATAAGCAATGGTTTTTCTTTGTGATAGTTCTCTCGAATGAAAAGCCCAGATCTAAACCTAGATAGGTCATAACGGCGGTGACCTCCTGCCGTATGCTCAGAAATAATTTTGCCTTCACATTCCCAACGGCGTAGAGTGCTGATCGAAACACCCAAAACTTGAGCGGCCTTACCTATCCCAATAAATCTATCCATAATGTATATTATTACAAAGATATAAATAGATTACAAGTAAGCTGTTAAAGCCCGCTTTTAATGAGGGGACTAACAATCCTAGGTTCTTAAGGTCAAGGAGACCATTACATGGCGCCTAACGGCGTCCTTGACCCCCAGAACTTAACGGCTTGTTTTGTCCCTCTCACGCGGCTCCGAAATCATGATTAGAAGGGGAGCTTAAAAACGTATATTCGTGAAAAAGGAGTAGAGGATTTGTGCATTGTGTATGCTTTTGGCATGGCATGGAATGTGGAGAGATAAATGGGGAAAGAGTTTCTGTGAATGGAGTGGTAAGCTGGGATGAAGCGGAGGGAGATTGAAGGGAGAAGAGAGTGTGGGGG
>NZ_JBHIOU010000005.1:44940-51101 GCF_042195705.1 Bartonella sp. AP72JLCBS | reverse complement strand
GGGAAAGAGTTTCTGTGAATGGAGTGGTAAGCTGGGATGAAGCGGAGGGAGATTGAAGGGAGAAGAGAGTGTGGGGGTGGAATAGGAATGAACAGACTAGAGGGGGAAGAGGCGGTGGTGCGAAGGGATGCGTAAAGGATGGTGTGAGGAGATAGCGCTTTGCTTTTATGGTACTTGATGAAGTGGTGTCATTTGAGGGGAATCTGAAGTCCGTGGGTGGGTGATCTGAAGTGCTTGGGGAGATTGGCTAGGCAAGAAGCTGGGGTAATACTATTGTTTATAGAGTGGTGCGGTGTGGAAGTTTCATTTGGCTTTATTCTGTAAATACGTAAAAGCGTGAAAACGGAAATGTGTAAAAAAGGAAAAGGCTTTATGTCGTTAGAGGCGTTGTGGTTAATGATACGCAATGTATAGGGATCGTGTTTTCGAAGGTAGGAAGAACAACATAAATGGAAAGAGTGGCTTAGAGGAAGCGTGTGAAGAGAGAGAAAATGGGGAAGGCTGTATGGGAAATGCGTAGAGTATGAAGTGTGGGGCAGTGAAGCATGTTGTGAATGGTGTGTGAAGAATGGAGAAGGTTTTTGAGAAAAGGAAGGGCTTCTGGCGTGGGGGGAGTAGTGTTTATCTGAAGGGCACATGTTTAAGGTGTGGAAGGTGAGGAAAAGTTGGAGAGAGGATGATTGTTCGTAAGTTGTGGAGGGATTAGTCAGAGGTGTTGGGAAAATGCTTTAGGGGAAAAAATTAGCGTAATTTCTTGTCACACTGAAACCAAAATCATCATAAAAATTGAAGGAAATTAGCGGGTAAAATTGGTGGAAAAAAAGTTTTGATTCTTAAGGTGTGGGATGACGTTTTTTGAGAGCATGGAAGAGTAAACTTGAAAAACCTTTCCCTTTTTGTGGAATTTTTATTCACAAACTTAAGAAAATAGGATATGAACGCTGGAAATAACGCGCAGCTTAACAAAATATGTGCACTGTAAAGGAAATGTTTGTTTATGTCAAAAGAAGAAGTTTTAGAATTTTCTGGTATCGTTACTGAACTCTTACCTAACGCGATGTTTCGTGTGAAACTGGAAAATGATCATGAAATTATTGCCCATACCGCTGGTAGAATGCGGAAAAATCGTATACGGGTGTTGGCCGGTGATAAAATCATGGTGGAAATGACACCTTATGATTTGACAAAAGGGCGTATTACATATCGCTATAAGTAGCCTCGTGGGTGGCTTGCACTTTTTTCTAAAAGCTATCATATTATTTCTATTATTTTTTAACAGTTTTTTAGTTTGCTTTTCATGAGTGAAAAAAGGGGAGTGTTTGAAGAGCCTTGAAAAACTGTAAAATCGATGCGGAAAAAGGATAAGGAGATCAATAGCGCTTAAAAGGGAGGCTAAAGGGGCGCTTAAAAGGGGGCGAGAGGGAAGTCAATTGTGAAGGGGTGGAAATGAGAAATATAAGAGAGTGGGGGGAAAAACGTTTGGCAGATACTCTTACAGAAGAAATTCATTTGGTGCTTGCCTCCGCTTCGCCAAGGCGTTTAGCGCTCTTGGCACAAATAGGGATTGATCCCCAGCAGGTTTATGCAAGCGATATTGATGAAACGCCAAAATTAAAAGAACATCCTGCAAACCTTGCCAAACGTTTGGCAAAAGAAAAAGCACTGAAAGCCCAAAAAATTTTGCGCTGGTACAGTCAGAATGGTCAAGACGAGTTGCAGAATGGTCAAGAAAAATTACCTGGACAGAAAATGATTATCTTGGCGGCTGATACGGTGGTGGCTGTTGGGCGGACCATTTTCCCCAAACCAGAAAGCGAGGATGAGGCTTATGAATGTTTACGATACCTTTCTGGGCGTTCGCATAAGGTCTATGGTGCCATTTGTGCGCTCAATGAACGTGGAAAAATAACCGTAAAATTGGTTGAAAGTCGTGTTCGCTTTAGACGCTTAACCTCTGCCATGATGAAGGCTTACCTTGCTTCAGGAGAATGGCAAGGGAAAGCGGGTGGCTACGCTATCCAAGGAAAAGCAGGGGCTTTTGTTGTCCATATCACGGGTTCTTATTCTAATGTTGTGGGATTGCCTTTGGCTGAAACAGCCGATCTCTTGACCGCTTATCACTATCCACTTTTCACTCACTGGGCTGAACAAACGCATTAGAAAAACTTTAAGGTAAGATCAATGCAAGGTGAAAAGCAACAAAAAGAGAAAAGCAAAAATGAAAAAAAAGCAACAGAAGAAAAGTTAATGAAGAAGCCAATGACAAAGGTGTGCCAAGAACAAAAAGAGCTAAATTTGCAAAAAGAGACCCGTCCTCCGCATCCTTGTCCTATTTGTGGTCAGATGTCACAAAAATCTTCTTATCCTTTTTGTTCCACACGGTGCCGAGCTATTGATCTTAATCGTTGGCTTTCAGGCTCTTATATTTTACCACCCCCACCACAAGTAAGTGATGAAGAAGAATAAAGAGTTCTCTTGAGAAAAGAACGCTAAAGCGTTTTTTTGTGTGGAAACTGAAGGGGAGGCGCGCGGGATTATCGTAAATGTATTTAAGAGCTGGATTAACGGCTTGCTTATTATCGTCATTCGCAAAGACGCAGATTAAGTTCAATCAACGATGGAAGTTTTAATACATATCTAAGACTTATCCCCAAAGGTTTTGTTTACCATGGATAATTATAAATTGCTTTGTTGCATGAAGGTCGATGGTGCTTTGTTGCGTGAAAGTTGTTGGTGCCTTTAGGGTGTGAGGAAAAATTGGTCATCTAATCAGTATTGCTAACGAAAAAGAAGGGGTGCGTGTTTTGGTGCAAAGAGACGGGGCAGTAAAAAATCGCTTGTTGGTGCTTTTGCTGGGTAATGGCGTGGTGTCATTTGGCGGTTGGATTGATTATATCGTGATTTTGACCGTATCTGTGTTCACGTGGAAAGCTGATCAATATGATGTCGCTTTTATTGGAGCGGCAACATTATTACCTGGTATCGTTCTGTCTAAGCCAATTGGAATGTTGGTAAGTCACCGTTCTATGATCCATTGGTTGCGGGCGTCACTGCTGTTACGGGCACTCTGTACTGTCGGTTTATTGATGGCGACGAGTCTGCAAGGATTTATTATACTGGCAGTTATTCGAGCGACATTCAACAGTCTAGCCATGCCTGCAATTTCCGTTCTCAGTGCAAATTCGGTGCCTGAAAACGGACGGACTCGTTACTATTCTGTGCTTAACATGATCAATAGCGCGGCAAAGATGATAGGACCTGCTTTGGGGAGTGCTCTGTCTGTACTTTTATCAGATACCTATACTTTATTGTTTTCTGGATTTTTGACATTGCTAGGCTTTATGGTGTTTTGTTGTCTTGGTGCACAACCTGTCTCGTCGCTCATGATAAAAACAGCGAATACCATAAAATCAAAGCAGAGGCTTTATGGGACAACTTGGTATGCCTATGTGGCGGTGATGTTTGTGTATTTTGCCATGATCTTTATGGTGAATAATCAGTTGCCGGTTATTCTTAGTGCAATGAAAATGAATAAACAGGCTCTTGGGATGCTGGTATCGGCTTCGGCAATCGGTAATTTTCTCTATGGATTTTGGAGTGTGAAACAATCAAAGCATAAACCCCTTACAGGCAAAATATCAGAGTTGTTAATGCCGGCAATGTCAACAATGATTGGTTTTGTCATGATCTCAGTGTGCTTTTTTTACTTTGATTTACTCCGTATTGAGACTTTGTTGCTTTGTTTTTTCCTTATTGGAATGGTTAGCGCTTACTTTTCCATATCTTCTAATGTTTATCTGGTAAGCAATTTCAATGAACAGATTGGATTGGCTTCCGGATGGGTGCAGTCTATACAAAATTTAGCTATGTTGGTGGCGCCGTTTGTTGGAGCGTTTGTTTTAGGTCACACTTCGGCTGGAAAATTGTTCCTTCTTTCTGGATTGAGTGGATTATTCTGTTTATTGGCTATCAGGATATTGCTGAACCGTTCTTTGTTAATTGTTCGATCTCAATGATTGGCTCATCAATAAAACAAATGTTTTAAATCATTTTTCTGAGATTTAGAGGACGTGGAGATAATCCAACATAGAGCAGCTTTTTTGACGTTATAGGTTTAATCTTTGATTTTTACTTAAACGCTCATATGTTTTTTTCGGGGCTTTGCCTTCTTGATACGGTTCCACTGTCTCGTAAACGCAATAGGGGGCATGGTTTTGAGCGACAATGTCATTTTTGTTTAACTCCGCTTTGCTACAAATAGTCAAACTTAAAAACTCAGCTGCCAATCCTTAATCAGCTTGACTTGAAGCAATAATGGAAACAGAAAACGAGGAGCTATAGTGTGAATTATCTTATATGCCATAAAACATCACTCTTGGAGGTATGGTGATATCAGGTATGGGAAACTTTAGGCGGGGGTATGTTAATTGTTGCTCTTTTTCCTAATCAGAAATCAACCATAAGATTGCTTTTTGTTTTTTCGGCTGGAGGTCTCTAAAATTTTTTAAAAGGGTGTGTTCTTTTTCGCTATAGGTTTCTTGATTGTGGTGTGAGGTATTTTCTTTTGTGGGAAGATCTTCTTTTGTAGCAATATCTGCATAAAAAAAGTTTACGGGAACTTCTAGTTTTTGAGCGATTTTGAGTAAATACCCTACGCTTACACGATTTAAGCCTTTTTCGTTTTTTTGGATTTGTTGGAAACTGACACCTAAATGGCTTCCTAATTCTTTTTGGGAAAACCCTATTGAAATGCGTCTGTGACGGATTCTTTTGCCTATCAAAATGTCGATAAAATGTGGATTTTTAGTTGGCACTTCAAGCCCCCCTCCGGTTGCGAGCGCCCTCGCATTGGTATTCCGGGAGGTTGAAAATACTGAACCTAAATCAGCTTTTTGCTTTTAGTGCGGAAACGCACCTAGACATAGCAAAAACTCCCGGAATTCTAAGGATATTCGAAAAAGTGGGCTCAATTGTACGTTAGGGTTTAGGGCTTTTAGTTCCCTGTTGATCGCTGCGTAGACGATCAAAATGACACTTTAAGTGATAAAGTAATTTCAGAAAATTGGCAAGAAAAATGAAAAATTTTCTATTCTGTTATACCGTAAAACGGCGCTATTTGAAGGAGGAGTGAAGAGCTTGAATATTCATGATAGGGCTTTGATTTGTTGAGCCTGATGAAGTGCTGTCTTTTTTGGGGGGTGGAGACTGTAAGGTACTAGGCAAAAAGCTGGGTTCGTTTTCAGAACAGTGTTTACAGAGCGGTGCGGGGTGGTGATGTGGAAATTTTATTTGGCTGACTTCTGTAATAACGTAAAAGCGTTAAAACGTATATCCGTAAAATGATGCGGGGGATTTGTGCTTTGTGTATACTTTTATTTGGCGTGGAATGTGGTGAGATAAATGGGGGAATGCATTTGTGAGTGGAGAGGGGAAAGCTGGGATGAAAAGGGGTGTTAAGTGCGTTTTCTGGAGAAGAGTATGTGGAGAATATTTGGAGGAAGGGCTTATTTGTCTTGTCTGATGAAACAGCATTTTTTGATATGTGGGATAGCCATATGAAATAATCAGCAGGGGAATCTAATAGACAAGAAATCAGATTTTTGCAGAGCAGTGTTTACAGAGCAGTGCGTGGGGTGAATCTTTCGTTGGCTGTTTTCTGTGAATGTGTAAAAGCGTAAAAATGTGAATCTGTAAAAGTGAAGAGGAGGATTTATGGATTTATGCATTGTGCGTGTTTTGGGGGCACGTTGGGTTTTTGCATGGATGGGGTGAGATAAATGGGGGGAGAACGAGCTTGTTAATCGAGGAGGGAAGCTGGAATGAAGAGTGCTGTAAGTCGTAAATGTTTGATGGGAGAGAAAAAGGAGTGCGTGGAATGGGAGAGTGCCTATGGACAAGGGGGAGGGTGTGGATAAGAGGTGGGGGTAGTTTAAAGGGATGCGTGAAGGGATGGTGTGAGGGTGATAGAAGAGGGAGGTGAGGCTTTTATTAAAGGGTGCTGTGGTTTTGAAAGGGGGTGAGAATGGAGAAAATACGCTGGAAAGTATGATGATGAGGTGAGCTAATTTTGGGGTCACGTTGGGCTTTTGCATGGATGGGGTGAGATAAATGGGGGGAGAACGAGCTTGTTAATCGAGGAGGGAAGCTGGAATGAAGAGTGC